>DATHQS010000070.1:0-46159 GCA_035482455.1 Candidatus Acidiferrales bacterium | reverse complement strand
AAAAATAAGCAGTTCGTCTCGGACCGCTTCGGCGAGGTCGATGTGGATTATCCCACCAACATCTCGGAGCTGGAGTTGACCACGCGCAAGGATGGTTTTGCCGACACGCAACTGCTCTGGCGTCCGCCGAACGGCGAGGTGATCCCCACGAATTATGTGCTCCGCGTGGACTGGCCGGTGGCGATCGGTGGCACCGTGGTGGATGCGGACGGCAAGCCGGTGGCCGGCGCCAAGGTGGGCTGGAACAACCCGGATGACCCGTCCATCGTCAAGACCCCGCAGAACCACCATTTCCAATGGATCGAGACCACCACGGATGACAGCGGCAAATGGCGCATCAACCGCATGGCCGAGGAAACGATCCCGACGATCTACGGCAGCGCAAGCCATTCGAACTATGTGGCCACGGGCCTGGTGTTTGCGGGTCGCGACCCGGCGGTGGAAAAGCAACTGCGGGACGGCACGCATGTCTTCCATCTCGGCCGGGCGCTGACCGTCCGCGGCATCGTGGTGGATGGTGCTGGCAATCCGGTGGCGGACGCGAATGTCATGGTCGGGTACATGAGCACGTCGGAGAAACGCACCGGCAAATCGCAGGGCGACGGCACCTTTGAGATAGCCGGCTGCCAGCCGGGCAAACAAATGGTGACCGCCGAGGCCAAGGGGTTTGCCGCCACGACGGTGGAGGCGGACCTGGCGGAGAACGCCGAACCCATCCGGCTGGTCCTGACGGCTGGAAAAACCCTGCGCCTGCGCGTCGTGGATAGCAACGGCACGCCCATCCCCGGCGCCAGAGTCTGGTACGATTGCATCAACCAGCGTTACCCGGAAACGAACATCCTCGTGCAGGTCGATTTCACCCCGACCACCGACAAGGACGGCCGCGCCGTGCTGACCAATGCGCCGGATGTGGAGATGAACATGACCGCCTACGCCACGGGCTTCCTGCGCACGAGCGATATCATGGTCCGGCCGGATAACGAGGAACACCTCATCACGCTGCAGACCGCGCTGGTGGTGCATGGCACGGTGTGCGACCAGACGACGGGTGAACGCATCCCAAAATTCCGCATCGCCCAGGGCTGGCCGGTGGTCAACCCCATCACCCACACGACGAATGCGAACTGGAGCACCATCGGGCGCTTCTGGCTGGATTATTCGGGCGGCGCGTATTCGCACACGTTCGAAGAAGGGGTCTTGGGCGGCCCGAACAATCCGGGTTACATTTTGAAATTCATCGCGGATGGTTACACGCCGTTCGTCTCCCGCGTCATCGCCGCGGACGAAGGCGACGTGGAGTTGAACGTGACCATGCATCCGGCGGCGGTGACGACGGTGTCCGTGAACCGGCCCGACGGCCGGCCGGCGGCATTGGCGGACATCGGCCTGGCCTTTCCCGGGGCGAAACTGGCACTGGGGCGCGGCGGTTTCCCGCATGAAAACGTCCAGGTGGGTGGCACGTTGCTGCGCACGGATGCCGGAGGATCGTTCGTGCTGCAACCGGATGCCGCGATCATCAAGGTCATTGCCGCCAGCCCGGATGGCTATGGCGAAGCGACGCCCGCGGCGCTCGCGGTCAATCCCGTCATCCAGATGCAGCCGTGGGGCCGGCTGGAGGCGACCGTTTTCAGCGGCGGCAAGCCGGTGGGCGGGCGGGAATACGGACTGGCCTTCGCGGATGTTCCAACCGAAACGATGGGGTTTGAATTCGATTCCTCACGGGTGACCTCGGATGCGCAGGGGAAAATTGTCGTGGACCTGTTGCCGCCGGGACGCCTCAATCTGATACGGCACTATCCCATCGACCACGGCTGGTCAGACGGTAATAAAACACCCTTCGATATCAAACCCGGCGAGACCACCACCATCAGCCTTGGCACATCCAACTACACGGTGACGGCGCATGTCACCTGGCCAGCGGGGCTGGAGCGGAAACCAGACTGGCAGATCTCCGCTGCCGTCCACACCCCGACACCGGCGATTCCCCCGGAGGTCATGACCAATCCTGCCGCGATGAAGGAACTGATGGCGACCGAGGAGTTCAAGACGTTCCAAAAGAACGCCCGGCAATTCCAAGCCACCATAAATACGGATGACACGATCTCCGCCGAAGAGGTGGCGCCCGGAGATTACGAACTGGGGATCTATGTCTTCTCCCATCCCACCGACAACAGTTTCAAACAAATCGCTCTGGGCAGCATGAAACTGACGGTCCCAGCCGACCCGCCTTCGGGAAATCTCGACGCCGGAACGGTGGAAATGAAAGCGGCCCCGCCCATGCAGTGACCCTCGACAGCACGTTTATAAAAATAATTTCGGGCGGCATACAAATCCGCATCCCGCCGGTGTCTGTTGGTTAGAGCCTTTGAAGAAATGCTCCAAAACCATGAACCAATATCAGCATCCGCCGGAGGTCCAGTCGCCGGCACACCGCTCCGTGGTGTTCGCCTGGCTGGCCTGCATCGTGACCCACTTCCTCTGCATCTGGCCGCAGCCCTACCGCCTCCCGTACTTCGACAATTCCCCGGTCGAGATCGTCGTGCCGGTCATCGTGGCCTTCATCATCCTCTACCTCGGCCAGGTGCATCGGAAATGGTCAAAACCGGCGCGGGTGATTTTCCTCTCCGTGGAATCCGTGCTGGTCTATCTGGGCATGCTGGCCTTTCTGGTCGCCGCCACCATTTTTTCCGCGGTGCTGTTGATTTTCTTCGAGGCCGGACAGATGAACCGGCATCATTGTTGATGTCCTTGTTCGGAGTTCCGCCTTTGCCGAAAAATCCAGGAGACGGATTTTGTTTGCCACCGCCGCCCGTTGGGTTTCCAATCTGGGCATGAAGATGATTTTTGCCCTGGCGGTGATGGCGGCCCTGACCTCGAACATAGCGCGCGCGGATGGCACCAACGCGCCGGCGGCCCCCGTCCGCATCGGCACCGACGACGCCGACAAGCACATCGATGAATCGATGGTCGTAACGGGCAAGGTGGCGTCGGTGTCCATCCGGCCAAACATCGTGTTCCTGAACATGGACAAGGCTTATCCGGACACGCCGTTCACCGCGGTCATCATGGCGAAAAACACCAACGGTTTCGGCGACCTTAAGGCGCTTGAGGGCAAATCCATCGAGGTGTCCGGCAAGATCAAATCGTTCAAGGACAAGCCGGAGATCGTGCTGGACAGCACCAACCAGTTGACGGTGGTGCCGGCACCGGCGGAAGAGCCGGCGAAGAAATGATCGCGCCTTTTCGCGGACCGTGCGGTCTGCCATGACGGAAATCCAAAAATCTCCCGAACCGCCCGCGTTCCCGCCGGGCGTGAAGAACGCGTGGCGTTTCTCGGTCTTCAATGCGCTGTCCTTCCAGATCGTGCTGGGCAGCCCGATGATCCTCTACGCGAAGACGCTCAACGCGAACGCCACGGTGCTGGGCATCATCGCGGGCATGATGCCGCTGATGGTGATCTTCCAGATCCCCGCCGCGCAATACATCAACCGCGTCGGCTACAAGCGTTTCGTGCTGGCCGGCTGGGGCACGCGGACGCTGTTCACCTTCGGCATGGCGCTCGTGCCGCTGTCCACCGGTTTTCTGGACATCACCACGCGCCTCGTGCTGCTGCTCGCGCTGCTCTTCGTGTTCAACCTGGTACGCGGCATCTCAAGCTGCGCGTGGTTGCCGTGGATCACCCATCTGGTGCCGGACAACCATCGCGGCCGCTACGTCTCCGTGGACACCGCCGTGACCAATTTCGGCAGCTTCCTGACCGTCGTCGTCTCCGCCCTCTGCCTGGGCGAGTCACCGCACGCGTGGCAGTTCGCCTTGATCTTCGTGTTCAGCGCGGCGATGGGCGGCATCAGCCTGATGTTCCTGAACCGCGTGCCGGATGTGCCCATCTCGGAGGAAATACGTTCCTCCAACCAGCCGGTGCCGTGGCTGGACATCCTGCGGCATCCGCCATTTCAAAAACTGCTGCGCTTCGTCGTGGTGTGGGCGCTCGCCTACGGCGGCTTCGCCACGTTCACCGTGGCATTCTTGAAAACAGAGACGGGACTGTCGGAGGCAAAAATCCTGTTCGTGACCTCCGTGGCGTTTCTCGGCGGGCTGAGCAGCCTGTGGTTGGTGGGGCATCGGCTCGATCACGTCGGCAGCAAGCCGGTGCTCGGCCTGAGCCTGTGCTGCTGGGTGCTGGTCGTGGCGGGCTGGGTCGCGGTCGCCGGCGGGGCCGTGGCAGCGCATCTGCCGCTCATCCTCGCGCTGCAATTTTTGATGGGCCTGTTCGCCGCGCTCGTCGGCATGGCCAACAGCCGGCTGGCGATGGCCATCATCCCGGCGATGGGCCGCAACCATTTCTTCGTGGTCTACTCCGTGGCCGCCAGCGTGTCGCTGGGCCTGGCGCCGATGGCCTGGGGGCTCATCATCGACCTGATCGGCGAACGGCAGTTCACTTTCCTCGGCCTGAAGTGGAATCACTACACCATCTTTTACACGCTGGTGATGCTGATGTTCATCGCCGCCCTGCTCATCGCGCGCAAGCTGCACGAACCCAAGGCCGCGAACTTTGAGATTCTCATCACGGAAATCCTGATCGAATCGCCGCAACGCTTCTGGCTGCGGATATGGTCAAGGGAGTGAATGGGGCTAACATCAAGAAACATTCAACGCTCAACGCCCAAGGCAGGCCCATTCGCATCCGTCCCTCGAAGTTGGGCGTTGAATGTTAAATATTCGGAGTTTTCCCGCTTTCACCGCAACAACTCCTGGATCTCATCCCAGCTCAGCGAATTGGTGAACGCCTCCTCGCCTTCGAGGGTGGCGGCGATGATTTCGCGTTTGCGGTTTTGCAAGGTCAGGATTTTTTCTTCCACCGTGTCGCGCGTGATCAGCTTGTAGCTGGTCACGACTTTCGTCTGGCCGATACGGTGCGCGCGGCCCGTGGCCTGGTCTTCCACGGCGGGATTCCACCACGGGTCGAAATGGATGACCGTGTCCGCGCCCGTGAGATTCAACCCCACGCCGCCCGCTTTCAAGCTGATGAGGAACACCGGAATCGCGGCGTTGTCCTGAAACCGTTGCACCACGGCGCCGCGATCCGTCGTGGAACCGTCGAGGTAACAGTACTCAATCCCCTCGCCCGCAAGCTTGTCCTTCAACAGCGCGAGCATGCTCGTGAACTGGCTGAACACGAGCACGCGATGACCGCCGTCCACGACTTCCTCCAGCAACTCGCCGAACAGGTCCAGTTTGCCGGAGGCGTTCGCCGGATTCACATTTTCCAGTTTCAACAGGCGCAAATCGCAGCACACCTGCCGCAAGCGCAGCAGCGCGGTCAGCACCACGATCCGGCTCTTCGCCAAGCCTTGCGCGCCAACGGCCTCCAGCACTTCTTTGCGGCTGGCCTCGATGACCTGCTGATACACGCCGCGCTGGTCGGTCGTGAGTTCGCAGAACGACACCTGTTCGAGCTTGGCGGGCAAATCTTTCGCGACCTCCTGCTTGAGCCGGCGCAAGAGGAACGGACGCAGCCGCCGCGCGAGCCGCTGCTGCGCCTCCACATTTTTCTCCTTGGCGATGGGCAGCTCATAACGCTCGCGGAAATCCTGCGCCGTGCCGAGGTAACCGGGCATGAGAAAATCGAAGATGGACCACAGGTCGAGCACGGAGTTTTCCATCGGCGTGCCGGTAAGCACCAGGCGATGTTGCGCCTTCACCGCCTTGACGGCTTGCGCGTTCTGCGTCTGGCGATTTTTGATGTGCTGCGCCTCGTCCAGCACGACCGTGTCAAACTCCAGCCCGCGATACCGCTCCGCATCGCGCCGGATGAGCGCGTAGCTGGTCACGATGAGGTCGCTCTGCGCCATCTCCGCAAACTGCCCGTGCCGGTCTGGTCCGTGCAGCGCCAGCACTTTCAAGGTCGGCGTGAACTTCTGGGCCTCCGCCAGCCAATTGAACACCAGGCTGGTCGGGCATACGATCAACATCGGAGCCGCGCCAGGATTCTGCTGGCGGACATGGCGCAGCAATGCCAGCGTCTGGAGCGTTTTGCCGAGCCCCATTTCGTCCGCCAGGATGCCGCCAAAACCGTTCTCGCGCAAAAAGTGCAGCCACGCCACACCCTGCTTTTGATAGGGACGCAACACAGTTTCCAAGTCGCCGAGCGGCGGACATTCCAGCTTCGCCTCGCCGCTTTGCTTCGCCGCGCGGTCGCGCCACGCGGTCGGCGCCGACACCTTCCAACTGCCGTGCTGGCGCAGCGTTGCTTCCACGAAGCCCGCCTGCTGCTGGCTGATGCGATAGCCCGTGGCATTTTGCTGCGGTGCGCAGTCGAGGAGCACCTCCTGCAATTCCTCCACCGCACCGGTGTCGATGACGGCCATCTTGCCGTTGGCCAGGCGCGTATGGTTCTGACCGGACAGGATGAGGCGTTGGATATCCGCCGCGGAAAACTTTTCGCCGCTGCCCGCGGCAAACACCACGCCAAGGTCGAACCACTGCACGCCCGATGACGTGATCTGAAACGTCGGCTCGACGCGCTCAAGGTTCTTCAACGTGCGGTTCTCCAGTTGTTCGTCCAAGGTGACGCTCCACTCGCGTTGCAGTTTCGGATATTCGCGCGCCAAAAAATTCAGGACGCCGTTCTGCCCGCCCAGTTGCAGCTTCCCCTGCCCGTCCACGCTGGAAAATCCGCTGCGCTGCAACCGCGCCAGCGCGGCGCGCTCGGCTGCGAAATCGCGCGTCGAGTAACGCGTGGGCACGGCCGCATCCGGCAGCCAGATGTCTTCGTCCGCCGCCGTCACGCCGAGCGTCATGATGCGCGCGCCGTAGGCGCACTGCAGCCGGGCGGTCAATTGCGAGAGGCCGCCCTTGAGTTCGAGCAGGAAGCGCGGCGCCTGCGGTTCCAGCGTGAAATCCGAGAGTTGAAAATTCGCCTCAATGCCGGCGGCGGACAGTTGCGGCCAATGCTGGCTGAGAAACATCGGCACCTGCGAGCGCGGGATGCGCACCGGGGATTGAAAAATATTTTGCGCCACCGGTGGCAACCCCAGCGGCTGCAAGGTTTGATTGTGCCAGACCCAGTCGCCCGCGCGCACGAATGCCGCCGGTTTGCCCGCCATGGCCAGCGTGATTTCGCCATCCGCCTCCAGCGTGGCCCGCAGCGGCAAGGGCAGCGGCGTCTGGCTGACCGTCACCGCGGTTGACTTGCCGAGCGTCAGATTTTCGTGAGCTACAAGCAACGGCAACAGCGCGGTAAAATCCTTCAGTTCCATCTGCAACATCGCAGGCGTCTCGCCGTTCGCCAACGTTTCCAAGTGGTCGATGATGGCATTGTCCGCCAGTGAAAAGGAAAACGTTCGGCCCTTGGGCAAGGCGTTCAGCGGACCGCGTCCGCCATCCCAGCGCGCCTCGATGACCAGCATCACCTTGCCGCGCGCAAGCGCTTGGTCAAAGTTCGGCGGAAAGATGATGCACAACTCCGCCGCTGTGCCGGCGACGTCCCGTTGCAGGGAAGAAGCTTTACGGGCGGGTGCCGACGGTTTGGGTGGTGCCGTCGCCAGGCCAGATTTCGCGGCGGGCGTTGTGTCCGGCTGGTTGGCCTTCAGCCAATGGAGCCCGACGGCGACAACGTGCGCGCAAATCTTGCCCCATTCGCGGGCGTCGCGGCAGGTGCAGAGATTTTCGACATCGATCTCGCTTTTGATGATCAACGAAGCGCGAAAATGGACATCCCCGACGCGGACGACGCCGCGCAGCAAGGGCGGCGCCCACGCGGAACTGATGACCTGGCCCTGCTCGCGATAGGCGCGCGCCAGCTTCATGACGTCCCAGCCAGCGGCATTGCTGAGGAGTTTTTCTGTGAGTTCAACCGGCATTCGCGACAGTATGCGGTCTAGCCGAGGCGACGTTCAAGGAGGCAGTGGGTGATTCCGCAGTTCAACCACGGATGGACACAGATGAACACGGATAGGGAAAAGCTCCAAGCACTAACATCCAAGCTCCAGAGAAATTCCAAGCACCAAACAGAACGAACACTGATGCCTGCCTTGAACACCGTGTCTTATTGTACACCTATTGTCTGCGTTCAGGAAAAACGCATTGCAACACTTGCTGAACATTTGTATCCACAAGAAAGAAATCACCCACGCCAAACGGAATGTCATTGGCCGCGTGTCCATTCGCTAGCAAAAGCATATTGCTGCCCACGAATGCGTTAGAGACGGTGAGCGCAGGGGCATCAGCGCAGTAGTAAAATGAAACCTTTTCACCGGTGTTCAAGCCGCCCTTGTAAATTGTTGTGACTGATGCCTTGAAGCAATGTAATGAAGATTTATGTAGCCCCTCGTCCTCCCAATAGTCTTCGAAAATTTGAGCTATATAGACCTGCTTGTATATGTCGAAAAGCTTTTTGGCTTCGTCGACATCTTCCAATCCCAAAGCGTGAAAATCTGCGCTGGGATTTACATGGTTCCGTCCGTGAAACTCTCTCGAACGTGCATTAAATCTTTCCTGGAACCGATAACCTGACGGCAACTGAATGGCACAAAACAGGGCAAGTACCAGGCCGAGCGCAGCCATGATCCGCCCTAATCGCCGCCGTTCCGCTATGGCATGATCCTTACGTGCAGAAGCCAGGCCGCCCCAGATTGCCGCGATGCCAAAAATGATTCCCATGACGGCGTGCGTGAAGGTCTGGCCATCCAAAAGCATCATCCCCATAAAACCCAAAAACAGGGAGAGAAGTGCGATGACGCGCATGTTCCCCTTTATGCTTCCGTTTCCGGCGGCGATGTCTGCTCCGCCTTTGCAGCGGGCTGCTGGATACGCAGCGCCCCGAGTTTGGCCGTGTCACCGAACCATGCGATCGCGCCGCAGCGGGTGCACATGCGGGCCGTGGTTTCCACGAAGCTGTCCTTCAGGGTCCAAAACTTCGTCTTTTGCGGGACGAAATATACCAGCCCCGTTCCGCGCACCTTGCCTTCCACCAGTTCATCGTGACGGCAGGAGGGGCAGACCGCGCGCACCTTGTCCAGGCCCTTGGCGCTGTGAAAGACCTGCATGACGGCGTCCAGATCCTCCTGCCAAAACCGGGTCGAATCGCCGACCTTGCGGAAGGTGATTTTGCCCTCGCGCATCCAGCGATAGAGCGTGGGCTCGCCGACATCCAGATACTCCGCGGCTTCACGGATGGAATACCACTTGGTCTTTGTTGCTTGGTCGTTGTTTTCCATAAGCAGAATGATTTGATTCGTTATCATTTTGCATCATTTGCTATCAAATGCAAGTTTTTACTTGCATTTAATCCTTAATGATAGTAAATGATAGCTTATGAGAACTAACCACCCCCAGTCTCTCACGGGAAAATCAGAGGTTTTATTATGAATACTCCAAACATACCCCCCTCGGCTCCAGATGACACATCCAGCGATTCAACCTTCCAACCCCCTTCCCGGCACCCCACGCTTAAAGCCATCATCATTCTGGTGGTAGCGGGTTTGCTCGGAGTCGGCGGATACAGCATCTACATGGCGGGCTATGATTCGGACCCGCAAGAGACCGTCATCCTTGGCCAGGCCAAAATGGCGGCTGGCAGCCCGGCGGCGCTCCGGGTATTGGTCCGTGACCGCCTCACCGGCAAACCGGTCAGCGGGGCGCAGGTCGAACTCAGTTTGCAGGCCAAGGCCAAAGCCACCACCAAACTGGGCAGCTTCCGCACCGACGCCACCGGCAGCATCGCTGATGCGATCAACATCCCGGACATCGCCGCGGGTGATTATGAATTGGTCATCGATACCCGTTCCTCGCTGGGGCGCGATCATGTGGTCAAAAGAATCGAGGTCGAGCATCCCGCGCGCATTCTCCTGTCGAACGACAAGCCGATCTATCAACCCGGCCAAACCATCCACCTGCGCTGTCTCGCGCTGAATGACCGGACACAAAAACCGTTCACCAACCTGCCGGTCGTGTTCGAAGTCAGCGATCCGCAGGGCAACAAGGTTTTCAGCGAAACCCACCAGCCTTCCGCGTTCGGCATCGCGGCGGCGGATTTTGTGCTCGCCACCGAACTGAACTTGGGACGCTACGAAATCCGCGCTTTGACGGGGGCCGCCACCGCGGAACACACCGTCGAAGTCAAACGCTACGTCCTGCCCAAGTTCAAAATCTCGCTCACGACGGACAAACCCGCCTATCTGCCCGGCCAGACGGTTTCCGGCGCCATCAAGGCGGACTATCTTTTCGGAAAACCGGTGGCGAATGGCGCGGTGAAATTGTCCGTGGCCACTTTCCAGGACAAGCCGGTGGCGGTGACGGAACTCAACGGGAAAACGGATGCGGACGGAACATACCATTTCCAATTTGCAGTGCCTGATGTCTTCGCCGGCCTGCCGCAAAACAACCGGCAGGCGTTTCTGGACCTCACCGCCGAGATCCACGATACGGGCCAGCATGCCGAACAAAAGGTGTTGTCGCTGTCCGTCGCCCAAAGCGAATTAAACATCACCGCCATCCCCGAGGCCGGGGTGTTTGTGCCGGGCGTGGAAAACATGCTGTATGTTTTGACCACCTATCCGGATGGCAGCCCGGCCGGTTGCCAGGTCTTTATGGATGGAAAATCGTACGCGGGCGATGCCCAAGGCATTTGCAAGATCCAGTTTTCGCCAACCGCCGCGGATCAAACGGTGGAACTCCAGGCGATTGATACCGCCGGTCGCAAACAAAAGCTCACCTTCAAACCGGAGGTCACAGCGGATGTACCCGCCCTTTTATTGCGCGCCGACAAGGCCATCTACCATCCGGGCGACACCGCCAACCTGAGCATCCTCTCCCCGGCCGCAGAGAACACGGTGTTCATCGATGTCATCCAGGACGGCCAGACGGTGCTGACCAAATCCGTGCCGTTGGCGAACCACAAGGCGGAGTATGGGATCAAGCTGCCGCCGACATTGACGGGCGTGATGAAGCTTCATGCCTATGTCATCACCGACAAAGGCGAAGATGCCGGCTGCACGCGCATGGTATACGTCAACCCGGCGGCCGGGTTGCAGATCAATACCCTGGTGTCGAAGCCGGTTTACCGGCCGGGTGAAGTGGCGCGGCTGGATTTTACCGTGACCGACAGCGCCGGCCAACCCGTGCCGGCGGCCTTGAGCACGGCGATCGTGGATGAAAGCGTCTTTGCCCTCGCGGAAAACCGGCCGGGGCTGCTGCAACCGTTTCCTGATCTGGAAAGCGGGCTGCTAAAACCGCACTATCAGATCCGGCTCTTCGATTCGCCGGGGCGGCTGCTGGAAAGCGGGGACCAAAATCTGGCGGGCGCATTTTTTGCCTCCTTGGAAGAACGTCCGCCCGGCCGCACGCTGGCCCAACTGGTCAAAGACGGCTACGTGCCGCAAAGCATGGTCGATTATGTCCAGGAAATGCGGGGCACGCCGTATTACGAACAAATGCGCCAAGATCCGGAATACGCCGAATTGTTCAAGCTGCTGGAGGGCGAAGGAAGCATTTACAACCTGCGGGCCACGACCGGGCCGATGAAACTGAAGCAGGCGGAAATGCAGCGCAAAGCGTACTTCAACCATCTGGAGCAATTCGCCTCGGTGGGATTCGTGGGCCTGCTTATCCTCGCGCCCATTTTCCTGTTCTTCCATTCCTCACGCCCGTCCGCCGGCATCAAGACCGGAATCTTGTTGGAAAAGGAAGCGGTTGAATATGTTCGTCATGCCAACGGATTATATAATTCCATCGGCCTGCTTACGTTGTTGCCAATGCTTGGTTATCCGCTGGGATTGTACATTTTTGACAGATACGACGCCTTCGGAAGATACTACGGCGATGAACAGGTCTGGATACTGTTCGGCCTGGAAAGTGCCATCGTACTGCTGACGGTATTCATGCAATACCTGCGGTTAGCCAGCATGGGCACCGGCCGGCTGGTATCGGAACTGGCACCGCTGCGTATTTTCATCACCGCCTTCCTGATTCAGTTTGTCGTTTCACGGTCGGGGATAATCCTGATCGCCTCATATCACGGACCGGATGAAGCATTCACAATCCTATGGTTTCTGGGAAGCATCATAGCGCCATTGATCGTCCTTGGATCCCTGGGTTCGTATGTGCGCCGGCAATTATCCGCCAAAGGCATTGAATTCCCCGCAGGCGGGAGCCGGTTGCTGGAAGTGCTCGCGGTCATCGCCATCATTGTAGTCCTCGCGGCCATGCTCCTGCCCTCACTGGCGGCGGCCAAAAAGAAGGCGCAGAAAGTTTCCCTGGCCAACGAACTGAAACAAATCGATCTGGCCTCCAAAATGGCGGATGAGGACGGAGCCAAGCCGGCTGGCGGTGCCGTGGCCGCCGCGCCGCATATCCGGCGGGACTTTCCGGAAACGCTGTTCTGGCGGCCCGAGCTCATCACGGACGATCACGGCCGGGCCTCGCTGGAGATTCCCCTCGCCGATTCCATCACCACGTGGCGCGCGTCGGTGGACGGTGTCAGCGCCGCCGGGAAAATGGGTGGCCACGAATTTCCCATCACCGTCTTCCAGGATTTCTTTGCGGACATCGACCTGCCGGTGTCCATGTCCCTCGGCGACCAGGTTTCCGTGCCGGTCACCTGTTACAATTATCTGAAAGTGCCGCAGGATGTCCGGCTGGATCTGGCCAAGGCGAACTGGTTCGAATCCACGACGCAAACCCTCACCGTGCATCTCGGGCCGGAAGAGGTGAAGAGCGTGTATTTCCCGGTGAAGGTGCTTCAGGTGGGCGAACACGTTTTGCGCGTGACCGCCCAAGGCACCAAAACCGCCGACGCCGTGGAACGTGAAATCCGGGTGGTGCCCACCGGTGAACGCGTGGAACAGACCCGCAACGATGTGCTCAAGGAAGACTTTGCCGACACCTTCACCGTGCCGGCGGAATCCATTCCGCAGTCGCAGTCCCTTTGGGTGAAGTTATATCCCTCGCGCTTCAGCGAAATCGTGGAAGGGTTGGATTCCATTTTTCAGGAACCCTATGGCTGTTTCGAGCAGACCTCCTCCACGACCTATCCCAACGTGCTCGCGTTCGACTATCTCAAGCGCATGGGCCGCCTGACGCCGGCCACCGAGGCGCGCGCACGGAAGCTCATCAACACCGGCTATCAACGCCTGCTGACATTCGAAGTTCCCGGCGGCGGGTTTGAATGGTTTGGTCATGATCCGGCGCATGTCGGGCTGACCGCGTACGGCATCATGGAGTTCAGCGACATGACCCATGTGCAGCCGGTGGACGCGGCGATGATTGAACGGACCAAGCAATGGCTCTATTCCAAGCAAAATGCCGACGGCTCGTGGGACCCCGCCCGGGGCATGGATGAGTGGAGCGGCAATTCGCCCGTGACGGCGTACGTCGCCTGGGCGCTGGCCGAGACCGGTGAATGGCCGTCGGCCCTGGACCGGGCACTGGACTATCTTCGTTCACACCCGGAAAAGCTGTTCAACAACTACCAAAAGGCGCTGGCGGCCAATGCATTTCTGGCGCGGAACCGCACCGACGCGTTTGGTCGCAAGCTGTTGGAGGAATTAAAAAGCGCCGCCATCACCGATGGCAAGCTGACGCATTGGCCGTCTGAAGGGCTCAGCCTGACCTACTCCCACGGCTCGGAGATCGAGGTGGAAACCACCGCGCTCTGCGCCATGGCCATGATCAAGACCGGGCTCTGGCCCGAGACGGTAAAGCAATCCCTGGGTTGGATCTCAAAAAGGAAAACCGGCGATGGAACCTGGGGAACCACGCAGGCGACCATCCTCGCCATGCGCGCGCTCATCCAAGGCAGCACCGCCGCCCTCGGCCAGGACTTTGCGTCCACCGTCACCGTTTCGCTGAACGGCGAGCCGGTCGAGGTAATCCATCTGAATCACCAGAACAGTGATGTGCTCAAACAGATCGACCTGACCAAATCACTTCGCACCGGCGTGAACAGCGTGACGTTACACCAGTCACCCGGCGGCGAACTGCCAATCCAACTTTCCGGGGTTTATTGGCTGCCCAGTCAACCTGCCGCTCCGGCCAAGGCGGTCCACCCGGCGGGATCGCTGCACATTGACGTCCGCTATGACCGCACCACGCTGGCCGTCAACGAACCGTTGAAATGCACGGTCGCGTTGCAAAACAACACCGGTGAGAACATCAACATGGCGCTTGTGGATCTGGGCATCCCGCCGGGTTTTACCGTGGACACGGACGCCTTTGAGTCGCTGCAACAGGAGGGAAAGATTGAAAAGTTTGAGGCGACCGAAAACCAGGTGGTCCTCTATCTGCGACAACTGCCCGCCGGCGCACCGGTTAAATTTGATTACTCGCTCCGGGCGAAATATCCGCTCCGGGTGCAAGCCCCGGCCAGCGCGGTGTATGAGTATTACCAGCCGAAAAACCGCGCGGAATCCGTACCGCTGATGTTGCAGGCGGGGAATGGCGGGAAGTAGGCAACGTTTCAAGCAGTTGATTGGATTGATGCGCACGGCACGGTGAAGGCGCCCACACGGAACTGATGACCTGGCCCTGCTCGCGATAGGCGCGCGCCAGCTTCATGACGTCCCACCCGGCGGCGTTGCTGAGGAGTTTTTCGGTGAGGTCAACCGGCATTCGCGACAGTATGCGGCCTAGCAGATCCGGCGCTCAAGGAGACAAAGGATTAACCACGAAAGGCACGAAGCGCACAAAAGAGGGAATTGAAACGCGGATGAACGCGAATAGTGAGGACCGGCCCGCAGATCATGTTGCCACACTGATCGACTAGGTTAGTTTATCGAGTTTATCGCGAATGGCCTGCGCCAGCTTGTGGGTCTGAAACGGCTTGGTAAAAAAGTTGACTCCCTCCTCCAATTTAAAGTCCTGGTTCGCGGTGTCCGGGCTGTAGCCGCTGAGGTAAATCACTTTTAATTTTGGCTCCTTTTGCAGAAGGCTTTCGGCCAGTTCTTTTCCGGTCATCCCGCCGGGCATGACCAAGTCGGTCAGCAACAGCGCGATTTCCGATTGGTGCCGGTCCCAGGTCTTCAACGCCTCGGCACCGGTTCCGGCTTCAAGCACCCGGTAGCCGAGCCGGACCAGGGTGGTCCGGATGACGGTGCGCAGGGCATATTCATCTTCGACAAGCAGGACGGTTTCATTCCCGCCGGCGACGGTCTTCCACGAATTCCGGGTTTCTTTGCCGTCGTCGGCCCCGGACACGAGCGGAAGATAGACTTCAAAGGTGGTTCCCCGGCCAACCTCACTGCGAACACTGATCCAGCCTTGATGCTGTTGGACGATGCCGAATACGGTCGCCAAGCCGAGCCCGGTGCCCTTGCCGACTTCTTTGGTGGTAAAGAAAGGTTCAAATATCTTGGGCATGATTTCCGACGGGATGCCGCAGCCGGCATCACTCACGCTCAAACAGACAAACGAGCCGGGACGGGACAGAGGGAACTGCGCCGCCGCCAACTCATCCAGCTCCACGGCGGCGGTCTTGATGATAAGATCCCCGCCCTTGGGCATGGCGTCGCGGGCGTTCACCACGAGATTCATCAGCACCTGATCCATCATGCCAGGGTCGGCGCGGACGATGAGAGACTGCATGGCAAACCGGAACTGCAACTGGACGTGCTCGCCCAGGGTGCGGCGCAACATCTTGGTCAGGTCGTTGATGCATTGATTCAGGTCCAGGGCACGCGTCTGCATCTTTTCCTTGCGGCTGAACAGCAGCAACTGGCGGGTGAGCGCGGCGGCGCGCTGGGCGGAATCACCGATATCCGCGGCATATTCCTTTTGCTTCGCAGAAAGACCGCCATCTGACTTCAACAGTTCAGATTGCAGCTGGATGACCGACAGGATGTTGTTGAAATCATGGGCCACACCGCTGGCGAGCTGGCCGACGGCCTCCATCTTCTGCGACTGCCGGAACTGCTCCTCCAGCTTTCGCCGCCCGGTGATGTCGCGGAACATCCAGATCCGGCCGTAACGTTTTCCCGCCTGGTCGCGGACCGGCGCGGAATAGCGGTCGAAGACCCGGCCATCCGCCAGCTCGATTTCGTCACTGCCAATCTCATCCGGATGCGCATACAGGTAGGTCACACGCTCCGTGAATTGCCCGGGGTTCTTCATCTGGTTGATGGCGTGCCGCAATAATTTGGCATCGTCATCGTCGCGCACAATTTCTTCCGGCACCTTGAACATCCCGATAAACTGATGGTTTTGAAGAATTTTCCTTCCCATGGTGTCCACGACCAGGATCCCATCCAGGGTGGAATCCACCTGCGCTTCGAGCAAGGCGGTCTTCCAGATCAATTCGTCCTGCGCCCGTTTGCGCTCGGTGATATCGCGGGCGAAACCGCAATTGAACTCTTTGCCCTCAAAACGCACATAAGAGGCAACGAGCTCAACCGGGAACAGGCTGCCATCTTTGCGACGGTGCATGCCTTCACGGGTGAAGAAGCCGGTTTCCCGCAAACGCTTCCATACCTCCTCAAGGACATGGGGCGTGGCATCGGGGGCGATCATCGACAAGGGTTTGCCAAGCAGTTCTTCCCGGGCATATCCCAGGGCTTTGCAGGCGGAATCGTTGACGTAAACGAACCGGTTGCCGGCATCCATCCAATAGGCCGCGTCAAAATGCTGGTCGATGGACACCTTGAGCATCTCAAGCTGTTCCACGGCCCGCTTGCGTTCGGTGATGTCCTGAACATAGGAAATCACGAAACCGCCGTGTTCGCGCGACTGTTCAACCAGGGCGGTGGACAGGAGGGCCCAGACGATGCGTCCCTCCTTGTGGAGGTAGCGTTTTTCCATCTGCATGGACTTGGGCCCGCCGGACAACGCTTTCGTGAGAAAGGTGGTGCCAACTTCCCGGTCCTCCTCGTGGGTGATTTCGCTGAAGGTCAATCGGAGCAGCTCTTCCTTGGCGTAGCCCAGCATGTCGCACAAGGTGCGGTTGACATTAATAAATCTTCCATCCGTTGCCACGAGACACACGCCGACGGTGGCGCTTTCAAAGGAGGTGCGGAACAGTTCCTCGCTCTCTCGCAGTTCCGTTATTTCCCGCCGGCGGATGGCGAAATTCACAACCAGCACCGCCACACAGATGAGCGCCAGCACCATCACGACCGCCACCGCCCAATACAGGCGATAAACGCTGTCGCGGATTTGGTTCGCGTAGGTGATGCTGTTGGCGTGATTGTATTTGATCAACTCCTCGGCGGGTTGGATCACAGCAACATAAGCCGGAACCACGTTGCGCTCGAGCAAGGCGGCGCTCCGGTCGCGATTCCCGGCCAGGATCAACGCTTCGTAAGCCATCCGCTGGCGGTAGAATTCCGCATACGCGCCGGTCACCCGTGCGAGCAAGGCCCGGTCCTGCGCCGGATTGATCTTGATCGTGGTTTCGTATTCCTTCACCGCATTGGTGAAGGCCACGTCGGCATCATGCACGGTTTTAAGACTCGCATCCCGGGACTGCGGCGTTTCCGCCGATGCCGCGACCATCACCCAGCCGATGCTGCGGGACATGGCCATCCGCATATAGTGCGCGGCGATGGTGCCGGGTACCGCGTCCGTGGTGATCAATTCGCTGCTGCGCTTCACTTCCCGCCCGCCAAGGTATGCCGCCGCCGCCAGGGCGATGAACAGGCCCAAGATCGCCATGCCGGCCAATCGTATCACCGGGGATGCATCACGTTGATTTTTCACAGGCAAACATAAGTTCCAGTGATTTCATTTCGCAGCGCCCGGATCCAAGCCAGGGGCCAGATGATCAACGCCAGCGGGTGCGCCGGAGACGAATCCGTTAAAACCCGCAGGGTCTTAACTCCCGCCAGCGTGCCCGAGGTTGCCATAAATTTAAAAAAGCCGACCATAAGGTGCCCACAGATTTTCGGAAAGTGCATAGAAAGGCGGTGTATGTAAAGCAACTAACGTAACAACTGCTGTCAAAACGCAGGTCGCATACCCGTGGGTTTTTAGCATGGAGTAATCTATGACGAAACGATTCGCTGCTGCCAAGCCCAAGGCCTGACACGGTCGTGGAGGTTGGTTGGATTTCCATTTTTAAAAAACCCTCAATTCCCCAGAAAATCCGCATTTTGTGGCGTGCCACTCTTCTCGTGATGCCAATTATCATCAACAACCACGGGGCGATTCTGTTTTTTAGGGAATTTTTTCGGGCGGACCCCCTTCCCACTCCGGTTTTTTGAAAATAAATGGCATAAATCTGCATTCTACATTCCCGGGAGAAATTCAGATTTTCAGGGGCTGTGATACGGTCGGGGGTATGACATGCCAATTGCATGAAGAACGGGGATGGGCGGGCGCGGGGCAGTTGAAAAGCTCCAAGCGTCCAAGCTCCAACATCCAGAGAAATTCCAAGCTCCAAACGCCGTCGTGGTACAGGCGGACAATGCCTCACGGTACTTGCGTACAGCTATCAGACGCGAAGGATGCAAAGGACTCCAAGATCCGAGTTGGGCAAGTGATTGGGGGGCAAGGTCCGTCAGGCTTTGTCAGGCTTTGTCAGACCCTAGAATTTAAAAAAAGCGCGTGCCGCATCCGCCGTCGCATCCGCCGTCGCTGCGCTTTGGCGGGACAGGCGGGCCAGCGGGCCACACACGCCCTACCTTTCAACCCTTTTCAACCCTTTTCAACCGAATTAAACCGATTTCAACCTACTTTTTTAAAAAAATTATGCGAGTCGCATGGCCCAACAACCATCAATTCCCATCGTTTCCCATCCATTCCCAGCTTTTTTGGATCAAAAAAAATTTAGCCACAGATGAACTCAGATTGAAGGCGTTATTGGGAACTACAGACGAAAGCTTTGGTTGCAGGCAAGCACGCTGCAGATTGGGACAATCCGCGCTCCGGCGACAAATAAGCCGGCGGTTCCCGCCGTCAGTTTTTCACCGGGTTCTTTTGGTCCATGCAGGTGCGGACGGTGGAGGCGATGACGCTGGAGGAACTGGGCTTGGGCAGGTAGATGAAGCCGGCCCCGGTGCTCACACCGTGCGCGCTGAATTCCGTGCTGTAGCCGCTGGAGATGATGATCTGGAGCGCCGGCTTCTCCGCCCGCAATTTTTCCGCGAGTTCCAGTCCGGTGACGCCCTCCGGCATGACCATGTCGGTATAGAGCAGATCGATCTGGTCGCGGTGCTGTTCCCAGAGCGCGATCGCCTGGTTGCCGTTGGCGGCCTCGATGACGTGGTAGCCGAGCTTGCGCAGATAGATGCCGATGGGGCGGCGCACAATGTCCTCATCCTCGACCAGCAGCAGCGTGCCCTGCCCGCGCAGCAGCGGCAACGGCGTGGTGTGCAATTCATCGGCGCGCTTGCCGCCGACCTTGGCCGGGAGATAAACATTGAACGTGCTGCCCTGGCCCGGACGGCTTTCCACCTCCATCCAGCCCTGGTGCTGCTTGATGATGCCGTAGGCGGTGGGCAGGCCGAGGCCGGTGCCCTTGCCGATCTCCTTGGTGGTGAAAAACGGCTCGAAGATGCGCTTGATGATGGATTCATCCATGCCCGTGCCGGTGTCGGACACGGTGAGGCGCACAAAGTTTCCCAGGCGGCGGTCGGAATTGTGCTTGGCGATCTCGGCATCGATCACCGACGACGCGGTGGCGATGACCAGGTCGCCGCCCTTGGGCATGGCGTCGCGCGCGTTCACGGCGAGGTTCAGCAGGACCTGTTCGAGCATCCCGGTATCGCCTTCCACCGGCGGCAGGCTCTTGTCCTCGTCAAACCGGATGTGGATGTGTTCACCGAGCAGGCGGCGCAGCATCTTGAACAGGTTGCGGACGACCTCGTTCACATCCATGATGCGCATCTGCATCACGGAGCGGCGGCTGAACATGAGCAACTGGCGCGTGAGGTTGGCCGCGCGTTTGGCCTCGGATTCCAGCTCCTTCAGCGCCTCGGTGGTCTCCTCGTCGAGGTTCGGGTTCTGATGCAGCAGGCTCAGGTGCATCATGATCGCCGCGAGAATGTTGTTGAAATCATGCGCCACGCCGCCGGCGAGCTGGCCGACGGAATCCAGCTTCTGCGCCTGGCGCAACTGCGATTCCAACTGGCGGCGCTCGGTGAGGTCGGTAAGCATCGCGAAGGAGCCGCGAAAATGCGCGATGTCATCGAACAGCGGCGACCCGGAAACCCACACCAGCAGTTCGGAGCCGTCCTTGCGACGCAGGCGCCGTTCGAACTGGCAAAACTGGCCGCGCTTGCCGAGCTGCACCTTGAAATCGTGGTCCGCGAGGTCCGACGGTTCGATGAAATTGCGTACGGGCTTGCGCAGCAGTTCCTCCTCCGTGTAACCGAGCAGATCCGCCAGCCGGCGGTTCACGAAGGTCAGGTTGTCCATTTCATCCGTCACCCAGATGCCTTCGTTGGCGGTCTGAATGATCTGGCGGTAGCGGCCATCCATGGCGCGCAGTTCATCATCGGTGCGCTTGCGGTTTTCCTCCGCGCCGAGCGCCGAGGCGAGGATGCTCACCAGGCGGCGGTCCGCCTCGCTGGGCGCGTAGGGCCGGTCAAAAAACAGACAGATGATGCCCACCGGCTCCTGCTGGCGGCTGACGATCTTGCCGACGAAAGTGTGTTGCTCCCCGGGAGTGAGGATCAGCCGTTCCATGTCCGGGTCCAGTTTGGCCTGGGTGACCTCCTGATAATGGCCCGCCGCATAGTCCAAAATTTTCCGGCAGGCCGCGCAGCCGCAGGTGCCGCACGCCGGCAGCGTCTCGGCGGTCTCCCAGCCACAAATGGTGACGAGCTTCCGGCCCCGGCTGGAGGTGAAAAAAACCATCTTGGCGCCCATCTCCCGCGCGAGCAGCTCCGTGAGGCGCTGGGCGTTTTCCGTGAAATCCGGCCCCATCGTCGAGAGGAGCTGGTTGATGCCCTCGAGCCGCGCCTCGGCATGCTTGCGCTCGTGGATGTTCTCCCATTCGCGCAGCGAACGCTGCACGAGGTGCGCCACGTCGGCGAACATCTCCGGGGATTTCACCACGTAGTCGAGCGCGCCGGCCTTGATGGACTCCACCGCCGTGCGCTCGTTGCCGAAGGCGGTGAGCAGGATCACGGGAAAACGGCCGGCCGCCGACGCCACAAATTCATCACCACGCCCGTCCGGCAGGCGGTAATCCACCAGCGCCAGGTCGGGCATCGCCTGCGCCAGCAGTTCGCGCGCAGCGCCCAGGGTGCCGGCGTTGACGATCTCATAATCCGCCGACGCGGCCTGAATGGCGCGGCCAATCAATTCCGCATGATCGGCCTCGTCCTCGATGAGCAGGATGCGTTTCATGCGTGCGCCGTCTCCGTGGCCGCGGGCTGCGGTTCAGCCGGTTCACCCGGCGGCGAACGCAATCCGAGGTCCAGCAAGGTCTGCAACAGTGTCTGGCTGTCCGCCGGTTTCGTAAGAAATTTATCCGCCTTCCCGGCGAGGGCCGCCGTGACATCGCGTTCCGCATCCGAGGTGGTCAACACGATCACCGGCACCCGGCCGGTCGCAGGATCGTTCTTCACCAGCTTCAAGACCTCCATCCCGTCCAGGCGCGGCAGGCGCAGATCGAGCAGGATGACATCCGGCAGGGGAAACTCCGCCCGGTTGGAAAACGGGCCGCGGCCGAAGACATACTCCACCGCCGCCTCGCCATCTTCGACGTGGTACAAATGCGTCGGCAGGGGAAAATGTTCCAAGTCCCGCCGCAACAGCTCGGCGTGATCATGATTATCCTCGACCAGCAAAATATGAATCTTTGCCCGGCTCATGTTTACGAACCTCCCGATGTTGCCCCACCCGGTGACAGAGTGAAATAAAAAACCGTCCCGTGGCCGCCCGGCCCGGATTCCACCCAGATGCGCCCGCCATGAAACTCGACGATCCGCCGCACCAGCGCCAAGCCGATGCCCGTGCCCTCGCTGCGCGCATCCAGCTTGTTGAACAGGCCGAAAACCGTGTCCCGGAAGCGCGGCTCGATGCCCCGCCCGTCATCCCGCACAAAAAAGACCGGGATTCCCGCCTCGATCTTTGCCCCCACCTCGATCACCGGCGGATGGGTGTCGCGCCCGAACTTCAGCGCGTTCTCGATGAGGTTCTGGAAGACCTGCTGCAGCCGTTGGGGATCGCCATTGACCGCCGGCAGGTCGCGCTGCACCGTGACCTGCGCCCCGCGCTCCTTGATGGAGCCGGACAGCAGTTCCACCACGTCGTCGGCCAGCCGGGTGATGGAAACCGGCACCGGCGGATTGACCATGCGCCCGACGCGGGACAGTTCCAGCAGGCCGTTCAGCAACTGCCCCATCTTGTCGGCCGCCACCACCACCCGCTTCAAATCATCCGCCAGCCGGTCGGTGCGCCCGGCTTTCGCGTCCGTCAGCAACGCGCCCGTGAACCCTTTGATGGTGATGAGCGGACTTTTGAGGTCGTGCGACACGGTGTAGGTGAACCGTTCGAGTTCCTCGTTCTTGTGCTTCAGCTCATCCTCCTGTTGCTGGCGGTCGGTCACATCGCGCGTGACGATCATCAGGCCGCGGGCCACGCCCAAGCCGTCGCGCAACAGGGTGCCGTTCACCTCGGCCATGAACTGCGAGCCGTCGGCGCGGAGCATCATGAACCGCTGGTTGTGCTCGATGTTGCCCATGAACGCCTGCAGCAGGGATTGCGTGACGCGCTCCCGCTCGGCCGGCGCCACAAATTCGAGGGCGTGCCGGCCCAGCTTGGCGTCCATCTCCGGCAGCCCGTACATCTCCAGGTCCTTGGGCGAGGCGAAACGTATCCGGCCTTCCATGTCCATGACCGCGATGCCGTCCGGCGAAGTGTTGACGAGCGTGCGGTACAGTTCCTCCGCCTCGCGTTGCGCGGTCTCCGCCTGTTTGCGCAGGGTGATGTCGCGCACGATGGCCTGGATCACCGGTTCACCGTGGAGTTCGAGCCGGTTCAGGCTCACCTCGGCATTGAACGGCGTGCCGTCGGCGCGGCAATGGATCCATTCATAAAATTGCGGCTGGCCGGCCATGGCGGCTTCGATGTTTTCCATCACCTTTACCCGCGACGGCAGGCCGTCCGCCTGGTGCTCGGGCGAAAAATCGACCGGCGAGGTGCCGATGATCTTTTCGCGATCACAGCCGAAGGTTTTTTCCGCCTTCCGGTTGCAGTCCAGGAACACGGTCGGGTTCATGAGCAGGATGGCGTCGTTTGCCGTCTCAAACAGGGTCTTGAACTTGTATTCGTTCTCGCGCAGGGCGGCCTCGGCGCGGCGCGACGACGTCACATCGCGAAAACTCCACACGCGGCCGACGACCTTGCCCTCGACGAATTGCGGCCGGGAGAAACGTTCCAAAATGCGGCCATCGACGAACTCCAGCACATCGAACGTCTCGGATTTGGAGACGTCGTTGAACTGGTGCATCCGTTTGGCCATCACGGAGGGATGGCGCAACTGGTTGAGCAGGTATTCGCCCAGCAACAGCGCGTCGCCCGTATTCAGGATGTCCTGCGGCACGCGCCACAGCTCCACGAGCTGCCGGTTGTAGCTGGTGATCTTGCCGTCGCCGGACACCACGAGGATGCCGTCCGCCGTGGCCTGCAGGGTGGCCTCGAGCAAGGAGGTCTTGTGCCGGGACTCGGCCTCGAACACCTTCCGGTCCGAGATGTCGGAGAACACCACGGCAAACTGCCCATGTTTTGGGGAAAACGCCCAAATGTCGAAGTATTTGCGGAGTGTGGGGACGTAATTTTGATACGCCGCCGGTTCGCCGGTCGTGGCCACCCGGCCATAGATTTCGATGGACCGGTTTTCAATCTGCGGCATGACTTCCCGGGCGGTTTTGCCAATGACATCGGCCGCCATCCAGCCGGTCTGCCGCTCGAAAGCCGGGTTCACTTCGAGATAGCGAAAGTCCGCCGGCCGGCCGGTTTCATCGCGGATGATTTCGCACAGGGCGAAACCCGTGGTCATGTTGTCGAAGAGATGCCGGTATTTTTCCTCGCGCTCCCTCAGCTCCGCGACGGCCTGCTTCCGCCGTGCGATATCCACCGCCATGCAGAGATACCCGGCCAGCCGGTTTTCCTCGTCATGCAGCAGCGTCACGGACAGCAGCACCGGCGCGCGGGAGCCGTCTTTGCGGAGAAAGGTCCACTCGGCCTCCAGCGGCAGTTTTTGCGCGGACAATCCCACCACCGCCTCAAAATTTGCGGCCACCGTGCGGCCAAGCCGCGTCGAGACTTCCTTCGCCTGCGCCGCGAGCTCTTCCGGATCATGAAAATCCGACTCCAGACGGCGGCCGACCACCTCATCCGCCTTGTAACCGAGCAACCATTCCGCAGCGGGGTTGAAGCTCGTGATCAGACCTTTCTGATCCGTGGAGATGATCGCATAGGTGGCATCATTCAGGATGGTCTGCTGCAATTTCGAAAGCCGCCGCAGGGCGGCCTCACGCGACCCGGCACTGGCGAGCAGCAGGTTGAAATTTTTCCCCAGCCCGGCGAGTTCATCCTGGCCGTCCGCCGGCACCTGTTGCTGGTAATCCCCCTTGGCAGCGGCTTCCTCCGCGGCCGCGGCCAACCGCTCGATGGGGTACAGCACACGTTGGCGCAGCAGAAAGAATTGCGTCACGCCCACGACCAGCAACAGGAAAAGTCCGCCCGCCACCACCTCCTCGAACGCCTGCAGATCGTGTTCCTGCAATCTCGTCTGGCTGACGCGGAAAAACAAACGCGCCGTGTTGCCGTTGGGCGCATGGATGGTCGAGATCAGTTCCGCCGTATTATCGATGAGATAAATGCCCCAGGGACGGTACAGCAGGTTCGTGTTGAGCGGGCGATTGCCCGCGGGATACGTCGCCAGCGTGTGCCCATCGGACATCACGATATCTGCGCGGAGGATTTGGGGATTGGACTTGAGGGTCGCGAGGATCTGCATCGCCGCCGGCCGGTCTTTGGTTGCCACGGCCGTGGCGGCGGTGGCGGAAATCAATTCGGCATAAGGCTTGAAGGTTTGCTCCACGCGCGCTTCCCGGGTGCGGTCGCGATGGATCACCAACACGAGGACCATGATGATGAAAGCCAGCAACGCCACCCCCAACATCGTGGCGGCGGTGCGGCGCTGAATACCGGCGGCTTTAACCATGAATTGAAAAACTGGGTCCGGGCCCTCTGAATGAATGTATTTTGACCGTAACCGGCAACCATGGACAGCTTAAACCAAAATCCGGTGCCGGTACGCAAAAACCACTGATTCTCCGTTTAATCGGATTGAAACTGATGCAGCTTAAGCATAAAAAATTTACAAAACACCTCTAAAAAAATCATAAATATCTTTTAATCAATAGTTTAAACCTGCAACACAAAACCTGTAACCGGGCTAGGCCTCCGGCGTCTTTCACCCTATACAGCCAATTTAACTGCTGTAAACAACAAACATAACACAAACAACATGAAGAAGTTACTCGCGATTACCCTAACACTGCTCTGTGCCTCCGCTCTCGTCCTCCAAGCGCAGGACGCTCCCAAGCCGAAGAAGAGCAAATTGACCCCGGAACAGCAGACCGTCATGACGGAAATGCTGGCAAAATACGACACCAACAAAGACGGCAAGCTCGACAAAACCGAACGCGCCGCGATGACCCAGGAAGACAAGGACAAGATGACCAAAGCCGGTCTCGGACCCAAGAAAAAGGCCCCGGCCATGACCGACGCCTCGACCAACGCTCCGGCGGGCAACAAGTAATTTTTAAGCCAAAACACAAAACGCCCCGCTCGTTGAGCGGGGCGTTTTTATTTCCAGATCGCCAGTTCGATCAATTGCTTCGTCACCGCCGGTGACCAGCCGCGATTGGCCGCCGGGCTGGCCGGGCTGGGATGCAAAATCTTGCCCAGCTTCACCCCGGATTTTTCCGCCACGACTTCGGCCCGCGCCAGCGCGAAACCGCCGACGCCGATCAGCCAGTCCGGCTCCAAGGCGGCGACGACCTGCCGCAGGTGCTCATCGCATACCGCGAACAGTTTCGCCTGCTCGGCGGCGGGCAGCTTGTCCGGCGTGAAATTCTTCCCGCCCGCCTCGCAGAAGACCAGCGGGCAATAATTTACCACGAAATGCCCGGCGAAAAATTTCTCCGGCGTCCCGAACCGTTCGGCGAACAATCCCCACAACCGCCGCCCGCTCACTTCCGAGCGCGGGCAATCAAATCCCTGCACCGGGCGCTTGGGATGCTCGTTCTGCGGGCGTGTCACCGGCGCGGAAATCTTCAACCAGTCGCGCACCGCCGCCACCTCGCCGAACGGCACACCGGTCTGCGCCATGCCAAACGGGCCGGGGTTCATGCCGAGAAAGATCACGCGCTTTTTGCCGCCGCCGTATTTCTGGAGATAGAGCTCATGCGCCGCCCAGGCGTACGCGAGCGGATTGCTGACATGGGTGACGGGCGGCTGGAATTTTAAGCGGTCCACCTGCGCGGAAAGCTCCCGCGCGGCGGCGATGAGCTGCTGGCTGGTGGCCGAAAGCGGCCGGGCCTCGTTTTGAACTTTCAAGGGACTCGATGGAAAACTCAAATCACCGTGCCATGCGGAATGACCGCGTCTTTCGGGATCACAATGATGCCGTCGCGGATGTAGTAGCGCTCGTGGTCGAGATTTTCCTGCTTGCCGGCGGGCGAGATGATGACGTTGTTGCCGATGCGCGCATTCTTGTCGATGATGGCGTTCTCGATCTTGCAGTTCTCACCGATGCCGATACGCGGGCGCCCGGCCTTTTCATTCTTTTCCACAGACTCCGCCGATTCGTAATAGTCGCTGCCGAGGACGATGACGCGGTTCAATTCCGTGCCGGAGCCGACGATGGTGCGCAGGCCGACGATGCTGGTGTTGATGTTGGCGCGGTTAATGATGCAGCCATCCGAGATGACGGCGTGGTCGATCTGCGCGCCGTTGATCTTGGAGCCGGGCAGATAGCGCGGGCGCGAAAAGATGGGCGCGCTCATGTCGAAGAAATTGAAGCGCGGCAGCTCGCTCACGAGGTCGAGGTTCGCCTCGAAGAAGGAGCGGATGGTGCCGATGTCCTCCCAGTAGCCCTGGTAGACATAGGAGAAAACACGGCGCGTGGTGATGGCGTGCGGAATGATGTGCTTGCCGAAATCCGAAAGCGGGTTGTCCAGGAGCTCGGTGACGACCTTGCGGTTGAAAACATAGATGCCCATCGAGGCCAGGAACGATTCGCCTTCGCCGGTGATGCCGAGGGTTTTCTTCATGTCGTCCGGCACCTTGAGCGGGGTGATCAACGCATCCTCCTTGGGCTTTTCCACAAACTTGGTGATGCGGCTGTCATGATCGATCTGCATGATGCCGAGCGCATGGCAATCTTTCCGGCCCACAGGCATCGTCGCCACGGTGATCTCGGCTTCCGTGGCAATGTGCTGCGCCACGACCTCCTCGAAATTCATGCGGTACAACTGGTCGCCGCTCAGGATGAGCAGGTAGTCGAAGTCGTGGTTCATGAAGTGCATCAGGTTCTTGCGGACGGCGTCCGCGGTGCCTTCATACCAGGAGGTGTTGGTGAACGTCTGCTGCGCCGCGAGGATCTCCACGAAGCCGCTGGAGAAATGGTCGAACTTGTACGTGCGCGAGATGTGGCCGTGCAGCGAGGTGGAGTTGAACTGCGTGAGGACGTAGATGCGGCGGAAGCCGGAGTTGATGCAGTTGGAGATGGGGATGTCCACGAGGCGGTACTTGCCCGCGAGCGGCACGGCCGGCTTGGCGCGGTCCTTGGTCAGCGGAAACAACCGCGACCCCTGACCGCCGCCCATGATGACACAGAGCACCTTGCTCGTATTCGCCGTCTGCCGTCCAGTATGTGATGCCATAAAAAGTTTTTCTGAAGGTTAAAAAACATTTAACGCTTCACCGCCCATGAAGCAAGCGCCGTTGTGCTTTTTATCAAACAATTTTTGGTGATGGCCCCGGAAAAGACCGGGACATCATAGTCAGGGGCGCTTTTTTCAAACCACGAAGCGAGGCGGCTTGACAGAACACGCAATGTGCCGCCAATTATAACTGCATTTCATACCTGCTTTAAATCTATGAATCTAAAATTGACCGACAAGACGGCCCTCGTATCGGGCTCCACCAAAGGAATCGGACTCGCCATCGCCAGCGGGCTCGCCCAAGAAGGCGCGCGCGTCATCGTAAACGGCCGCACGCCGGAAGCGGTGGCGAAGGCGCTGGTGCAAATCGCCAAAACGACGCCCAAGGCAAAGTTGGAAGGCTTCGCGGGCGACCTCGCCACGACAGCGGGGACCGAAAAATTGATCGCGCAGTTCCCCAGCGTGGACATCCTGGTGAACAACCTGGGTATTTTTGAACCGAAGCCGTTTGGCGAGATCACGGATGACGAGTGGCGCCGGTTTTTCGAGGTCAACGTGCTCAGCGGCGTGCGCTTGAGCCGCGCGTATCTGCCGGGCATGAAAGAACGGAATTGGGGACGCATCGTTTTCATCAGCAGCGAGAGCGCCATCAACACGCCAGCGGAAATGATCCATTATGGCATGACCAAGACGGCGCAACTGGCGGTTTCACGCGGCTTGGCACAATCGTGCGCCGGCACCGGCGTGACGGTGAACGCGGTGCTGCCCGGCCCCACGCGCTCCGACGGCGTGGACGATTTTGTCAAACAGCTCAGTGGCGGCAAACCGTTCGAGGAATTTGAAAAGGAGTTTTTCACGAACTTCCGCCCGTCGTCGCTCCTGAAACGGTTTGCCTCAACCGAGGAAGTGGCGAATCTGGTGACGTACGTGTGCAGTCCCCTGTCTGCCGCAACCAACGGGGCGGCGCTGAAGGTGGATGGCGGCGTGGTGTCATCGTGTTTTTAAGCTTTAAAGCAAACGCGGCAATGGGTCGTTGACCGATCACAACCATTTTACCGCTTGCCACCTTGCCGGCAATTGCCAGACTTATTAAGAACGCAAACGGCAACATAGCATGGCCACAATCATTCCTATCGTCATCGTTCTGGTCATCGGGATTGGCATTGGTTTCATGCTGGGCTTCTCCCGGGCAATGCGTGAAGCGGCCAACCGCCTCCAGCAACGCAATGACGCCAAGCACACCGCCTTTGTGGGGCGGCTGGTTCTCGTCCTTGGACTTGCCTGCCTGATCGTCGACTTGGGCGTCTCGGTTCATACGTGGCATTTTAAGCAGGTCGCCCAGCATGCGAGCGGCACAATAATTGAGATGTTACAAGACAAGGGCAAGGATTCAGGCGGCACCAGTTATGCGCCTACTTTTCGCTTTCAAGACGCAAACGGAATGACACACACCGTTTCTTCGAGCATGTATACGTCACCGCCAGAGTTTCATGTTGGCGACATCGTTCCGGTTCTTTACCAAGGCGACCGGCCGCAGGCGGCACGAATTGACAGCTATTGGCAGGTCTGGGGACAAGCCACTTTGCTGGGTATCATTGGTGGCCTGACCGCGATCTTCGGCTCAGTCACGCTGTTTTGGCCAAAGCTCAAGGCGCGTTCCGGAGGGCAGACATCCAGTTAACCTCCACCCCGACATGCACATGTTGCACCATCTCTCTTTCGCCGTTGCCGACCTGGCCCGTTCCGCCGCCTTCTATGATGCCACGCTTTTGACCCTGGGTTATGTCCGCGTCTGGGCGGACGACACGGCGATCGGCTATGGTAATCCCGGCGGCGGTGACAAGTTTGCCATCAAGCTCCGTTCCAGTGGTGTGATTGTGCCGGGTGAAGGGTTTCATGTCGCTTTTACCGCACCTTCCCGCGAAGCCGTCACAAGATTTTACGAGGCCGCGCTAAGCCACGGCGGGAAAGATAATGGCGGTTCGGGATTACATCCGGAATACGGCAGCCACTATTTCGCCGCGTTTGTTTTTGATCCGGATGGTTACCGCATCGAAGCGGTCATCAATGGCGAAGTTTAACAATTAAACCGGCCCGGCAACGCCGTTGGCACCACCTTGAATCATCCTGCCGCGCATGTATTACATGGAACATCTGCTGATCCTGTTGACGGCGGAGGATGCCGGGTCGTTGCGATTTTGCGCCGGCAGCCCGCCAGTCATCGTCTCCGAGGGTGAGCATCGTCCATTACAGGGGCCGGCGGTTTCCGATGAGGAGGTGCTGCTGTTGTTAAGAAAGCTGGCCAGTTCAAGGCAGATGCGGGAACTGCGGGAATGCGGCAAAGTACAATTCATGTACTCCTCACCGGGCCATCCGCCCTTTTTGGTCCGGGCCAAAATGTTCGAAGAACAGATTATCTTCGATGTCTCCTAGATCGTGAGAAAAACGCACTCCACTACAAACGGCGTGAATTCCTCCACCAAGTGCGGCGGGCAGCATCATTCGGGCCGGCCGGATTCGTGGAATTTTATCACCGCCTGCGTGCGGGATTTGACATGGAGTTTCCGGTAAACGGAATGCAGGTGCGTCCGCACGGTGGACAGGCTGATGCCGAGGGATTCGCTGATTTCGCGGTAGTAACACCCTTTGCCAAGCTGTTCGAGGATCTCCTGCTCGCGCGGGGTAAGGGCCTCGACCGGTGAAGCGGGCGGTTCGCCATTCTGAAAACAAGCGATCACCTTGCGGGCGACGGACATCGTCATCGGCACGCCCCCGGCATGGACCTGTTCCACCGCCCGGATCAAATCCGCCGACGACATGCTCTTAAGAAGGTAACCGTTGGCCCCCGCGCGTAGCGAGTTGAAGATCAAATCGCCCCGTTCATAGAGCGTGAGCATCAATATCTGCAGATCGGGCAGCTCCGCCTTGAGTTTCGCCACGCATTCGATGCCGCTCATGCCCGGAAGATGAATGTCCACCAGCGCGACGTCCGGCGGTGCCAGCGGAATTTTTTCCAACGCCTCCTCGGCGCTGCAGTAGGCACCCAGGCACTTCAGGCCGGGTGCTCCATTCAGCAGCGCTGCGCAGCTCTCGCGCACTTCATGGTTATCTTCCACCAAACATACGGTGACCGGCATAATTCATCCAAGCCTACGGATAGACCATCCGGTAGAACACCGTGCCGTTCGCCGGATTGATCGTCGCGTTCACGCTGTTCACCGTCGTCGAGCCCGCCACGTCCGCCCAATTGGTGCCCAGGCCCGCGCCCAGCGTGTTCGTCTGCACCTGCAGCCGCCAGCCCGTGTGATCCGCCGGCCAGGACAACGTCAACAGGTTCCCGCTCACCGCCGTCGTGATGTTCGTCGGGGCGGTGTTGACTGAAGCACCAATGCTCAAATCCACGCTGCTGTTCCCGACGTTGTCCACGAGGGTGGCGTTATAGCCGGCGGGAACCGTCCCCAGGCTCAAGGCACCGTACGGATCTGTGCCGGTGTAACTGATGAGCGGAATTTGCACCGGCCCGCTGACATTGGCCACCGCGCCGATGTTGATCGTGCTCGGGGCATTCGTGCCGACGGTGGTCGCCGTGATGACGGCCGAACTGGCACTGCCATCCACATTCAACTGCAATATCGCGCCGTCCAGGTTCAGGATGGAAAGCGACGCGGCAGGTGAGCCAATGGTGCCGCCATTCACCATTTTCACCGTGGACGATGAGATCAGCAGCGTGTTGGTGATGGCACCGTTGCCAACGGTGATGTTATTGCTGACCACCAAGATCGCATTGCTCAAGGAGAGCATGCCGGATGTGTTTGCCACCGTCCCCAGGCCCAAGCCCAGCGAGTTTGCAATGACCGTGCCGTCATTGACGCTCATGACGCCAATACCCGCCCCGGCCACACCGGAGCCGCTCACACCAACATCCAAGGTCGTGACATCCAGCCTGCCCGCCCCCATGTTAAAAGTGCCGATCACCTGCCCATTCACCTCATTGCCGTGGGCCCCTTGTCCCACAATCAAGGTGTTGACCAGCGCGTTCAAGGTGCCGCCGGAAAAATCACAAACAAAACCGAAGGAGGTGGGGTCGTTATTGAGATTCACCGAGTCATCTCCCAGCGACCACTGGGTCACGCGGCTGGAATCACCGAGGATGCCGCGAATGTAAGCGACAGGACTGTTCACAAAGGCCGGATTGAACGCCATGAGATCGCCGGTACTGGCGCTGCTACCAATGCCCGAGCCAAGGCCCACCAGAATCCCATCAACGTAAAGCGCGTTGGTCTGGCCCAAGTAAAGCTGGCCGGAGGTGCCCAAGGTGCTTGCGGTGGTGCCGGTGCAACCGCCAACGACCAGGGCCGCGCCGGTGCCAAAACTGCCAACCCCGGTGGTGATCCGGTTGGTCCGGGCCAGATACATGACCCCGAGAACCTTGGTTGCCGGGCTGTCGATGTCATAACCGACCCCGATCTGACTGACGTTGGCCGTGAACGTGGCCAATCCCGACATGTCCAGCGTGGGGGTGGTGGCGGCTTCGACGGCGAGAGTGCCGGAGTTCTTAACCGACATTGCCGCCCCTGTTCCCAGAATGGTGACCGTGCCACCGGATCCGCTGACCGTCAGGTTGCCATTCACCGTCAAAGTCTTGCCGGAGGCGATCTGCGTGTTGTGAAAATTACCGGCGTTGGCGTAGCTCAAAGCCGCGTTGGTAAGGCTGACATCCACGATGTTGTTGATGTTGGCTGCGTCGACAACGCCACCGCTGCCCACGCCCCCCGACAAATCGAAAGGCGAAGCAATGGCCGTAGCATTATTGTTGAAGGTGACGCTTTCGGCGGCGGCAGGGACACCGGGCGTGATCCAGTTCTGCGCGTCGGACCAGTTGGTGTTCACGTTGCCGATGGCGTCAACCCCGCTCCAGGTGACGGAGGGGCGCACCCCGATGGGACCGGCGGTCAGTGTGAGCAGCACGGAATTACCATCCCCGCTCAGGGCGATGGTGCCAACGTTAGCGGGGCTGGCGGCCGGCAGCGTACCGAGCACGAAGTTATAACCGCTGATGCCGCCCGCGGTCTGAATCAGCGTCAATGTGGCCGGATAATTTGCGATGGGCGGCAACGAGATGACGTTGATGGTATTGGCGGTTCCCTGCATGGTCAGGCCGCCCGTGAGGTTGAGGTTCGTCTGGAGATAGCCCACTTTCACATTGAGGATGGAATTGGTGAGAGTGAGACTGGACAACGTCGCGGTGGCCGCCGTGACTCCGGACACGTCCAACGTCGCGTTGCTGACCACCACCCCCGAGCTGGTGGCGATCGAACCGGTGCCAGTCAGGGCCAGCGCGCCGTTGCCGACGGTCGTGCTGCCGGTGTACGTGTTGACGGTGCTCAAGGTGAGTTTGCCGCTCCCGCTCTGGACCACTGTGCCGCCACCGGGAATGGCCGTCCCCACGGTGAGGTTGTTCGAACGGTCGAAAACCAGGGTACCTTCATCATCCAAGGTGCCGGAAGGCAGGGAGCCGTTGACATCATTATTGCCAATCTGCACCGTCGCGCCGCTGGCGATCAGCAGTCCGCCGGAAATGGCGCTGTTGGTGTCATCCAAAATGATCGTCCCGGCGTTGTTGGTGATGCCGAGGGTGAAATTATCGCCGCCGGTTTCAGCCAGCGTCAACGTAGCGGTGCCATCCTTGGACAAGCCGACCGGCCCGCTGATGCTGCCGCTGCCGGTGAACGTGTAGTTCAACACGCTGTTGTTGATCTCCAAGGTGGCGGGCTTGCGCATACCCGTCAGGTTGACGGTGCTTTGCCGGCCAAGGTCGTCGAAGGTCACAAAATCCCCGTCCTGATAGGCCACGGCGGAACCATTGTTCGTCCAGTTCAAGCTGGTGGTGTCCCATTGGTTGTTGACGCCGCCGCCCCATTCGGCGGCGCCGGCCAGCGGGCCGTTGGTGACCACCAGCCAAATGGTGGCGCTGGCGACGTCGTTGGAGAGATAACCGGTGAAGTTGCCGAAGGTGTTCGGCAGCGTGCCAAGGGCGATGTTGGGGAGGATACCGCCCGTGGTGAGGTTGCCGCCGCTGCCAGCCGCAATGTAGGTGATGACGGGGAATTGGGACGGAAAAATGGTGATGCTGGGCATGGAATTGATGTTGATCGTGCTCGTGGTGGCGGTGTCGGGATTAAAATTGACCACCACGACATTGGCGGACGAGGCGGCCACCGGCAGGGTCAACGTGGCATTGGTGAGGTTGAAATTATCAATGGGAATGGTGTTGGCGACCCCGATGGTGCCCGCGAGGCTCTGCATGACCAGGCTGGCGCCGTTAATGGTACCGTTCAGGGTGATCGTGGCCGTGCCCCTGCTGGTGGTCTTGAAGATGTTATTGCTGCAAATGACCGTGCCGCCGTTAGTGACGATTAAATTGCCAGTGCCCGCCGTGCCGCCGCCTTGATTGGCCAGGGACATGCCACCGGTGCCAATTTTAAGCGTGCCGCCGCCAACCGAGAGCGTGCCATTTTCACCCGTGCCAGAGGTGTTGACCGCCATGTTGATCGTGGTGACGTCCACTATGCCGGCCGTAAAGGAAAGCACCCCATTCGCGGAACCGCCACCCACCCGCGCAGCGCGACTGCCCATGGTCAACGTTCCGGCCAGGATGTTCACCGTACCGCTGTTGAACAACATGTTCCCGTTGTCCGAAGTGCCCGTGCTGCCACTGTTGGAGGTGCCGCCCAAGGTGATGTTGGCCCGGCCGGTACCCGTGTGGTTCGCGATCTTCAAACCACCGCCCGCATTGTTCAAGAACTGCATGTTGCCGGTGGTTTTGTCGATTCCCTGGTTGATGGTGTCAGCATTGATGATGTTCGTGCCGTTGCCCAGATTCATGGTACAGGTGCCGCCGTTGTTATTGTTGCCGATGTTCAATATGGTGGCGGTGATGTTGTTGCTGACGGCCGCCAGCGATAACTGTCCGCTGGACGAGGCCGAACCGGCCACGGCGAAGGTGTTGCCGGCACCGCCGGGATTGAAGACGAAGTTGGTCAGTTTGGAAAGATCCACCGACTCCGTGCCCGAAGCGACATTCATCGAAAAGGTGCTGCTCGTGCCGCTGCCGACCAAGGAGCCGGCACCCATGATGGTCACATTGCCGCCGGCCGTGCCGCTGCTGCCAAAGGTCACATTACCGCCGACCGTAAGTGTGCTGCCGGACGGAATCAGGGTGGTATAGAACTGGGGAGTGGCATTGTTATAGTTCAGGGTCGTGATCGCCGTGCTGGACTGCACGATATTATTCACGGCACCCTGGGTGTTGGTCGTGATAGGGAAAGCGCCGGCGGGAAATATCACCGCATCACTTGAGGGGGCACCGCCGGACGACCAGTTGCCGGGCGTGGACCAATTTTGGTCGGTGCCGCCGCCGCCCCAAGTGCTCTGGGCATTGGCCAGATCAGCGATGGCAAAGACGGCAAAAACCGTGGTAAGTGAGCGCAGTTGAAGCAGGATTTTTTTCATGGGTTCGGGGGGATTCGCCGTCAAACTTAACACGCCCGGCTGAAAAAGGACTACACCCGCTTTGTGTGATTTTTTGGGTGATGCGCCTCACATCATTTTCCCACCGGCACCGGATTGCTTTCACCGGGAAAGCGATTTAGGCTGGCCGGGTGATCCCCTGGTTGACCCGGCTGACGCGGCGCGGGCTGTTAACAGCCCTGCTTGCAGGCTTTGCCTCCACGACCCTGCCGGCGGCCACCAATTCCGCCTGGTTCACCCGCGTCTGGCAAACCGATGACGGTCTGCCGAACAATCATGTCAATGGGATAGCCCAAGGTCAGGACGGATACTTGTGGGTGGCAACGGCGGCGGGCCTGGCGCGGTTCGATGGCGTTCATTTCACGCCTTTTTCCTACCGGAATTTCAGCCCGGGCGAAGACCAGAATGTAAAAGCAATCTTATCCAGCCGAACCGCCGGGTTTTGGATCGTGCCGCAGCGCGGCCCGGTGGTCGGTTTGGATCCGGACCTGTCGCATACCACGGCGGTGACCGGCAATTTGCCCGACTCGGCACCCGTCGGCATCACGGAGGACGGCGAAGGATCACTCTGGCTGGCTTACGGACAGGGGGTGCTTTACCAGATCAAAAACGGCCAGCCCAGGCAGATCACCGCGCAGGATGGAATGCCGACGACGGCATCGATCTATTCACTCACCACGGATCATGCCGGCGAGGTCTGGCTGTCCAAAGGGACCCTGGTCGGGGCGTTTCACGACGGGAAATTCATTCCGTTGGCCAGATTCGGCACCAGCAAACCGCGGCTGGCGGCGGCGCGCACCAACGGGGTCTGGATCGCGGCGGGAACACAGCTTTTCAAATGCGATGCGCAGGGCGGGTTGCAAGATTTTGGGGTTCTAAAATCAGACGGTCCCCGTATCGCCGCCACGGTGGTGATGGAAGACCGCGCCGGGGCCGTGTGGATCGGCACGGATTCGGGCGGCCTGTTCCGTTACGGAGCGGCGGGGTTTGAAAAAATTGAAACCTCGCATCCCAACATTGTGAGCCTGGCGGAAGACCGGGAGGGCAATATCTGGGCGGGCACGGGCGGCGGCGGGCTGGACCGGATCAGTCCGCGCGGAGTGCAACTGGAAGGGCTGGGCACCGGTTCTTCCATGGCGGCGATCCGGTCAGTTTGCGAAGACACCAACGGCGGGCTTTGGGGAGTGAGCCAGAACGGGCTGGTGGTCGTCCGGACGAATGAGGAATGGAGCGTATTTTTTACCAATGCGCCGTGGAACGGGATTGCAAGCTGCGTGACGGCGGACCGCGACGGCACGATCTGGATCGGCACCCTGAACCGGAAATTGTACTGCTGGCGGACCAACGATTATACGGCGTGGGATTTGAAGGCCGGGCTGGCCAGCCACGATATCGTGGCCTTGCTGCCAAGCAAGACAGGTGACTTATGGATAGGAGAATCCGGCCTGCCAGCCGTGCAATACCTGCACGCGGGGCAATTGCTGCGCATCGGATTGCAGGGGGAATTCGGAAAAGTTTCCGCCCTGGCCGAAGATGCCGCAGGCAACATCTGGATCGGCACCTTCACCGGCCAGCTGATGCGCGTGGAAGGGGATCACCAAGTGGACGAAACCTTGCACACTATGGGGGCAGAGCATCCAGCCATCCGTTGCTTATATGCCACACCGGACGGCTCACTATGGATCGGCTATGGCGGGTGGGGACTTGGACGGTTAAAAGACGGGCATTTCACCCGCATCGGGGTTGAGCAAGGGCTGTGGGATGGACACATATCACAAATTGTCGCCGACAATCTGGGCTGGTTCTGGTTCGGCTCCGATCATGGAATTTTCAAGATCCAGCGGCAGGACCTGGAAGAAGCGATGGCCGGACGGATGGCAAATGTGGTTCCGGTTTCTTACGGGCGGAATGAAGGGCTGTTCAGCCTGGAAGCCGACTATGATTTTCAGACCGTATCCGCTTGCAGCCGGGATGGGCGGCTGTGGATTCCGATGCGCCAGGCATTGGCAGTGGTGGACCCAAAGATTTTACACAACGATCTGGAGCCCTCGCCGGTATTGCTGACGGGCGTGTCCATGGATGGCAATGCCATCGCCGCATATGGCACCATTGGCTCAACCCAAAGCATCGTGAACCTCAAGACGTCCCAGGTCCGCCTCCATTTGCCGCCGGCATATCACAAACTGGAATTTGAATTTGCCGCACCCAGTTTCACCGCGCCGGAAAACATCCGCTTCCGGTACCGGCTGGGAGGTTTTGATGATGACTGGGTGGACGCGGAGGCGCGGGGCAACGTCGTTTATTCCCGGCTGGCCGCCGGGGAATACAATTTCCGGGTCGAAGCCGCCAACGGCAACGGACCCTGGAAAAAAGCCCGCACTTCGCTGGCGCTGGTCATCGCCCCGTTCGTGTGGCAGACGTGGTGGTTCCGGCTGGTCGCGCTTTTTGTTTTCACCCTGTGCGTCATCGCCGTGGTGCGCTATGCCTCATTCCGGCGGCTGCATCAAAAATTGCAGGCGCTGGCGCAGGCGGCGGCGCTGGACAAGGAGCGGACGCGGATCGCCCGCGACCTGCACGATGATCTGGGCGGCAGCCTGACCCAGGTGAAACAGCTGTTTGAGCTGGCGATACGGAACCATGCGGCACCGGATAAAATGAGCCAGTATCTGCAGCGCGGCCTGGCGAAAACCCAACACGGTATCAAATCGCTGGATGAAACCGTCTGGGCCGTCAACCCGCATAACGATACGCTGCCGGACCTGATTGATTATATCGGCCAGTCGGCGGTGGAATTTTTACATGCGGCGGACATCCGGTGCCGCGTGGATCTGCCGGCCAGCCCTCCCGGGCGGACCATCTCAGCCGAGGCGCGGCATAACTTGTTTCTGGTGGTCAAGGAGGCGCTCAACAATGTGGTGCGCCACGCGCACGCCAGCGAAGTCCGGTTGCAAGCCGCCGTGACCGGGGAAGCCATGACCCTGACCATCACGGACAACGGACGGGGCTTTGAGCAGACCCCGGCCATCGCACAGGCTGACGGCCTGCGGAACATGAGCCAACGCATGGAAGAAATCGGCGGCCAGTTTCGCATCGAGAGCAAACCAGGTGCGGGCACGAACATCTCCCTGGTATATTTTTGGTCGGCGCGGAGATACTAGAACCAATGTTCGAGGGTTTTTTCTCGCATAGCGGAATCAGCAGGTTGTAGCTTCTGGCATCACCTGCCATGCAAATCACCGTTTCCATCGTGGAGGACAACCGCGGTACCCGGGAAAACCTGGTTGCGTTGCTCAACGGCGAACCGGGACTGCGTTGCCTCAATGCCTATGCCAGCGGCGAGGAGGCCGTGCGCGGCATCCCCGCCGACAAGCCGGATGTGGCGCTGGTGGACATCAAGCTGCCCAGCATGAACGGCATCGAATGCGTGGCCCGGCTGAAAACCCTCCTGCCGGAGCTCCGTTTGCTCATGCTCACGACCTATGAGGAGCACGACCTGATCTTCAACTCGCTTCGCGCCGGCGCCAGCGGTTACCTGCTTAAACAAATGTTGCACGGCGAACTCGTGCAGGCCATCGAACAGGTCCATGCCGGCGGCGCGCCCATGTCCATGCAGATCGCCCGCAAAGTGGTCAGTTATTTCAACCAGTTCGAGCACCCGGCGGCGGACGTGGAAACCCTCACCCGGCGGGAGCATGAAATCTTGGAACTGCTGGCGAAGGGTTATTATTACAAGGAAATCGGGAGCAACCTCAACATCAGCATGAACACGGTGCGAACGCACCTGAAACATATTTACGAAAAGCTGCACGTCCAGTCGCGCAAGGACGCCACGTTGAAATTCTTTGGCCGGCATTGAGGCCGGATGCTGATCTTGTCATTGTCCGCTTCGCGTCCTTCGCGCGACAATTTCATTCCTCCACCACAAACGGCGCGAATTCCTCAACCAAATGCGGCGGGATACGGACTTTGAAGCGGGCGTTTTTGCCGGTGTAACGGCTTTGCACAACCTGGCCGACGGCGTGGATCCGCGCAATGATCGCGGCCTCGGCCTGCGGCACGCGCAGGTCCAGAAATTCGCGGATGGGCCGGAGTTGCGTGCCGATCTCCGCCAGCAGGGGCGCGATGCCTTCGCCGGTCTTGGCGGAGATGCAGACGGCGTGCGGGTAGCGTTCGCGCATCATGGCGGAAACGGTGCCGGTGAGCCGGTCGACCTTGTTGAAGACCATCAACGTGGGCTTGGCGGCGGCGCTGATCTCGGCCAGCACGGCGTTGACGGCGTCAATTTGTTCCACCGCCTGCGGATGGCTGATGTCCACGACGTGCAGCAGCAAGTCCGCCTGCACGACTTCCTCGAGCGTGGCCTTGAACGCCTCCACCAGACCGTGCGGCAATTTCTTGATAAAGCCCACGGTGTCCGTGAGCAGCACGTTCTGTTTCGTCGGCAATCTTAGACGGCGCGTCGTGGGGTCGAGCGTGGCGAACAGCTTGTCCTCGGCGAGAACCGTCGCGCCGGTGAGGTGGTTCAGCAACGTGGATTTGCCGGCGTTGGTGTAGCCAACGATGGAGGCGATGGGCCAGTTGCTGCGCTGGCGGCCGGCGCGCTGGGTCTCGCGCTGGCGGCGCACGGCGTCGAGGTCGCGCTCGATGCGGTCGATGCGCTCGGAAATCTTCCGGCGGTCGGCCTCGAGCTGGGATTCGCCCTCGCCGCCGATGGAGCCGGTGGAACCGCGCTGGCGGGACAAGTGGGACCAGTAGCGCGTGAGGCGCGGGAGGACGTAGGCAAGCTGCGCGAGCTCGATCTGCAGCTTGCCCTCGCGGGTGCGGGCGCGCTGCGAAAAGATTTCCAGGATCAGCGCGGTGCGGTCCATGACGCGGCACTCGAAGATTTTTTCGAGGTTGCGTGATTGCGCGGGCGACAGTTCATCGTCGAATACGATGGTGTCGACCTTTTGTTCCTTGCAGAAGACGGCAAATTCTTCCGCCTTGCCCTTGCCGATGAAGGTGGCGGGCGCGGGGGTATCCATTTTCTGCACACCTTCGCCGATGATCTCGGCGCCGGCAGTGGTGGCGAGCTCGGCAAGTTCGGCGAGGGATTCCCGGATGTCAGCGGCGTTGCGAGACTTCAATTCGACGCCGATGAGATAGGCCCGGAGGGTGCGGGCGTTGCGGTTTTTGACGAGGGCTTTCAAATTTTCGTGGCGGACAGCTTACCACAGACGGCGCCGGGCGAAAGTGCGGAGTGGGCGTACCGGTCATTTTGGGCCCGCCATGCAGGTTTTTTGCCAAACTTGAGGAGAAAATGAGGGGTAAATTTGCCAGAAAACCATGAAACAGGCATATCGGCTGCTTAAAGCACGGTGTGATTCAGAAAACGGTCATAAACCTTTGGTTTTTCGCGATTTTGGCCTTGTGGCCAAGGGTCGCGTTGTCCGCCACTGCCTCAAATGTGGAGGACGAAGTGCGCCTTTTGCGTGAACAAAACGCCCTTTTGCAGCAACAATTGCAAAAACAGGGCGAGACCCTGGATACGCTCAACCAGAAGGTCCAAAAGCTCGAGGCCACCAGCGATGCCCAAGCCGTGGCCGCCGGGGAAAGCCCGGCCCCGGCGACGACCGGTTACACGGTCGGAAACATCCATTTCAGCGCCGAAGGTGGCGTGGCCTTTTTTAACACGGGCACGGAAGGATCGACCCCCCATTCGGAATTCCGGGCGGATGAGGCGCGCATCTTCGTGGAGGCGCCGGTGTGGGACGATGTTTATTTTTACAGCGACCTCGACCTGGCCACCCGCGAGAACAACGGGTTAAACACGCAGCTCGGCGAGCTGTACCTGGATTTTGAGGATGTCTCCAAGCTGTTCGGCAAGCCGGGCCTGCTGAGTGTCCGCGCGGGACGGCTGGACATCCCGTTCGGCGAGGAATACCTCAACCGCTACGCGATGGAAGACCCGCTCATCTCGCATTCGCTTTCGGATATCTGGGGCATCGACCCGGGCGTGGAACTGTACGGACGGCAGGGAAAATTCAGCTACGTAATGGCCGTGCAGAACGGCGGCGGCAACGGCGTGCGGGATTTTGACGGCGACAAGGCGGTCGTCGGCCGGGCCAGCTACGACCCGAACGCCAACTGGCATTTCAGCCTGAGCGGGATGCGCACCGGCAACCTGAATGTGAACCATGATTTCACTTCCGCGATGTGGTTCGGGAACGGCTGGTTCCGGTCCATCGGTTCGCCGTCGACCACCAAATTTCACGCGATAGCCCTGGAGGGCGACATCACGGCGCGCTGGAAGACCGGCCACGTCAGCGCGTTTGGCGGCTATGTGCGCTACGGCGATAACGATCCGGGCGTGGACAATTCCCGCGACATCTTTTACTACTCCCTGGAGGTCGAGCAAAACCTGGCGCACAAATTTTACGTGGCGTCGCGCTTCAGCCAGATCCTGGCGCCGAACGGCTACCCCCTGGTGGGTTTTGGCGACATGGCGCAATACTTTGGCGGCACGCCATCGACCAGCCTATGGCGGTTCAGCTTTGGCGGCGGTTACCGGTTCAGCGACCGGCTGGCGTTGAAGGCGGAATACTCGCTGGAACGCGGCAGCCTGGTCGGCGGCGCGCATCGCGACCATGAGGATTTCTTCGGCACCGAGGCGGTGTTCCGGTTCTGATCCGCCATGAAAACGAATTCCCCCATCCCGCTTCCGCTGACGGCCTCCGCCGGCGACACTTCGCCGGCCGTCTGGCGCAGCGGCGGCTTCCGCGCACCACGCCGGCCGGCGGCAACGGATTTCCGGTCACGTTCCTTTCACCTGCGGCAGCACCGGCCGGTCATCCGCGCGCGGTTCTCGGTATTGCGCGGCCTGGCGCTGGCGCTCGTGATGGCCGGGCAACTGGCCTTGCAACCGGCATGCGGCGGCACCATCACCGGCACCGTCCACGCGGAAGGCAAGGCGGGGGCGGAAGGCCGCAGCGCGGCCGATGACGCATACGGCAGCCGCAAATATAAATTTGTGCAGCGGGTGGATTATGCCGCGATGAAGGATTTCGTGGTGTTCATCGACGGGTTGACGGTGACAAATGCCGTGAACACCAACGTCCTGAAGGTGACCACCGCCCGGGTGGCGCAGCACAGCGCGATTTTTTCGCCGCACATCCTCCCCGTGCTGGCCGGCACCACCGTGGAATGGCCGAACAACGACGAGATCTTTCACAACGTCTTTTCCATGTCGGACGCGAAACAATTCGATCTCGGCCTGTACAAGGACAATCCGCCGGACAAGCACGTGACCTTTGACAAGCCCGGCCAGGTGGATGTCTACTGCTCCATCCACGAAAACATGCACTGCATCGTGCTTGTGATGACCAACCCCTATTTCGCGGTGACGGACGGCGACGGGCATTACACGATCACCGGCGTGCCGCCCGGCAAGTACACGCTGAAGGCGTGGCACGAACGGCTGCCGGCGGACACGCAGGAGATCACCGTGCCGGAAACCGGCGGCGTGAAGGCGGACTTTACGCTCACCATAAAAAACCTACCCGGGAGCTGAACCATGCAACCCATCAAACGATTTTTGGAGGCGAGTTTCCGCATCAAGATCCTGGTGCCGGTGATCGTGGTGATGGGTCTGTTGCTGGTGCTCACGGTGCTCATCGTCAACCAGCAGTTCAAACAGCAGGCGGAACAGGGTGCGCAGCACGAGCTGCTCAACGCGGACACGCGCTTCCACATCGAACTGGCGAAGGAACAGAACAACCTGCGGATCCGGTTCCGCAGCCTGGCCAACCAGCCCAAATATCGCGCGGTGTTCGAACTGCATGACGCCAAGTCCATCCGCAACCAGTTGGACCGGCTGATCACGGAGGAGGAGGGCCTGAAGGACGAGGTGGAATTTGTCTTCTTCCGGCCGGACGATACGGTGCTGGCCAAGGACACGGAGTCCATGCTTTACCGGAGCAAACAACTGTCGGCGCCAAAGGCCATCCTGGCCGGCTGCGAGCCGGTGTTGAAGCAGGGACTGCAGGGAGAAACCGCCGCCGACATCATCCGCATCAATGACCGGTTATATGAACTGATCGCGATCCCCATCTATAACCTTGATCATGACCGCTTCTTTGGCGCGCTGATGTTCGGCAAGGAGATCAACGCCCAGTCCGCGCAACTGTTCAGCGAGAGCGCCCACGGGCAGACGGTGCTCGTCGCGGGCGACACGGTCATCGCCTCCAGTTTCCCCGGCGCGGAACAGCCCGGCAACCTCGTGGCGCTTTTCAAACGGCTGAACTCCCACGGCACCGGGCTGGACCAGCTGTTCGTCGGCGGGCACAGTTATTTTTGCGCCAGCGGGAAATTTCCCTCGCTCACGGCCGACCGTTCGGTCGGGTATCTGCTCTTCAGCTCGTACGATGAGCAAGAGGCGCTGTTGGGCCAGACGCAGAAGCTGCTGCTGACGACCATCATCATCGGCATCTTGCTGGGATCGCTGCTCGTGCTCTTTTTCATCAACAAGGCCACGCAGCCGTTGCGGCAGTTGCACGATGCCGCCGAGGCGGTCGGGCGCGGCGATTTTTCCCATCGCGTCAACATCCAGTCCAAGGATGAATTTGGCGAACTCTCGCATGCGTTCAACCAGATGACGGAGAACATCGAGCTCTCGCAGTCCAAGCTGAAGCAGACGGTGGAGACGCTCAAGACCACGCAGGCGCAACTGATCCAGAGCGAGAAGCTTTCCGCGGTGGGCGAGTTCGTGGCGGGCGTGGCGCATGAGTTGAACAATCCCCTCGCGGCGGTGATGGGCTTCTCCGAGATGCTCAAGGATGCGGATGTGGGCGAGCAACACAGCCGGCACCTGGACCTCATTTTCAAGTCCGCGCAGCGCTGCCAGAAGATCGTGAAGTCGTTGCTGAGCTTTGCGCGCCGCAGCCAGCCGGAACGCAAGCCGGTGACGGTGAACAAGCTCATCGAGGATGTGCTGGAAATGATCGCCTACCCGCTGCGGACAAGCAACGTGAAGGTCATCACCCATTTTTCGCCGAAGCTGCCGCTGGTGCTGGCGGACGGCCACCAAATCCAGCAAGTGGTCCTGAACATCATCAACAACGCGCGGCAGGCCATCGAAGCGTACGAAGGTTCCGGCCGCATCACGGTCACCACGACCGCCGATGCGAATTGCGTACGCATCAGCATCCAGGACAACGGCCCGGGCATCACCCCGGAAAATTTGAAGCGCATCTTCGACCCGTTCTTCACGACGAAGGAGGTCGGTAAAGGCACGGGGTTGGGGCTGAGCCTGTGCTACGGCATGATCCATGAGCACGGCGGCAACATCACGGTCAGCAGCCAGCCGGGCGAAGGCGCCACCTTCACCATCGAGTTGCCGGTGGCGGAGGACGGCGCGTGGTTTGAAACGGCTTTCACCACGGCCACGGCGACCAACGGTGCGGGCAAACCGGATTTAAAAGAAGGCGCGGGCAAACGGATTCTGGCGGTGGACGACGAGGAATCGCTCCTGCACATGATCAAGGTGGAATTGACGCGGCATCAATATGAGGTGACGACCGTGCCGAACGGCGAGACCGCGTTGCGGACGATGCGGGAAAAGAAATTCGACGCGATCATCTGCGATCTCAAGATGCCGGGCATCAACGGCCGGCAGGTCTACGAACGGCTGCGCGAGGAAAGCCCGGAGACGTGCCGCCGCATGGTGTTTGTGACCGGCGACATCATCGGCGACCAGTTGAAGACCTTTTTGGAGACGGAAAAGCGGCCGTGCCTGACGAAGCCATTTTCGCTGGGGGATTTGAGGGCGGCGGTGAAGGATTTAATTGGCAAAGGCTAAAGTCTGAAGGCTTAGGGTTGCGGGCTTCCAAATCTTCTTTTCATCCAGGGCGGGAGGGTATAGAGGTTGTAGGTCCCGTTTATGAACTGTCCAGCCTGCGGCAATCCGGTGGAAAAGGACGCGGCGTTTTGTCCAAAATGCTACGGTCGCATCGAACGACCGGGGTGGTTGGGGCGGGTGGTGGCTTTTTTCCAAGAGCTTTTCAAACCGGGGCCACACACCTTCACCTTGAATATCAAAAAGACGGTGACGATCAAATCGGTCGGCAAGGACGGCAGCACCCGCGAATTCAAATCCCTGGCCGAAGCACCGCTGGAGTTGCAGTTGGCGGTGGAAAAGATGCAAGCGGAGGTGATGAAGGAACTGGGCGGTCCCCCGTCGGCGGAAACGCTGGTGCAGCAAGCGGCAAACCCGGGGACGCCGGGGCTCATCAGCCGGCGGACGTTTGAGGTCTACAAAGTCAAGGACGCCTCAGGACAGGAGCGCACGTATCATTCGCTGGAGGAATTGCCGCCGAAGATGCAGGAGGCATTGCGTCGCGCCCAAGGGCTGTCCGGGCCGGTTTCGTGGCGGGGCAAAACGATCCGGGTGCGGGCCATATATATCCCACGCTTTTTATGGACCACGGCGTCCATCGACGTCTATCTGGACGGGGAACGTGTTTTTCGCACCGGCGGGCAGCTCAAGTCGACCGGCGCACATTCCGCCGTGTTCCGGAGCGGCGGGTCGGAATTTAAGATGGAACTGAAATGGGGGCGGTCGGCCGGATTCGGTTTTCCGTACCAGTTGCGCATCGAAGGCGAGCCGGTGGATGAGGCGCTGGTGCGGGTGGAAAATCCAGGCATGATGCTGATCCCCGCCCTGCTCATCGTAGGCTCGATCGTTGTATTTTTGGCCGGGTTGACGGTGCTGATGGGGAGATGACGAGTGACAGGAACCAGACGCACAATGGCTTCAGGCA
>DATHQS010000069.1:0-6196 GCA_035482455.1 Candidatus Acidiferrales bacterium | reverse complement strand
CAGGAGCAGCAAGGCGCCCAGGATGATGAACCCCGGCGTGCGCCAGAACGGCGGCTCCACCGTGATGGCCAGCGACGCGCCGGTTTCATTCCACACCCCGTCTTCGTTGCACGCCGTCACCCGGAAGGTGTAATTGCCCGGGGGCAGTTTCGAAAAATAAGCCACCCGCGTATCGCCGATGTCCTTCGGCTTTTTGTCATTGCCCTCCAATTGGTACCGGAACTGCACCGCCAGCTTGGCCCGCTTCGGAGCGGAAAAATTCAACGCGGTGAAATGGATCTCCAGCTGCTCGTTTTCTGGCGTCAGCATCACTGCTCCGGGCCAGGCCGGGCTCAATGGGCTGATATTTTGCCGCACTCCGTCCACCAGCACCGACTCGATGACCACCGGCGGCAGGTTCGTATTCGGCCTTAGCTCCGCCGGGTTGACCGAGACAAATCCCTCCGTGGTGGGGAACCAGAACTTGCCGTCGTGTGTGCGGACCGCGGCCGGCTGGGTGCCGGCGGAACATTCGTGCGTGAGAAACGTGCGGCAGGAGATTTTCCGGCTGTGATCCACCGCAAAATCCGCCAGCGACTTCTTCCCGGCGCGCAGCAACCCCTCATACGAGCCAATCCAAAGGTTCCCCAGGTCATCTTCAATGAGATAGCCCACATCGTTGACCAGGCCGTCATCCTCGGTAAAGATGGCCCAGTTCCCGTTTTGCCGGCGGGCCAGGCCATGCGCCTTGGTGCCAGCCCAAAGCACGCCGTCACGGTCCACCAACAGGCAGGAAATGTCTTTCACCGGCGCGTTGGTCGGGGAAATTTTCCCGTCGTGAAGCAAATATACCCCGCCGCCGTCGGTGCCGATCCACAAGGTCCCCTGGTCGTCCTCGGCCAGCGCCCGCACGGCATTGGGCGGCAGTCCGTCCACGGTTGAATAGAAACTCCAGACCGGCCCGTTGAAACGGCCCAGACCGGCCCGCCCGCCCACCCAGACCGTCCCATCGCGCCCCTGGAACAATGCGTAGACCTTGCTTCCTATTTTATCCGTTTCAGGGACCGGGTTAAATTTTCCCGACTCAAAATGAAAAAGCCCCTCGTGGCTGGTGCCCGCCCAAATTTGTTGCCGGCCATCCACCAGCACCGGTCCGGCAAGGGATTCCGTGCCAATGCCGTAATGCTGGACCAGATTGGTCAGCCAGTAATCCACACCGCGGAAGTTAAAGGTTGTCCACATCCCGCCCCGCCCGTCCTCCGCGGCCGACAACGCAACCCCGTCCGCCAGTCCATCCGGCATCGAGAAATATTTTCGCTTCACCCGGTCCAGTCCGCCGCCGTCCGTGCCGACCCAGAGGTTTTTTTCCGAATCAAAGCACAGTGAAAGAATGTAATCTTCTGAAAGCCCTTCCGCTTTGGTGATCCGCTGGAAATGTCCCGTTTTGTCATACCAGAACACGCCCGCCCCCCGCGTGCCGACAACCAAGTTACCCTCGCCGTCCTCGCAGACTGCGGTGACCACCGTGCTCCCCCACGGCACCGCGCCATAGGAACCGATCCGCAAGTCGTCACGCCGTTTTTCAACGAGCCCCGCCCTGAGATACCAATACGAACCATCCCGGGAGGGCAATCGGCCATGCAATGCGACATCCGTCAGCGAATCCCGCAGCACCCCGGAAACGTGCTCCAGCACATTGCTCTGCCAGCTGAAATAATCATAGTCATCCGTGGCAAACCACAACGTGCCGGCCCCATCCTCCACCGCGGCGGTGATCTTGCCCCTGCCACTGCTGACATCGAACTTTTTCAAGTTGCCGTCATGGATGAGGCACAGCCCTCCATTATCCGTGCCCACCCACAGGTTTGTCCGGCTGTCCTCAAACAGGAAAACTATGCCGTTACCCGGCAATTCTGGAGTGTTATTAATGTTGAAGGGCGTGAAGGAATTCCCGTCAAAACGCAGCAGCCCGTTCAGCGTGCCCAGCCACAGGTAGCCATCGCGCGTCTGCGTCATGGCGATGACCGAGCTCTGCCGCAGCCCGTCATCCGTGTTCCAAACCTCCACAACATAAGGCGATTCCGCCGCCGCCGCGCGCTGTCCCAAAAACAGCGCCGCCGCGAGACAGATGAGGAAAAATTGGATTCGCCGTTTCAAAGTTGCTTGCAGAATAGCCGCTTATCCTCCTTGGAAAAAGAATTTTCAAAAACGCTTGCGGCTGGCATGACTTGGGCTACGTTTGCCTTGCCCTTGAGAACGGGCGCTCCGTTTTTCCTGTCGAAAGACGGTTCCGCAGGCCGACGACGGTTTAACAACACCGTGTGCACGTCGGCCTGTTTTCTTTTACCCCGCTCTTCCCCACAAATGCAGCACCGCATAACTCCGCCATGGCCGCCATGCCTGCGACATCTCCTCCGCCCGTTTCGCCGTCACCCCGCCAAGGTGTTTACGCACCACAACATCTTCCTTCGGAAACGCGTCCGGCCAGCGCAACGCCCACATGGCGATGTAATTCGCCGTCCACAGCCCGATGCCGGACAATTGGGCGAGATGTTCAATTGCGGCCTCCGGACTATGATGATTGCCGCCATCCAGTGACAACCGGCCTGACACCTGCGCTTGCGCCAGGCCAAGGATGCTTTTGCAGCGGGTGCTGATGATGCCCAGCCTGGCCAGCTTATCGACGCCTGCCTTGGCCACTTTCTCGACTGCTGGCGTCAAATGGGTCAATTCGGCGAACGGAGTGACCATGGGTTCACCCAACGCCGCAACCACACGGCCCGCCACCGTGGTCGCCGCTTTCACCGTGACCTGCTGCCCCAAGATTGCACGCAGGCCCGTCTCAAAACCGTTGAACGCCCCCGGCACCCGCAACCCCGGATTGGCTTTGACCAGCGGGCCCAGAATTTTGTCCTTGGCGAGATGCCTGGCGATGATTTCCGGCCGCGCATTCAGATCAAACAAACCGCGCACCCGGTTCAGCAACGCCGGCAGAACGGGCGAGAGGCTGTGGGTAAATTCCAGCATCAACGCGTTCTTCTTGGCCGACTGCGTGACCTTGATCCAGCCTTTGAAATTTCCGAGTTGCACAGTACGGGCGTAAAAATCGTCCGTCACCCACTCAACACCTTTCAGTTCGCGCGCCTTGAGAAAAGCCAGTATGCCCGCCCAGTCGTAGGGCGGCCGATATGCCAACTGCAAGGTGGAGGTGCCCTCACCATTTACAGTTCCGGCATCTTGAACCGCCTGTTTGCGCAGTCGCGTTGGCGGCATTCCATATCGGGTGGTAAACGCGTCATTGAAACGGCGCAGGCTGGCAAAGCCGCTGGCGAAAGCGATTTCCGTCACGGCAAGCTTGGTCTCGGTCAGGAGCTGTTTGGCGAGCAACAATCGGCGGGTCAGGAGCAACTGGATGGGCGGCACGCCCAGTTCTTTCTGGACGATGCGGCGGATCTGGCGCGAACTCAGTTCAAACTCGCCGGCGATGGCTTCGAGCGCGTTCTTCTCCTCCGTCGTGCCCTCTTCAATCCGTTGCACCACGAGCTGGGCGATGCGCTGCGAATTGTCCACCGGCGCATTTCCAGGCGCCAGTTCGGGACGGCAGCGCAGGCACGGACGGAAGCCCGCCTGCTCCGCTTCCTGCGCCGTATCGTAAAAGCGGCAGTTCACCTCCTTCGGCGGCTTGACCGGGCAAATGGGACGGCAATAGATGCCGGTCGTCTTCACCGCCACGAAAAAAAGCCCGTCAAAACGCGGATCGTGCGCGATGAATGCTTTGTACAATGATTTCCCGTCCTGCTTCATCCGCGCAAGATACACCTCTTCCCCGGGCAAATCTCGCCATTTTCGGACATTGAAATATTTTTATTTCCATGACCGAAAACGGCGAGCAATCCGTCCCCCTTGAGATAGTTTGTAAACGTGACCGTAAAAGAAATGTGATATGAAACAAACGAACAGAACCGTGAAGAACACAACCACCAGCTATTCCGTCATCAAAAGCCCGGTCGGCGAGCTCCTGCTCACCGCCGACGATTCCGCGCTGACCGGAGTTTATTTTGCCGGCTGCAACCACGTCCCGGCTGAAAGCAAACAGTGGACGCGCAATCCGCAACACCCGGTTCTTCAATCGGCGGCCAAGCAGCTCGCGGAATATTTTGCGGGCAAGCGAACTGCCTTCTCGATCTCGCTGCACCCGTCCGGGACTGATTTCCAAGAAAAAGTCTGGCGGGAAATTGCCCGCATCCCCTACGGAAAAACCGTCAGCTACAGCCACCTCGCCAAGCGGGCCGGCACACCGGACGCCGTCCGCGCCGCCGGAACAGCCACGGGCCGCAATCCCCTGTCCATCGTCATCCCCTGCCATCGTGTGGTGGGTAAAAATGGCGCCCTCTGCGGCTTTGCCGGCGGGCTGGAACGGAAACAATATCTCCACACACTTGAAGGCTTGTCCGCCAAACCAGCCACCACCACGACGCGTTAACCTCCTCACTTCTCCTTCAAACTCACCCCACCGTTCCAGGCCTCTGGCAACTCATGTGCTCTCATCTCGCCAACCTGCTTCAGGTAGAACTTTGACGGCCCGTCCTCCGGCCTCAATTTCAGCGTCCGCTTGAAACCCGCCTCAGCCGCGTCAAAATTTTTCTTCCCAAATTCCACCAGAGCCGCCGCGAACGCCTCACGCCACGCCCGCGTCTCATCCGCGCTCCCCGCATTCACCACCAATTCGATCACTTCCACATAATTCTCCAGTCCTTTGAACTGGAAGAACCCCACCGGTCGCAGCAGCCAGTCGCCCTTCACTGACGAAATGGCCGCCCGCGTCATCAACACCTCGGTGCTCAGTTGTTTGTTCAAGCCTTCTAACCGCGATGCAAGGTTCACGTTGTCGCCAATGGCGGCATAATCAAAATGTTCCGTGCTGCCAACGTTGCCGACCACGACTTCGCCCGTATGCAAACCGACGCGAGTTTGCAATGCCATGCTGCCCGCCTTGCCGTTGAACTGCGTCACATTCTTTTGAAACATCTGCACGGCTTGCAACATCCGCTCCTGATGATCCGGCTGCAGTTCCGGCGCGTTCCAGATCGCAAAGATCGCGTCGCCGATGATGTCCACGATGGTGCCGTCGGTCTTATGGATGCAACGGATGGTCGTCTCGTAATAGGCATTGAGCAGTTGCACCAGCTCCTGCGGATCCAGTTGCTCCGAGATGCGGCTGAAGCCCGCGATGTCGCTAAACAAAATGCTCACCACCTGCTTGCTGCCGCCCGGCTGGCGCAGCCCAGGCTCCTTCAAGATGCGCTGCACCTGCTTCGGCGAAAGGTACAGCCCCAGCGACTGCTCCAGCAGCCGGTTCTGCACATAGGCGCTGAGCGAGTTGTAAAGGATGGACCAGAGCAGCGCGATGGGGATCTGTGCGCCCACCAATACCAGCCACGGGAACCAGATCCGCTTCTGCCAGAAAAGATAGTATGCCAGTCCGGTGACCAGCGCGGCACAGACCAGCGCCACCCCGGTCGCGGTCAAGGGACGAAAGCGCGGGAGCCCGATGCCGAACAGCAATCCCGCGAACACGACCACTAAAAATTCCGTACGCGGAGAAAAACGGGTAAGCCAGTCACGATGCAACAGGTTCAGAAATTGAGTGGCCTGAATCTCCATTCCGGGGATGAACCGGTTTTTGGTGTAAGGCGTCCGATATTCATCTTTGCGTTCGCCGGAAAAATGGGTCTTCACGGCGCCCCCCACAAACACCACCTTGTTGCTGAAAAAACCGGGCGGGCAATCGTCATTCGTTGCCAGCGCGAGATAAATGCTGACGCCGGGGATGGTTCCTGGCGGACCGTAGTAATTGAACCATCGTTCCAGCCTCCGATCCCCAGGCTTCATGGAACCGGGCGGAGCCACCAGATTTGCCGCCTCCCAGGTCATGCTGGAAAAATTGTCATCGTCCGGGTTCGGCGGCACATGCATATGCCGGCGCACGATAAAATCCTGATCGGGCTTAAAATTGTCAAAGCCCCACCCCGCCGCCGGGTCAATGAACATGTCAATGGCCCGGCTCATGCGGGATGCGCCTTCCGCACCAACCGTGGAATCCGCGCTCAAATAATCCGCGCTGAGGATGACGCGGCCGTTCGCCTTGATGGCTTGGGCAAAACGCTCGTCACCTTCCGGCTTAAACTCATTTGGATCGGTAAAATCAATGTCGAAC
>DATHQS010000068.1:0-13056 GCA_035482455.1 Candidatus Acidiferrales bacterium | reverse complement strand
ATAGTGTCCGATTATGAAACCAGATAGCCTGTGCAACCCGCCGTCAACTTCGGTCTCATGACTGCACTCAATCACATTCCGCAGATGCTATTGGTGGTCGCCGGACTTTTGCTGAGCAATTTTCGAGCTATTGCGGATTCTAACATTGTGACGCAGATTGAGAAGTCACTGTCACCAAATCGTTCTTTGGCTCTTTTTGTCACATCAGGCGGAACAAATTCAGCAGAGGAAATAGCTTTGATGTCACCAGAGGGCAAAACCACGTTGGCAAAGATGCCGCTGCCAAAGGCCGTTTCTGTTTTGAGGCGGTCTTCCGTCACGACCAGCATCGCTTGGAAACACGACAGCACAGGCGTAGCTGTGTCATTTTCCGACAAGACCATAAGTTATATTTTCGGCTGTGTGACGACCGCAGACGGACGATTCAAGTGGATTGATTTGAGTGTCGCGGAAGGCCCGAATTTAGGAGTGCTTGGCAGGTCGCGAACGGATTTTGTGAGAGTTGAGCATACACCAACCCACTGGACTGATGCCTCGGATGTTACACCGCGCATGGTATGGGTGAGGAGTCGTTTTTGGGACAGGACCGGCCAGCGTTACACCGTTGAGCAGGAGTTTGCCATTTCGCCAACGGGAGGGATTGGATGGAAGTGAATCATGAAATGCCACCTGCCAATTTATCTGATGGGAGCTTTGGTCGCCGTGTGTTCCGCGCTGATGTTGGAAGCCCAGTCAAACGCGCCCGGCCCGCTTATCCTGCCGCCAAACAAGTGGGACAATCAAAAACACCTGCTCGCTTCGCTCATGACCACCAACCGGCCGGGCAGCTATTCGTTGCAACCGGCGTGGGTGGGCATCGAGAAAGTGACCGCACGGACCGGTTATTATACGAATTGGTTCGAGACGGTGAACCAGTCCAACCGGTGGTTTCACTTTGAACGGTTCACCGTGCGTCCCGGCCGGATAATGCCCATGGCACCGGAAGACCGCTATGTCTGCGAGGTCGACACCAACGGAAACGATGCCTCCTTTTCCACCTATGCCTACCGGGCGGCGTTGCCGACTGACAGTGATTTGCTGGGCGTGCGCGACCCGGCATCGCTGACCAACCTGATCGGCTGGACTTTTCCCAAAGGCAAGAAAACCGACCCGCGCTCATGGGTCGGCATCGGGGGCGCTTATTTTACGCTCGGCCCCTACAATTCCATCGAAACCGTCCGGGTTGAATACATGCAGCACGCGACGGGCACAAAGATTGACGGCATCATTGTAAGACGGGGCCATTTCCACCAATGACATCCGGGATTTAAAACGGCCAGCCCATGCCGACGGAGAGGTAGACCTGCCCGGAGAGGTTCAAGTCCGCAGAGCGGCCGCTGCTGCTGAAGTGCGCGGTGGTCATGGGCGTATATTGCGCGCCGAGGAACAGGTAGGCGTTCCGGCCGTTGTCCACGATGTGATATTTCAGCATCGCGTTCACATAGCCGCCATACACCAGTTCCGTGGCGCCAAAACTGCCTTTGTTGTGGCTGTCCACACCGTTGGCGAGGACGGTTTCGTCAAAATTATACCTGCCAGTGACGCAGCCGATGACCGGGCCGCCGCTCACGGACAAACCCAGGTTTTCACTGATGTCCCAAAATAAAGAAGGCCCCAACCGGAGTGAAAAGAGATCCATGTCCAGCGACCGCGAGCCGGTGACCGTTCCACCCCCGAACGGCGAGGTGCTGGTCGATGATGGCGAGGTGGGCAGTTCCGGCCCCTGCCCGCTGGAGCCGCCATGGTACGGCGCATCCGGCACCTCGATGCCACCGGTGTTGTAGACATAAGTGGTCTGGGAGCCGGTCGCGCTTTGGATCACGGAGTCGTCCTTGATATTGATGGGCAAAAAGTCGAACCCGAGTTCCCAGCCAATGCGCATGTGGGCGGGCTGGTAGTAGATGTAATCGTCACCATAGGCCAGGTCGAGGCCGAAGGAGGGATCGCCATTCTGTTTGGCATCACCGGTCGCCTTGAAGTCCGAGACGCTTGTAAAAGTCATGGTCTGTGCCGCCGCGTCATATTGGGAGGCATGTTCATAGCCCCAATTGGCCGTGTGGCTGAGATCACCCGAATCATCCTGCCGTACATAGCCATCATCATAGGTCCCGGCGTCATGATGGACCTGAAACGTGCCATCCTCGTGGAACTTGGCATGGATGCCAAACGCCATGACGGCGCCCATCTGAAAATGGCGCGTCCAATCCTCGCCGCCCGGCGAGATCAACACGAAGTTGGGTGAAGCCTCCCGGCTGGATTTGTCATCCTTCTTTTCAGGCTTCGCACCTTGCGGTTTGGGAACGTCGAGTTGTAAAACCACGTTGGTCTGCGCCACGACCGCCGGCACCATGCCCGCGCAACAGCACGCCACGCCCCACGCCAGCAGGTTGTGCCAGCGGACGTGTTTCATGATATGTGGTTGCGACATCGGCATCAGTTCAAGGGTTCTGGTAGACGCGATAAAACCGCGCGGTGCTGTTCGCCGGCGCGCTCGGCGTCGTTGGCGGTCCGTAATCGATCCATTGCACCCGGTTCGCCGGGGCGATGACGGCGGGCGGCGCGATCATGGCGTTGGAAAATGAAGCGTCATCGCTGTAGACCACCGTGTACGTCTGGCCCAGTGTGGAGGGGAATTCGATGAGCATCCGGCCGGTGTTCCACCCGCTGATCAATCTGACGATCTTGCTGATGTTGACGTTCGTGCTCGTCGAGGCCACACGCGCCGGCGGCCATTTCGGCAGGGGCACGGCAAAGGCGTGCAACTGGCCGTTGGTGAACGGGAACGTTTTACGCGGATTATATTGCAACACCAGGGTCACGCTGTCGCCGGCCGCCAACGGTGCGCTCAAATAGACGAACGGGCTGGTGCCGTTCGTGCCCACCGCGTTGAACAACTGGTTGGTCAGGCCGGTCACCACCAACCGCGCCGCCGGCACATTGCTCACGCCGGTATTGGAAAGCAAAACGGCCTGTTCCAGCAGGCCGTTCTGCAGATTGTTCGTCTGCGGAGAAGTGGTCATTGCGCTGAGCGTGCCGTCCAGATAGCCGGTCACGTCCACATTTGTGCTCATGACATTGTTGGTCACATTGGGATCCACCAGTCCCGGTGCGCCAACGGACGCGGACAGCGGCATCGCCTCCACGTTGGTCGGCTGGATATATAAACGCACATCCACCCCGCTACCTGTGCCAAGCGTACCCAGGCTGAAGATCAGATTGCTGCCGCTGAGGCCGAAGCCCTGGCTGGCGCTTTTCAACAACGCCCCCGGCGGCAGGGTGTTGGTCAACAGCACGCCGGACGCGGAGCCCGGCCCGAAATTGGTCACGATGATATCGTACGATGTCAGGTCGTTCGTGATGACCGCCTGCAACGGCGGGAGGATCTGCACCCCCAGGTCTGAAATTGACGAAGCCACCTGAACAACGAGGATATTCGTCAGATTGGTCGCCCCGAAAATCCCGGTCACGATGGTGTTCGTCAGAAAACCGACGTTCGTGGTGAAATTGGTCACCAACATCGTGGCGGTGGCATTATTGGACATCGCCGGTATGGAAAAAACGACGCTGGCACCCTCGATGTCATTCGTGCCCGCGGAATTGGCGGTTCCCACCAGGGAGACCCCGGCGGAAAAAGTGTTGGTCACAAAAATGTTGGCCTGCACGAAACCGGTAAAGTTGGTCAGCGTGGTGGAATAAACGAAGGCAGTGTTGGTCAGCACCAGCGGGGCAGATACGGACGAAGTCAGGCCAAAGCCCTGGGCATCCGCACGCAGCATGGCGGCAAAACACCCGGCCAAGAGCATCAAAAATAATTGCAGCCTCCGCCAGTACAACATCACATTCATGCCGCGGCAGGAGGAAATGGAACCCGCATAGTCATTAAAACCCACAGCCTGCCGAAAGTTGCACCCCGAAGCAAACCCGCAATGCGGCTGGCACGGTTCCCAAAGCCCATAAAATCATGATTTTCCGAGTCGATCGCAAACCGTTACTTGACGGCCCGCAGTATTCCGTTGGTGAAGCAAAGCACGTTCGTTCCCCCGCCCGGGGCCAGCACAGCCACATTGATGGTCAGTCCGCCTTGGACGCCATCGACGGGCACATTCGTCAGGCCGCTGCCGTTCCCGAAATACTGGCCGTCGAAGAAACCGTTGAAGCTGTTGTATCCGTTCGTGAAGTAAAGCTGCGCACCCACACCGCCGCTGACCAGACCCTGCGGGCTCAAATTCGTCAGGCCGCTGCCGTTCCCAAAATATTGGCCGTCGAAGAAACCGTTAAAGCTGTTGTACCCGTTTGTGAAGTAAAGCTGCGCCCCAACACCGCCATTGACCAAACTCTGTGGACTCAAGTTCGTCAGACCACTGCCATTCCCGAAATACTGGCCTTCGAAGAAGCCGTTGAAGCTGTTGTATCCGTTCGTGAAGTAAAGTTGTGCCCCCACGCCGCCGCTGACCAGACCCTGCGGACTCAAGTTCGTCAGGCCGCTGCCGTTCCCGAAATACTGGCCATTAAAGAAGCCGCCCAAGTCCACATTGTTTTCAAAATTCGTCACCACCCCGGCCGGCAGTTGCGCCAGCGGAACCGTCCCGCTGATCTGGGCTACGGGGAGGGAACCGCTCACCTGGGCGGCGGGCAGCGTGCCCAGCAGGTTGCTCGCGCTGTTCGCCATGATGGCATAGGGCACGGCCAAAATCCGCTGGCGTGGCACGAGGGTGCTGAAGGCGCCGCCGTTCTTTTGCACGGTGATCTCGAGCCAGCGCGGCGTGCCGTCAAACTGGTTGCCGAAGTCCAACGGCGTGCTGAACAGCCCGTTGCTCACCGTAACGCTCACAATCCCGAAGTTGCCCAGCACGGCCCCGTTGGTCGGTGCATCGTAGAGATAAAACACCATGCCATAGTTCGTCCCGTTGGCCGGCTGTCCCCCGTCGCTCAACCGCCCTTCATACGAGAACACTGTGCCTTGCGCGCCAGCCGAAAAAATACCCGTCAAAAACAGTGCCAGACTGATGATGCCATTTTGAATTTTCATAAATTTATTGAAGCCAATTTTCCCCTCGAACAGACGGCTCGCCGACTCTGGCAAATTTGTCCCGTTCCGTCAAAAGCAAAAAAGCCGGAAACCACACAGGTTCCGGCCAGGTTAAATCGTGGATGCCCGCGGAGACCGCTACCTGGATCCGATGATTTTCCGGGCGGCTTCGCGGACAGACTCAACCAACTCCTTGGGCTTCAAGACTTCCGCATCGCCACCCCAACTCAGGACCCAGCGCTGCACTTCGGCGAGGCTGGAGAGCTTCATTTTCAACTCCGCGCCGCCGCCCTTGAGGTCGCGCAGGGTCTGGGACGGATGCCATTTCTTTTCGCGGATGTAATCGGCCGCGCGGGCGTTGAAGCGGATGACCACCCCGAACTCGCCTTCGCCGGAATGGACGCCAAAACTGTCGCGCAGGCGTTTTTCCAGGGAAAATTTCTGCGTGCGCTCGAAGGTCTTGCCCGTCGGCTTCACGGACTGGATGCGCGCCGGGGCGAAGGTGCGGATGTCCTTCCGCGCCTGGTCGAACGCGAACAGAAACCATTCGCCGTTGATGTTCGCCAGATGATAGGGATCCACGATGCGCGGCTCGGCTTTCTGGCCGGGCTTGCGGTAGTGCAAGTCGAGTTGCTGCCGTTGCGAAACCGCCTTGGCCAGCACATCAAAAATTTTGAGATCCAAAATCGGCTCGGCGCGCGTGCGGAAGGAGATGGTCTGCTCGATGTCTGCGAGGTTCAGCGAAATGGTGTCGGGCAGCGCCTGTTCCATTTTTTTGATGGCCGAGAGCAGCGGCTTTTCAAAGCTGGTGCCGCGATATTGTTGCAGGGCCTTTTCCGCGACGACGAGCGCGAAGATTTCGCCCTCGGTGATCTGCATCGTGGGAAACGCGTTGACCTCCGTGGCATATGCAAAACCGTGGTGGAGGTGGTCGTATTGCAGCGGCAAATTCATGCGGTCGCGCATGAACTCGAGATCGCGATGGATGGTCTTGGTGGAAACCTCGATCTCGCGAGCAAGCGAAGTGGCGTTGGGAAAGCCGCCGGCCTGCAGCAGCTGGTGGATGCGCAGCATGCGCTCCAGCGGCGGACGGGATGAGGGCGCGTCGGTCGACGGAATGCGGTAGGCTGGATTGTCGGACAATTTGCTTTTGGCCATGTCTCGCCTCACGCTTTACGCACCCGACATCAGGAACCCTTTTCCATCTTGGCCAGGAACTCGTCGTTGGTCTTGAATTTCTTCAAGGCCGCGGTGAGCGTTTCCATCGCCTCGATGGGATTCAGGTCCACCATCGTGCGGCGGAGCTTGCGGATGGCTTCGAGATTCTTCGGTGCGAAGAGTTTTTCCTCTTTGCGCGTGCCGGACTTCGGGATGTCGATCGCGGGATATAGGCGGCGGTCGGAAAGCTTGCGGTCCAGGATCAGCTCCATGTTGCCGGTGCCCTTGAATTCCTGGAAGATCAGCTCATCCATGCGGGAGCCGGTGTCCACCAGCGCCGTGGCGATGATGGTCAGCGAGCCGCCGTTCTCAATCTTGCGCGCGGACGCAAACATCTTGCGCGGAATCTCCAGCGCACGGGCGTCCACACCGCCGGTCATGGTCCGGCCGGAACCGCCGTGCACGCTGTTGTAAGCGCGGGCGATACGGGTGAGCGAGTCCATCAACACGAAAACATCCTTGCCGGATTCCACGATGCGGCGGCAGCGCTCGATCATGAAACGGGACAGGCGCACGTGCGTCTCCAGTTCCATGTCGTTCGAGGAGGCGACGACCTCCGCCTTCACCGAGCGTTGAAAATCCGTGACTTCCTCGGGGCGCTCGTCGATCAGCAGCACCATCGCGTGCACTTCCGGATGGTTGGTGGTGATGGCGTTGCAGATCTGCTTGAGGATGGTGGTCTTGCCCGTGCGCGGCGGCGCGACGATGATGCCGCGGGTGCCCTTGCCGATGGGCGTGACGAGGTCGATGACGCGCGTCTCCATGACGTCCGACGCGGTTTCGAGCTTAAATTTTTCGATCGGGTCGATCGAGGTCAGGTTTTCGAAGCGGACGGCCTTGGTATAGTCCTGAAACACCATTTCGTTGACCTTGTCCACGGCCTTGAGTTGCGGGCTGGTGCCGCGATGCGGAGGCTGGGTGGGACCTTCAATAAAGCTGCCCTCGCGCAGGAAACTGCGGCGGATGGTATCCGGCGTGACAAAGATGTCGGTGGGCTTGGGATGAAAGTGATTTTGCGCCGTGCGCAGGAAGCCGAAGCCTTTCTCGGAGATTTCGAGATAGCCGGAACCATAGTTAGGATTGGGCGTTTTATCGCCGTTAGCTTGCGTATCGCTCATATAAGATGTTGTAGCCGAAGGCTGAAACCCTTCCTGAAATAACTGCTGGAAAAGTGAATTTTGGAAATTGTCCCGGCAAACCGCCGGCGACTAGAACCTTCGACAAGGTTTAAATACGGCTAAAACCAAGGGAACGCAACTATTATTTTTAGGCCAAAAAGACGCAGGGCAGGCCTTTACGGCCTGCCCTGCAAATCTATCTAACTGACTCAGCCGGCTCAGCCACCCACTTCCGCCTTGGCTTCGGCGGCGAGGGCGGTGCTCAGGTAGCGTTCACCCGTCGAGCAGGCGATGGTCACGATGAGCTTGCCCTTGTTTTCCGGGCGCTTGGCGACTTCGATGGCGGCGACAACGTTCGCACCGGTGGAAATGCCCACCAACAAGCCCTCCTCCTTGGCGAGGCGGCGCGCCATGGCAAAAGCGTCGTCGTTGGAAACCTGGACGCACTCGACGATCTGCGGATTACCGGCGCTGTCCTTCAGGTGCAGGTTATTAGGTACAAAGCCCGCGCCGGTGCCTTGGATCTTGTGCGCACCGGGTTTCACCGGCTGGCCGGCGAGTGTCTGCGAGATGACCGGGGAATCCTTTGGCTCAACCGCGATGGCCTGAAATGACGGCTTCTTCGGCTTGATGGCCTCGACGCAACCGGTGATGGTTCCGCCCGTGCCGACGGCGGCGACAAGAATGTCGATCTTGCCATCCGTATCGTCCCACAACTCGACGGCGGTGGTCTTGGAGTGGATGGCCGGGTTCTCCGGGTTGTTGAACTGCTGGGGAATCCAGGAGTTGGGCGTTTCCTTGGCAAGCGCCTCGGCACGCGCGATGGCGCCCTTCATGCCTTCCGCTCCGGGCGTCAAAACGAGCTTGGCACCGAGCATCGCGAGCAGCGTGCGGCGCTCGAGCGACATCGTTTCCGGCATGGTCAAAATGATCTTGTAGCCCTTGGCTGCCGCCACGAACGCCAGCGCGATGCCGGTGTTGCCGCTGGTCGGCTCAATGATGACGGTGTCCTTCTTGAGCACGCCGCTTTTCTCGGCGGCCTCGATCATGGCCATGCCGATACGGTCCTTCACGCTGCCGAGCGGGTTGAAAAATTCACATTTGAGCGCGATGGTCGCCGGCAGGCCCGCCGTGACCTTGTTCAGTTTGACGAGCGGGGTGCGGCCGATGGTTTCGACGATGTTGTTATAGATGTGTCCCATAAAATGGTCTGGTTGGTTGGTTGAAATGTGCCGTGCCTGAAAATCTTGGCGAAAAGCCGGTGGCGGGCAAGTATTAATTCACTTCCATCCCCGATTCAGGGGATGGCTTAAAATCTGCCTTTGGTTAAATATTTAAAACCTCACCCGGTCGCCTGACGTCAATTACTGCGACCCGGTGACTGGTAATGAAAGCTTGTGACCATATTTACGGCCAACCGCCAATGAAATTGCTTTGAACCGGCCGGATATTTTTTATCATCCCAGAACACCACATCACCAACCGAACGCATGAATTCTAAAAAGTCCAACCAGGTAAACCGCCGTCATTTTCTGAAAGCCGCCGGCGCGGCCATCGTCCTGCCGACCATCCTGCCCGGATGCGTGCTCGGGCGCGGCGGTAAAAAAATCAGCGCCAATGGCAAAATCAACATGGGCGTGATCGGCTGGGGCATGCAGGGGCCGAGCAATACCAAATCTTTTCTGGTCGAAAATGATTGCCACGTGGTGGCCGCGTGCGATCTGGACAAAAACGCGTTGCAGGCCGCGGTCGACACGGTCAACGAGCATTATGGCAACCAGGACTGCGCGGCCTACCATGATTACCGCGAGATGATGGCGCGTCCGGACTTGGACGCCGTGATGCTGGCCGTGCCGGATCATTGGCATGCGCTGGTGGCCACCGAGGCGGCCGGCCGCAAGCTCGACGTCTACGGTGAAAAACCCCTGGCCAAGACGGTCGCCGAGCAACAGCTCATTGTCCGCGCGGTTGAAAAAAACGACATCATCTGGCAGACCGGCTCCTGGCAGCGTTCCCAGCCCACCTTTCACAAGGCGGCGGAAATCGTCCGCAGCGGATTGATCGGTGAAGTGACCCGTGTCGAGGTGGGTCTGCCCGCCGGCCATAATGATTTCAAGCACACCAAACCGGAACTCGTCGAAAAACTTAAGGAACTGCATATTGACGACCTTTCCACCATCCGCCCCGGCTCGGACGCGTGGAAGATCGCCGTCACCGAACCGCCGCCGGAACTGGATTACGAAACGTGGATCGGGGCCTCGAAGATGGAGCCATACATCAAGCAGCGCGTGCACATGAACTGGCGCTGGAATTACAACACCGGTGGCGGCCAGTTGCTGGACTGGATCGGCCACCACTGCGACATCGCGCATTGGGGGCTGGGCTTTGACCGCTCCGGCCCTTCGGAAATCGAGGGCCAGGGCGAGTTCCCCGCCGCGGATGCGCTCTGGAACACCTGCACCAAATACCGCGTCGAATTGAAATATCCGCGCAACATCACCATGACCATCGCCGGCGGGTACGATGACATCAAAGGTGGCACGAAATGGATCGGCACCGAGGGCTGGGTCTGGGTGGACCGCGGCGGCTTTGACGCTTCCAATCAGGAGTGGAAAAAAGGCAAAACGTTGCCTGAGGAACTCCGCAAGGTGAAGCTGTATGAGTCACCCGGCCACTGGCGGAATTTCCTGGATTGCGTCCGGTCGCGTCACGCGACCATCGCACCGGCGCAAACCGCCCATCACTCGGCCATCCCCGGCCACCTGGGATTGATCGCCATGTTGACCGGCCGCAAGATCAACTGGGATGTGAAGCATGAGAAGATCATCGGCGACCCCGCCGCCAGCGCGTACCTGTCGCGCCCGTACCGCGCCCCGTGGCAAGTGCCCGTGGTCTGAAGGATTTTGAAAAGCAAACCCCGTTGCTGGAGACAGCAACGGGGTTTTTGTTTGGGATGATTCCGCTGTCCCGTAAAAACAATAAGTCCCGGTTCAACCTTGCGGTCAAACCGGGACAAATGGGGGATGGGAGTTCGCCACACTCTCTTTCCCGTTCCAGCATTTGGCGCCACCCTCGCGGGTGCTGCTGGATTCCCGACGCCATTCTCCACGGCAAGCGGAGTTTCCGGCCTCGTAGCAGGGCCGTCCGGCGTTTTGCAACGCACGGATTTCGAGTGAGGCTTTTCAGCTCGCTTCGGCTGGTGGTTGCGCCACCGGCTTACGAACCAGGTCAAGACACGCCTGTAATTTTTCGTTCGCGTCTTGACCATTGGTTCCGGGTCAGCCACCGCTTTTGACGGTGCGTTCGCCCGAGACCACGGGTCTCGCCTCTTCACTCTCAAGTTGCATTTTATTCACAGTCCAGCGGTGTCGTTTTAAACATCGCCGGCGCTTGGAAGTTCTTCACGCGGCCTGCCGAGCCTTCGTGGTCTTCCCGGTGCGGACTCTCATTTTGTGCCGCCTTTCGGCGTCTTTCGCTTGGCGGTCCCAACTTTTTTATTTTTGCTCCCGCCAGAGTCATCCGTCCGTGCTGATACACAGTAGCAACTGTTCACCCTTTGGGTGACTGCGATTCATCCGGGATCGAAACGTTCCCAGACTACTTGATTCAACTCGAAGCGGTTTCTAATCGCTTCTCGCTGCCAAGTTCCTCATTCGCATTTGACGGTGTGCGAACACCGCCAGAGGAACTGGTGAATTTTGCCTCGCCGCAACTCGCGCTGCGGTTTTGAGGAGCCAGATCAACCAGCCTGACCTGACTTTTCCCCGGTCGCCCGGGATTATCCGTGAAACGTGCAGCTTCAATTTTACTTTCAGCCGCCGCTCCGTTCTTTCAATGAACTGTAAACATCATAGCAGACTTTCCGGTCCTGCCCATCATTTGATATGCACAGTTTATCCACCGTAATCCGCCTGTGAAAAAACTGTGGATAACGGATGAGAACCAATGAAATCAATGGGTTTTGTGTTTCGCATTTGGAAATTATTCACCGGATTATTCCCATGCCCAGGGTCGCGGTGAATAAGTTGCTTTTGAAAAGATTGCCGGAAAATAAGCCCCGCTGACGCCCGCAGGCCGGTTTGGGGCGATGATATTTGCGACGCAGGGCAGGCTTTCCAGCCTGCCCTGCATTCAGATACTCACCAAACTGCTTTCAGCCGAGGTGGTTGGCCACATCGGCAAAGCCGGCCACGACTTCCTCGCGGTTTTTTAGTTTGCGGATGCGGACGTATGCATCGCTCTCAGCACGGACCGTGTGCGCCACCTTCAATTCCTGGGCGCGCTTGAATTGCTTGTCCGCCTTGGTCGGGATCAATGGATAATCCACCGCGTAACCCGCCACGCGCAGCTCCTGGACGAGCTTGAGCGAAATGCCGCGCAGGGCCTCGTCCTCAATGGTCACAAACACGTCCATCGGCGAATCAAACTTCGGCAGCAGACCGCGCGCCTTGAGCAGCTCCAGCAGCACAACGTCGCCCATGCCAAAGCCCAGCGCGGCCAGGTCCACCTTGCCGCCGCTGATGAGCTTCACGAGGTTGTTGTAGCGGCCGCCGCCGGCGATGGCCCGGAACTCGCCCTTGCGGTCAAACGCCTCGAACACCACGCCGGTGTAATAGGCCAGGCCGCGGATGACCTTGTAATCTACCTTCACGAAATCCTGCAACCCGCGGGCGGCGAGATTGTCCAAAATGCTGGCCAGTTCGACGGTCGGTTTGCCCGCTTCGATGAATTCATTCACGGCCTTGGCGGTGAATCCCAGCGCGGCGAGTTTCTTTTCCGTTTCTTCCGGCGCGTTGCGCTCCAGCTTGTCGATCGTCTGGAAAAACTCGTACTCGTTCGCCGCCACCCCCCCGCCCTGCTGGAAGAAATCCTGCCACGCATTGCGGCTGCTCAGGCGGATGACAAAATCCTCCGCCGTCAAACCAAACGCGCGCAAGGTATCGATCAACAGCGCGATGAGCTCGGCATCCGCCGCCGGGTCGTTTTCGCCGATGAGGTCGGCGTTGAATTGAAAATGCTCGCGCAGCCGGCCTTTCTGCTGTTTTTCGTAGCGGAAGAGCTGGGGGATGGCGAACCACTTGATGGGCTTTTTGTAATTGCGCTCGTGCGCCGCGACCATGCGCGCGAGCGTCGGCGTCATTTCCGGCCGCAGCGAGATGTGGCGCTTGCCCTTGTCCTCGAAATCAAACAGCTGGCCGACGATCTCCTCGCCGCTCTTGGTCGTGAACAGTTCCAGCGGTTCCAGCGGCGGGCCATCATATTCGCGGAAGCCGTAGCGGCGGGCGATCTTGCGCCATTGCTCAAAGATGTATTGGCGCGCGTCGGCGCTCCACACATCGTTGTGCGGCAGCGGTTCGGGATAGAAATCTCGGAATCCAGGCAGTCGTTCCATCAAAATACATTAGCCAAGCGGATGTAAAAAGAGAAGGCGAATCAAATGGATGGCGGCACCGTAGCGGCAGCCATCTTGGCTGCCGTAGAGCCGGGCTTCCAGCCCGGCGGATGAAACCTCACACAAGACGAAACGCTTTTGAATGTTCATGAGTCGTTGACATGTCCACGGTTCTTTCCGGGCGGCAGGGATGCCGCCCTCTACGTCAGGCCGGAGGCCTGACGCTACACATGAAAAGTTTTTTTGTCTTTCACGATCAT
>DATHQS010000067.1:0-8187 GCA_035482455.1 Candidatus Acidiferrales bacterium | reverse complement strand
CGGCCCGTCGTCCAGCCTGCGTCCTCGCTTTAGGCCATTGATCCCGGGTTTTACTTTGATTGAGCTCCTGGTGGTGATCGCGATCATCGCCATCCTGGCGGCGATGCTGCTGCCCGCCTTGAGCAAGGCCAAAGCCAAGGCGCAGGGCATCCGGTGCCTGAGCAATACCCGGCAGCTGACGTTGGGGTGGCTCATGTTCCAAACCGACAGTCAGGATCTCAACATGGATCTGGGGGCGGCAATCGACAAAAACCTCAACTACATGTCCTGGAATCCGGCCTTGTTTATGAATGACCCCCAGGGTTTGATCGGCCCCACGGCCGGGATGGCCGCCTATGTGAAATCCGTCGGGGTCTACAAGTGCCCGGGTGATGTCTATGAAACAGCGAGCGTTCAGAACCGGCTCCGGAGCTACGCGGCGAACGGCGCGGTGGATGGCGGGGGTTCCGGTCCTGATTATTCCAAGCAGGCCTTTCCGGGCCGGACTTATTTTACCGCAAAAAAGACCAGCCAATTGAACACGCCCGGGCCGGTCAATATTTTTGTCTTTATCGATGAACACCCTGATGGCATTGATGACCTGCTTTTTCAGTTCAATCCGGGTGAGACCGGCGCCGCCGGTGTGTTTTGGCGCAATTTGCCGGCCAGCAATCACAACGGTGTGGGTGAGATGTCCTTTGCCGACGGCCATTCCGAACTCAAAAAGTGGATGGTCAAAGGCGGCACTTTTTCCACCGTGCAGCCGGTGCTAAAGGATCCGAACGTGGCGGCGACGTGGCAGACGAAAAATGTTTCCATCACGGCTGATTATGACTGGATGGATGACCGCATGCCTTATCATTGAGCGCCATAGAAAAGAGACAGCAGAATTTCCAGCCGCAACCCTATCCGACCCCGCAGCCCACCAACGCAAACAACTATGAAAACAACCAACCCTAAAACCTGTCAGAATCCGGACCTTGCCGCCATTGCCGGCGGTTCCCCAAGTTGGCGAGGAGCTTCAATCTGGACGGCCTTGGCCTTGTTGATTCTGGCCGCGCTGCCGGCCGGGGCGCAAAACACCATCAAGCCGTTTCAAGTGCGCTTCGAGGTGCCGGTTGGATTTAGCGGCACGGTTTTTTTGACCAATAACGTGATGCGGGTTGCGACCAACGGCGCTCCGGTTGATGGCACGGGAACCAACTGGGTGATACCGAATGTAAACGTGAGCATTACCGGTGCTCCGGCCGGGGTCACGGCCGCGCTCGTGGATTCAGGTCTGGTTAATCCGATCGGTACGATCCCAATCAATTTGAACACGAACAACGGCAGCAAGACGACCAATTTGGTTGTCCAGCTTGTGTTTAGCGGGTCGCAAGCGGCCGGCATATCTACCCTTGGCGTCAATATGGTTGGCGGGATAACCAATGGATTTTTCCCGTTGGTGCTGGAAGTCGCGAAAATTTGGAATGGGCCGGCAAATGCCACGCTTAACGGCGCGGGCAACTGGTCGGATGCCTCCAAGTGGCAAGGCGGGATTCCCGGGCCGGGTGATGTCGTGGTGTTCAATGACATCGGAACCCAGACCAACAATTTGCTGGCAACTTCCATCACCACGAACCTGCTTTCAAACAGCGTTGTCGATGTTTCCACCACGATTGCAGCGCTGCGGTTTTCCCAAACGAATGCCATACCTGCTTCCGGTGCGCCCAATACCAACTGGCAGAATCTGGTCATCAGTCCGGGTGTGGTCCTGACCATCAACGGTTCCGGGGGATTCAGCATGTTGCGGGATTTTTCTTACGGTCTGAATAAATTGAACGTCACCATTGCCGGCACAAACGGGACCTTGATCCAAAGCAATGAGACCGCGAATTTTTCACTGCTGGCTGACGGAGCCGTGGCGAGCATTCTGGACATGTCCGCGCTGAGCAAATTGCAACTGGATGTCAACGAAGTTAACATTGGTGACATCTTAAGCTATCCCAATTACCAATATTTCGTCACGAATGCTTACAGTCCGGGCGGCACTTTTGGCGGATCGCGGCCGTCAAAATGTCTTCCGACCTGGAAGATGGCGGCAACCAACATCGTGAGGGGTGTCTATGTTGATCCATTTAACTATACCAATGCGCTTTTCCGTTCCTATGCCTTGGAGATCGGGCGTAACGAAACCACGGGCGGCAGTTCGGGTAATGACTTTGTGATGACCTTGGGTGCCACCAACTCGTTACAGTTTGACGGCATCTGTGTTGGCGGGTATGCGGCGTTGGGCAGCGTGATTAACTTTTTGAATTCCAACTCTTTTGCTCTGTTCCGCAATACCAACGGCGGGCGCATGTCCGTCTTTACGTGCGGTGATGCGGCCGGATATTCAACGACGGCAGGCTTGCAAAACAACACCAAATGCGGCAATACCGGATTTGGCGTGGATTTCACCCGGAGCACGGTCGATGTCCTGGTTGACCGGTTTTATATGTCCAGGGATCGTGGGTACACTACCGGGAACGGCATTTGCCAATCATCTTTGGGCATGTCATCCGGCATAATTGATGTCAACAAAGCCTTCATCGGATCCCAAGAGTCGGGCGACCAGACGAACCAAGACTCCTGCACCGCAACCTTGACGGTGACCAACGCGGGCGTGTTCCGGGTGAATGGCACCTTGGCCCTCGGCTATACGACTGCTGACTTGGGCGATCCTTCCGTCCCGGCCAGCACCAAAGGTGTGGTCAACATCGGTCCCGGCGGAACAGTGATGGCCAGCAACGTCTACGTCGGCGGCACCACCAAGGCTTCTACGGGCAATGCCATCAACCTCAATGGTAACGCAACCCTGATCGTGTCGAACGGCATTGCTGATGCGACGCCTAATGGGGCGTTGGGGACAATGACCTTTGCGGGTGGCAACAACACGGTGAAGCTGTTTGTGGACGGTTTGAATACATCGTCGCTGATCTATGTGACCAACTTTACGTCCTCGGGAACCGGCAACAAGCTGGTCATCGGCGGCGTCAAGAATATTACCTTTCCGGCAGATATCGTCGTCATGACGGGGGCGGGGACACCGGCGGTTTCTGCGTCCTCCTTTGATGCCGGCGTAGTCATGCCTTCCGGTTCCGGGTTGTCCGGAACATTGGCCACGTTGAACACGGGCGGTTCCAATGCGATTGTGCTGCATATCATCAACCGGGTGGGCAATCACCTGGTGTGGCGCGCCTCGGGCAGCACCGCCGACTGGGATTACACCACCCCCAACTGGGTGAATCAGACCAACGGTGCTCCGATAACTTATGACAATCCGGACACCGTCGCGTTTGACGATGCGGCCGGTGTGGCGACGAACATCAACATCGCCGGAGCCTTAACACTTACTCCTGCGGCGATCAACATGACCAACACCACCCATTATTACACGTTTTTGAACGGCCCCAACTCGATCGGCGGCGGACCATCGCTCAACAAATTTGGCACGGGAACGGTGGAGATCGACGGCAACACCACCTTGTCCGTGCAGTTGAACCAAGGTGTGCTGGCCGGGTTTAACCCCGGCACCATCGGCAACGCCAACATCGCGGCCGGCGCGGTCATGAATTATGGCGGCGACATGGGCGGCAGCCTGGCCTCGGCCGGTACCGCAACGACGGGGGGTGCCATCGCCGGCACGCTCACAGTCCAATCGGGCGGCATCGTCACCAATGCCGGAACGGCCAACAATCCGGTGACCGTTTTGAACGGCGGGTTCCTGTACAATTCAGGCACCCTCAACAACATCGGCACGGGCACCTCGGGTTCACCGACGGTCTCCAGCAATGCCACGCTGATCAACGCCGGCGCCATCAATGGTGACATCCTGTTTGTAAACGGCACTTTGGAGGATTTGGGCGGATCCGCCAACACGACCGTGACGTCAGTATCCCTCGGTGCGAACGGCAATTATATTCCGGGTGGTGATGGCATCGGCGTTTCGCAGATCAACTCCGACGGTGTCGGGACTTTCCCGGGTGCGCTCCTGCTGTCACAAGGTTCATTTGTAACCTTTAAGGTAAACATGGCCCTCAGCCCTTCGAACAGTCTGGCTCAGGTTTCTCACCTGAGTTACGGCGCCAGCGCCAGCCAACAAACCCAGAACGGATGTACGCTGGTCATCACCAATGTGGGTGCCATACCCTTTAACACCAACCAGACGTTCCAGATCTTTAACAATGTGAATGGCAGCGGAGGTCCCCCGTTCTCCACGGGAACATCCACCAACACATTCCCGGTCATCCTCCCGGCATCACCCGGTCCCGGCTTGACGTGGGACCTGACCCAGCTCTGGATCAGCGGCACGATTGGCATTGTTCGCGCCAATAGCGGTCCGACCTTTACAAGCAGCATTGGGGTGGTGAATGGAACCAATATCGTGGCCCAGTTCTCCTGGGATTCGGCGTTACTCGGCTATCGGTTGGAAACCCAGAACAATCCGCTGTCGGTCGGTCTTAGCACCAACTGGTCCGGCGTTGCCGGATCCACGACCAACACCACCGTGTTCATAACCAACTCGGTTAGCACCAACGCCGTGTTCTATCGCCTGGTGTTCCCGTAAGACGGAATTTGATTCAGCGCCGGGGTTGAGTACCAACTTGGCCCCGGCTTTTTATTGCCCGGAAACAGTGAAGCAAAACATAACCAACCGGCCGGCCGTTCCAGCCGATGATTAACACTAAACGCAATTAGTTTGGCATTATTTGGTGCCATATTCTATAACCATATCAAGCCCACAGCGTCTTTTGAACCAATGAAAGCCATTACACTAATTTTAGCCCTGTTGTGCGTGTCCGCCGTCGGCGGCGGGGCCGGCGAATTAAAAGTGGATATCAACCCGCCGGACCGGCGCGGGGATGTCCTCACGCCGCACTGGGAAAACTGGGCCTGGCACGAAGGCGCTTCCGGCACGGAGAAGTTTGGCGATGTCACGGTCACCTTCCGGGCGGCCACGGGTGAGACCCTCACCCCGGTGCTGTACAAGGCCGGCATGGATTCCGGCGAACACATGGGGGTGGACGGGTTCGCCGTAAAAAATCCGGCGGGCGGCGCGGTGGAGATGGTCCTTAGCGGGCTGACACCGGGCAAACATACGGTCGTCACCTATCACAACGAAGTCCGTGACCCGGCGCCGGCGAAGTTTGATGTTCTCGTTGGTGAAAAAACGGTCGTGAAAGATTTTGTTCCCGGCCAGCGCGCCACCAATGACTACGACGTGGCCGGCACCTTTTTTGAAGTGGAGGCCGTCACCGGCAAGGATGTTGTCATCCAATTTCGTCCAACAGCCGCCAAGAGCAGTTTCATCCTCAACGGTTTTGAAATCGATACGGCAGACCCGCACTCGAAGGCCGTCAAATCATTGCCCGCCAATGATGATGAGCACTGGCCGAACGAATCTGAACTGACGTGGACCGCGCCGGCCCCGGCGAAGACGCACCAGTTTTATTTTGGCACGGATTCCAATGCGGTGGCCGCAGCCACTGTGTCATCGCCGGAATACAAGGGCGCCCTGACGGCCACACGCCGGGCCTTGCCGAAATTGGATCCGGCGCAGGATTATTTCTGGCGCGTGGACGAGGTGGATGCCGCGAAGAAGGTCACGCACGGTGAACTCTGGCATTTCCGCGTTCGCACGCTCGCGTTTCCGACGGCGGAAGGCTACGGACGTTTTGCCATCGGCGGGCGCGGCGGCCGGATCATTGAAGTGACCAACCTGGACGACTATGACCCCGGCCAGGGCGAGGCGGTGATCCCCGGCAGTTTCCGTGCAGCGGTAGAGGCGGAAGGGCCGCGGACGATCGTGTTCCGCGTTTCCGGCCTCATCAAGCTCAAGCATCCCTGCGCGGTTCACAATCCTTATTGCACCATCGCCGGGCAGACCGCGCCGGGTGACGGCATCTGTCTCGCGAATTTTTCCGGCGGCGCCTACGGCACGCATGATGTGATTCTCCGCTATCTGCGCTTCCGCGTTGGTGATGCCGAGAACAAGGCGATGGACGGCTGCGGCCTGGGCAGTTGCGACAACTGCATCATCGATCACTGCTCGATCTCGTGGAGCTCGGACGAGGGCACGAGTTCGCGCGGCGCGCATAACATCACTTTTCAGCGGAGCATCGTGGCCGAGGCGTTGCATCACGGGCCGCACTACCGCGCGAGCGACCGCACGAAGCTGGAGACGCACGCCTTCGCCGGCTCCATCAGCGGCGACATCGGCAGCTACCATCATAATTTGCTCGCCGATTGCACGGACCGGAACTGGAGCCTCGCGGGCGGCCTGACCCAGGGCGGCAAGTACGCCGGTTATTTGGACATCCGCAACAACGTGGTCTACAACTGGACGGCGCGCACGACCGATGGTGGCGTGAAGGCGTTGAACTACGTGAACAACTACTACAAGCCGCACGCGCCGAATCCGTTTGTGAAATGGGTCTTGAAGCTCGACGCGATCAATCCCGCGTGGGGCACGGAAAGTTATTACATGGACGGCAACGTCATGGAAGGGTTCGTGGACGAGACAAACAACTGGGCCGCGTTTGAAAACGCCTGGCCGAATTCGCGCGATCCGGTGAAAATTGCCGATGTCCGCGTGGACCATGAAATTTTTCCGGGGTATGTGAAGACGCAGACGGCACGCGAGGCGTTCACGAACGTGCTGGAAAATGTTGGCGCGAATTTTCCGAAGTCCGATGTGGTGGACCTGCACATCATTGCTGACACGCGGAACGGCACGGCGGAATTTACCGGCACCCGCGGCCCGACGTATGGCGACCGGCCCAGCCCGAATTTTGCCGGCTTCATCGACACGCAATCGGATGACAAGAGCGCGACCGGTTCGGCGAATTTCCCGTGGCCGGAGTACAAGACCTATAATGTGCCGGTGGATTCCGACCACGACGGCATTCCGGACGACTGGGAAAAGGCCCACGGCCTGAACCCCAACGACCCGAGCGATGCGAGCAAGGATTTGAACGGCGACGGCTACACCAACCTCGAAAAATACCTGAACTCGCTCGTGGGCGAGTATTCACTTTAAAAATCAGACCCAAGACCTATGAAACATAAAATTCTTTTGGCGGCGGCGGTCGCGTTGACCGCCCAATGCGGTTTGGCCCGGGAAAGCTGGCCGGTGCCCGGCGCCGACATCAAACAGCGCGACGCGGCCTGGAACCAATACGAACAGGATCTCATCGCCAAACTGGCCCCGCAAATGGCCGAGCTGGCAAAGCAGGGCAAGCCGTACCTCCCGTGGGCGGCCAAGCCGGATGACCTGCCGCAGGCGAAAGTTCCGGCGTTTCCCGGCGCGGAAGGCGGCGGGAAATTTTCCTTCGGCGGGCGCGGCGGCAAAGTTTTTGTGGTGACGAGCCTGGCAGACAGCGGGCCGGGGACATTGCGGGAAGCCTGCGAATCCGCCGGACCGCGCATCGTGGTTTTTAACGTGGCGGGGATCATCCACCTGGAAAAGCCGGTTTACATCGAGGCGCCGTACATCACCATCGACGGCCATACCGCGCCCGGCGACGGCATTTGCATCGCTGACAACGGATTGTTGGACAACGCGCACGATGTGGTCATCCGCTACCTGCGTTTCCGCCGCGGCAACATGGACATCTTCAACCGGCACGGCGTGCATTTCGGCAATCCCGTCGGCAACATCATCATCGATCACGTCTCGGCGAGCTGGGGGCAGGACCAGAATCTGGATACGTATCGCCACATCTATCAACCCACCAACGGCGGTCCATCGCTCAAGCTGCCCAGCGTCAATGTGACCATCCAGTGGTCCATTACGAGCGAGGCGCTCAATACTTTTAACCATGCGTTCGGCGGGGATTGGGGCGGGCGCAACACAGGCTTCCATCACAATCTTTTCGCGTGCAACACCGGACGCAACCCGAGCATCGCGATGACCTATGATTTTAATTTCGCGAACAACGTGCTGTTCAACTGGCGGCATCGCACCCTGGACGGCGGCGACAAGGACAGCCTCTACAACATCATCAACAATTATTACAAGCCCGGCCCGGCGGTGAATAACGGCCCGGTGGCTTACCGCATCCTGCTGCCCTCGGCCACGCAGAAGAAACCGGACATGATCCCATACTTCGGCAAGGCTTACGTCGCGGGAAATATTGTCGAAGGCAACGAAAAAGTTTCCGCGGACAACTGGGCGGGCGGCGTGCA
>DATHQS010000066.1:0-12404 GCA_035482455.1 Candidatus Acidiferrales bacterium | reverse complement strand
GTGATCACGGGCGTGATCAAGGCGAACATCCCGGCGCGCATCGCGTTCCAGGTGGCGAGCCGCGTGGATTCACGGACGATTCTGGATGCGATGGGCGCGGACAAATTACAGGGCAAAGGCGACATGCTGTTCCTGCCGCCGGGTTCGCCGAAGCTGAACCGCGCGCAGGGCGCGTTGATCACGGACAAGGAACTGGAGGACATCGTGGGCTTCATCGCGCGGCAGGGCAAGCCGAGCTACGAGATGGAGATCCATCAGCAGCTTTCCAAGCCGTCGGCGAACACGGACATCGAGAGCGGCATCGACGAGGACGAGGACATCATCCAGCAGTGCATCGAGGTGATCCGCAGCGAGCAGAAGGCGAGCGTGTCGCTGATGCAGCGGCGGTTGCGCCTGGGCTACACGCGCGCGGCGCGCATCATGGACGAGCTGGAAGGACGCGGCATCGTGGGGCCGAGCAAGGGCGCGGAGCCGCGGGATATTTTGATTGATCTGGATGGCGGCGGGGCGGATGGGGGCGGGCAGAGCGCGGTGTGATATGAGAAGGTTGTTTGACAGAATGAACAGAATTTTCAGAATTAAAAACTTCTGATCCGGAACATCTGAATTTTGTTAGCTCAACGGAACAATGCCAGCGCCGCTTGAGTCACGGAGCCGGCTTGACGATGGTGTTCGTGGATTCGAGCCGGGTGCGGATGGATTCTGCGAGGGCGGTGTTGCCTTGGGCTTTGGCGAGGGTCATGGCTTGTTGCAATTGCATTCGGGCTTCGTCGGTTTTTCCCTGGGCGGCCAGCGCGATGCCGAGGTGATTGTGGGCTTCGGCATAGTCCGGCCGGGCCTCCAAGACATGCTGGTAGAGCGCGATGGCTTCGGCCCACTTCTGCTGGGTGCCGAGGGCGACGCCGGTAATGTATTCGGCATCGGTACGGTCCACTTTGAGGTGAAGCGCCTGCTCGTAGTGCGGGATGGCTTCGTCCCACTTGCCCTGGGTGGCAAGCACGAGGCCAAGATCATAATGTGCGGCGGAGTAATTGGGATTGGATTTGAGCGCGAGCTGGAAGTGCTGGATGGCTTCATCAGTCTTGCCGAGGACGGACAGGGCATCGCCCAAATTATAATGGGCGGTGGAAGAAAAGGGGTTGAGCTGCAACGCCAACTCTAACTGCTGGATGGCGGCGGGGCGATTGCCCTGCACGGCGAGGGCGATGCCCAGATTGACGTGGGCCTCGGGATTGGCCGCGTCGAGCTGGAGCGATTGTTCGAAGTGCGGGATGGCTTCCCGGCTGTTGCCGGCGTTGAGCAGGATGCCGCCGAGGGTGTTGTGGACGAAAGCGCGGTCTGATTTGCAGGCGAGCGCGTGGTTCCAAAGGCTCAGGCTATCTTTCCAATAACCGGTCTGGATATAAGCGCCGACCGACAGGCCGAGGACAAGGGTGATGGCACAGGCGGCCTGCACCACCTGGCGGTGCCGCCAAGAGGCGCTGAGTGCCAGCGCGCCCCAGACGATGATGATGCAGAAACCGATCTGCGGGAGATAGGTGTAACGGTCGGCGCGGGCATTTTGCCCGGCCTGCATGAAGTCGATGACCGGCAGTAGTGAGCCGAGATACCATAGCCAGCCCACCATGAGCCAGGGATGCGTTTTGCGCCAGATGAGGGCGGCCGCAGAGATGGCGAGCAACAGCAGCGCCGCCAAACCCGCTTGCCATGATAACGGCCCGGCCGATGAATGGGCATAAACCACGGTCAGGCCCGAGGGATAAATCATGTGCTCCAGATACTCCACATAGGCCAGCAGGGCATTGCCGATGCGCGCAGGGAGAGACAGACTGTGAGCGATGGTCACGACGCTTTTTTGCGTCGCCACGGTTATGGCGCAGATGGCAAGGCTGAGCAGCAGAAAGGGGATTTTCTCCATGATCAAGTCCAGCCAGACGCGGAAGAGGGAGCGGGTGGGGTTTGCGGAGCGGGCGGCGAGGCGGTTCAATGGCCAATAGTCCAACAGCAGCAGCACGGCGGGCAGGGTGACCAACATGGATTTGGACATGAGTCCGAGGGCGAAGAATACCAACGCCAGCCAGTAGTCACGCGTGAAGCGCAGGGATGAATGGGGAGCATCGGCGGCCGCCAATTTTTCCACATGAGCGGCCCAAGCCCATAAGGTGAGCATGAAAAACAGGCCGCTCAAGACGTCCTTGCGTTCCACCACCCAGGCGACGGATTCCACCCGTAACGGGTGGACGGCAAAGAGGGCGGCCACGACGGCGGCGGGCCAGAATCTGCGGGTGAGCCGGTTGAGCACGAGGAAAAGGCAGACGACCGTGGCGGCATGCAACAGCACATTGGTCAGGTGATGTCCGCCGGCATTGGCGCCGTAGAGCTGCCAGTCGAGCTGGTGGGAAATATCCGTGACCGGGAACCAGGTGCCGGTATTGGAATGGGTGAACAACCAGCCGATGTTCGCCCAGTTCAAGCCCCCGGTGATGAGCCAGTTTTGATAGATGTAGGGGGGATCGTCATAGCTGACAAAATCGAAATGGACGGTCTGACCGAACACGGCCCAAACCAAGGCGGCCAAACCGAGGCAGACCGTGGTGGTCCGCCAGCGTGGTGGCGGTAGGTCAGCCGAAGATGCGCGGAATTCCGGGCCTGATTTGTTCGTTGAGTCCAATTTCGCGGGATAATGCGTTTCTGCGAAGGCACGTCAAGCCAGTATTAAATGTCGGCGGAGTCGGCCAAGGTGCGGGCCAAAACCGTTTGACTTTTCAACTGACGGGTGTAGGGTCGTTAAAACCCATGAAAGCAAGCACCTTGTTGGGAACAGTATTGGTCTTGTCACTTTTGTACGCGGTGCCATCGCGGGCGGCCAGTGCCATGGTGCCACTGGCGTGGGTGATGGATTACAACACGGGAGCGACGCTTTACAACATGGCCCTGCAGTCGATCGACACTGACCCGGCGGAGGCGGTATCCATGCTGACCAAGGCCCGGGAGTACAGCAAAAGAAGTGTCATGGAAGGCGGCAGCACGTATGCGATCATGCTGGATTCATGGATCGGGAAGGCGTTGCTAGAAGCCCAAGCCAAGCTGCAAAGCACCCCGAGCAAACCCAAACCCAAAATCAGACTGACCAAGCCACCGGAACTGCCGCAAAGCAACCCTTTCCGTAATAACAGTTCGCCCGGTCTGCTGGTCAAGCGGACATGATTTCCCTCAATTTTGCCAGACCCAATCGCCGGTTTTGACATCCCACGAGCCGTTACCCGAGCCGCCGTCATCGGTTTCGTTCCAACCAACGGAGTAGAGCAGGAACTTTCCATCGTTCGTGCGGCGATAGTGCAAGGGTTCACCGCCGATGATGTCGACCGGAATCTTGTCCATGAACTGGGGCGTGAGCGCATCGAGGGCTTCGGGATAGCCGCCGCGGGCGAGATGGTAGCGTTCGAGGGCACAGACGATCTGGGCCTGGTTGGCGCCGGTCTGGTTGCGGGCATAGGTTTGGAAGGCCTTGGTGAAATTGGGAACGGCAATGCTGGCAAGCAGGCGGAATACCGTCCAATGTTCGACGACCGATGACATTGCAAGATTGGCCTGTTCAATTTTTTTCGGGTAGATCTGTTCGTCTGATTGAGCCAGGGCGTCGAGAATTTTCTGGTTCAGTTCCGTCGCGACCCTGATGTTTTGAAAGACCCAGCCCTGCGGCATCAGGCCATAGGTCACGCGTTGTCCCAACTTTTCATAGAAAAGCTTTTTTTGGTTGTAGCCGAACAGTTCGCCGGTGAGGAGCTTTTCAAAATTCGTACGTTCACCGAGGCGCACGGTATGGACCCGTTCATCGCGAAACGCCTCATCGATATATGGCCGGAGATTGATTTCTTTGAACTGCGCCTGAAGGGTTGCGAGTTCCGGCTCCTGCCAGCAATGGGTCCGCAACCCCTCTTTGATGGTCTCCGTGTAGAGCCCGGTGATTGCGACATTGATCATGGCTTCGACCAAGGTCATGGGCTTGCCGGTGGGCCGATGTTCCAAAATCCGGCAGATATCATGTATCAAGGTCAAGTCGGGCAGGGCTTTTTCAGGTTCACCGAGCAGGAGGTGGCACTGCACCCGTTGGGCGAGAGTCTGCGCGAGCCAGCGCATCGTCACAAAATTGGGTATGGGTATGAGGTAAGGCTCGGAATAATCGCCAGGGATCATGGCGTAAGGCCGCTTGAGTGCTTCCCGGATTTCGTCGAAGTCCGGGGCGAGCCGGTCGCTCCATGCCAGGTATTGCGCTGCGGGAGTGATGCTTCCGGAAACGAGTTTGACCTGGAAAACTTTCGGGTCGGCGGTCGCTTCGAGTTTCAGTTGGCCGATATTCGTGGCCACGTTGGGAGGGATGAGGTTGGTGAGGTCATCGGCGGAGGGCGTGGAATCGGTGGCGAGGTAAATCCAGGCCGGCTGGAGGCGGCTCAAATCATATTCGGAAAAATGGTAGGAGGAAGCGCCAATCACACTGCGGCCGAGCGTCGCTTGAAAGACGTTTTGGATTTTTTCGGCGCGAGCCGGGTCATCGAGCCTTACGCTTAAGCTGGCGACAGAGCCGGTTGTTGGCGTCGCCATTGGGACCATGATCAGCTCCGCCACAAGTGGCGCATTCGTACGGGAAAACCTTTGCGACGGGAGATCGTTGTACGAGGGGTTCAGCCAGGTCAAATTCGTCGCCGCCCTGGTCTGGGCTTCGGTCTGCGATTTTGAGAAACGTATGCGGATGTTGGTGCTGGCCATGAAGAAATTTTGGTCGTCCGGTACGGGGGCGGGGATCAATTTCTCCCAATCCAGCACGGCGCCTTTGGCTTCGAGTTCGTGCCGATAAGTGTCCCAGGCGCGTTTGCCACGCCAGTATTCCTCGGTGTAGAAGACCGTTGCGAGCGTCGCCATGATGGCTGCGCCCAGCAGCATCCGGCGGAAGTTCCGCCAGCAACGGCACCAGCGGATGAAACCCCACAGGCCAAGGGCAACCACGGAGATGATGATGGCGCTGACCGATTGTGCCCAAAGCGCGGGCCTACTCGTCGGGGCCATCGACAAATCAGCCGCGACGATCAGCATGGTCGCGGCAACGAGACATATCAACCAAGTCAGGAAAATCCGGGATATGGGGCGGCGGTTTTGTCCATTCGTTGGCGAGTTCATGCAGTGAAAAATTGGGCTTTTTCGGTGCGAGGCTTGGGGGAATAGTTTTTTGGCCGGTCGGCATCCACGGTGGGTGAGCGGTCGGCAAACAGTTCGTTCAGGAGTTTTTGTTGATCGCCATAGCTTATCATGGCGGCCAGGGTGACGGGCTTGCCGGCCGTTGCCGATGATTGACCGCGCAACACGATATTGATGGCGATGAGCAATACCCAAACCGTCGCCAGACCAGCCCAAGTGCGGCGGCTGGGCAAGATCAGTTTTTGCCACAGGACTTGGAAGGGGGACACCCCATGAACCGGCGCGGGTTGATCCGCTGCCCGGATCGCCCTGAGCCAGCGCTGTTGCGCGGCCAGACTTGGTTCGACTTGCGGGAGGCGTTCTGTCCAGGCGGCGAGCGGCGTGGTCACGGCTTTGATCTGTGCAAAGTATTCCCGGCAAGCGGGGCAGGCAGAGAGATGTTGGGCGACCGCATCCCGTTCCGCAGGCGGCAGCGCGCCGGCGGCCAGCAGGGAAACGTCCCGGCGATGCTGGCGGCAGGGTTGGTCGAACAGACTCATACAGGTTTATCCCCGTCCGGGCCGGGAAGGTTCATTTTCATTTGGCGTAATTTTTCCAATGCGTGGTGCAACCGGGATTTCACAGTGCCGACCGAGCAGCCGAGCACGGCCGCGATTTCCGGCAGGGAAGCATCCTCAAAAAAACGCAGCAGAACAACCTGGCGATGCGGCTCGGGCAAACGTTCGAGGCACTGGCGCAAGCGGGTGCCGGCCTCGTTTTCGGTCAATGTTTCCGCCGGGGAAGGTTCCAGGGAAGGAAAATTCTCGTGCCGCTCGTGGAGGTCGCGCGCTTCGAAGAAGGACAACCAGGCGAGCACGACCGGGCGGCGCCGCGCGTGGCGCAGGGATTTCCAATGACGGTGCAGAAGGATGGAGTAGAGCCAGGTGGAAAAACGACAGTTTTGATTGTAGCGCGGGAGGCTTTTCCAAGCCTCCACCAAGGTTTCCGAAACGAGGTCTTCCGCCGTGCTGACATCCCCGGCCAACGCAACCGCCTGACGCAGCAACCGCGCTTGCAGGGGAGTGATCAAATGGCAAAAAGCCTCTGATTCTCCCGCACGGGCGCGGGTCAGGAGCGCCTGTTCGCCAGGCGGCTTCGGCGGGTCGTCCGTGATGACCATGTAACCATTAATCCCCGGCGCAGGCGAAAAGGTTCACACAATTTTGGCAAATCGTTGTCCCGGTGACAGGCGGCTGAATGGCCTTGGCTTCATTTTACAGGGTATTGCCAGACCCAATCGCCTTTTTTCTGGTCCACGTTACCTTTTTCGGTGAGGAAGACTTTTCCACCGTCATCTTTTTCATCCCAACCGACGGAGTAGAGGACAAACAGTCCATCGGAGGTGCGGCGGTAGTGCAGCGGCTGGCCGTTGATGAGGTCGTGCGGTACTTGCGTGATGAACTGGGGTGCGAGGGCATCGAGCGTTTCGGGATAATTTGCGTGCTCCAGATGATAACGCTCCAAGGCGCAGGCGACCCGGGCCAAGTCTACCTGCGATTGGATTATTGAAAACCTCATCACGCTTGAACCGACGCTGGTGAGAGACATTTGTGCCAGAACTTTATAGTAGGAATAGTGCCTCATCTGGGACTGGATAGCGGCTTGAGCCTGACGCATGGCGGCGGGTGAGGCGATCCTGTTGGTCAGATCAACGAGAGGTGCTATAAACTGTTGGTGCATCTGCGCGAAGGCCAGTTCGGTTCCATAAAAAAATGCGCTGGGTGCCCAGCGCAGGCTATTGGTAGCAACTGTCCCTTTGTCGTCAGTCTCATATTTCATTTCCCGGGTGATCCGCTGCTTTTCAAAGGTGTCGATGGCGGTCGTCTTTTCACCCCGCATGGCAAATTCGTAGTCCACCAGATAATCCTGTTTTGACAACACCTGCTCCAAATCTGCGAGCTGGGAATCCAACCAGCGATGCTGCGTCAGGCCTTCGTAAATGGGCTGAAGTGCAATGGACATGATCGCGATGCGGACCAGGTGTGAGATTAGGAACGGCTGTTCGCGGACGCAATCGTTCACTCGCAGCAGGAGTTTAACATCATCCAAGGCTTGCGCGCCTTGGTTGTTTTTGAGTTCAGCGATAATCCGCAGATTGAGAAACTGCGCGCAGCCTTTCATGCGGGCCAGCCAGGGCAGCAGTTCGCTGGCGGCATCGAAATCGCTCTCATAATTCAGCGGAATTCGCACGTACGGACGCAAGCTGGCTTGGCGCAATTGCTCAAGCGCCGGGTCGAAACGGGTCAACGCGAGCAATACATCGGCGGCGGGTGACTGCGGTTGGGCCGGTACGGGATAGACGTTGGTTTTACCCTCGGACGTTTCCGCAAAATTCCGATAGAGCCGCTGCCATGGCACCAAGTCGGTCAGGGTGCCCTTCTGCCAGTTGCCGCCGTTAGTGGGCCAGTCTTTTGAATCGCCGGGATAGATGTTGAACTGCATCCGGTTGCTAACATCTGCCACCGTCTTGTCCGGCCCGTTATTTTGACGCTGATGCTCCCACGCCAGCGTGTTGGCTACAATGGGCGCGCAGAAAAAATTCTGGTCGTCGGGCACGGCGGGCGGAACCACGGACGCCATGTCAAACCGTTCGCCGTGGGCTTCGGCTTCGCGTTTGAAGTTTTCCCAGTCATGTTTGACGCGCCAGTTTTCCTCGGTGACCAGAAGGCCAATGAGGGTGGCAATGACCGCCAGCCCGATCAGCCCCCAGCGCAACAGGCGCCAGCGCAATTTTCTTTTGGGTTTGTCATCCATAAATCAAACGGCCGCGGTTTGAGCGGCTTGTGTCCGTGGTTTGGGCGCAGAGTTCCGGGGCCGGTCGACCTCTGGCGGCAGGGCGCGGTCGGCGAACAGCTCGTTCATCCAGCGTTGCTGGGCCTGCAGGCTCATGACGGGTCCGCCGGAGTGCACAGGTTTGCCGGTGACGCTGTTCACGTTGTCGCGCTGGGAAAAATTGACGAGGAAAATCAAAGCCCAAACCATGGCCAGGCCGGTCCAGGTGCGGCGGGTCGAAAAAAATAATTCCTGCCAGAGCGTCTGGAAGAGGGTTGCGTGGACGGCGGGTTCCGGTGGCTGCATACGGGTAACAGCCGCTAAGGTGGTTTGGCGGATGACGTCCAGCCTGGCTTCGGCGGCGCGGTGTTGCGCCAATAATATTTCACGCGGGGTTTTCATTTTTGGCCTCCAATAATTTTCGCAGGGATCGCTTGGCGAAGTGCAACCGGGATTTGACGGTGCCGAGCTGCGTTTCGGTGATGCGGGAGATCTCGTCGAGGGAAAAATCTTCGATGAAGCGAAGCAGCAGCACGGAGCGTTGCGGGAGCGGGAGCTGGTTGATCAAAGCCATAAATTCTTGCTCCTGTTCGCGGCGGATGAGCAGGTCGTCCGGGGCGTCCTCAAATTCATCGGGCGGCTCGGGGACCTCGTCGCACAGGACTTCCGTGCGTTTGCGGAAGTGCTGGAGGCATTTCTGGTGGGCGATGCCAAAAAGCCAACTGCCGAATTTGCGGTCCTCGCGCAGGCTGCCGAGGTGTTTGACGGCGGCGATGAAGGTCTCCTGCACGAGGTCGAGGCTCGTTTGCTCGTGGCGGACCAGTTCAAAGACGTAAACATACAGCGGCAGCTGGTAGCGGCGGAAGAGGGCGTCCCAAGCCGCCGGTTCCCCGGCGCGGGCTTGCGACACTGGCAGTTGTTCTGGAGCGGCCACTTCCGGCATTTTCAACAAGAGGAATGCGCGAGGCGAGAAAAGGTTCAAATGAATTGAAAATATTTCCAAGATTGCCAAGTTCCGCCAAAACCCGCTAAATGGTGGGAATGTCAACGGTTGCCGAACAACTCCGTGCCGCGCGCACGGCCAAAAATCTGACGGTGGAGCAGGTCGCGGACGCCACGAAAATCCGCACGGACCATGTGCGCGCATTGGAAGAGGGGAATTTTGGCGCGTTTTCCGCGCCGGTCTACATCCGCGGCTCGGTGAAGATCTACGCCAAGTTCCTGAAGGTGGACGAGCTGGCGCTGCTGGCGGTGCTGGATGCGGAATTGAAGGGGACGGAAAAGTTCAGCGAGCCGCCGCCGCTGGTCGAGCAGAAGAAGACGTTCATCGACTACCTCATCCTGGCGCTGGCGAAATTGAACTGGAAGATGGGTTTTGCCGGTATCATCGCGATAGTTGCGGTGGTGGTGGCGGGGCTGGTTTTCCTGGCGTGGAAACATCACAAGCAGGCCGATCCGGCGCCGAACCTGCCGCCGGCGATCTATCAGCCGGCGAATTCCGGGGACACGCTGCCGCTGCCGAAGCGGTGAGCCAGATCAGAGATCTTCGAGGTAGAGCGCGCGATTGCGCCACAAGTAAATCATGCCGGAGAGGGCGGTGAGCACCATGGTCACCCAGAGCATGATTTTGGCGAACATCGGCGCCCAGGGGGCGAAAAAGTTCTGCAAGGCCACCGGCCATTCCGGGGAAGCATCCAAAACGAGCAGGGCGATGATCGTGACGATCTGCGAGATGGTCTTGTGTTTGCCGTAGCCTTCCGCGGCGAGGACGATGTTTTTGGAGGCCGCCAGCAACCGCAGCCCGGTTATGGCCAGTTCCCGCCCGACGATAATGACGACCATCCACGCACCGACCTTCACCGGCGCATCGGGGTTCATGTGCGTACTTTCCACAAAGGCGATGAACGCGGAGCAGACCATGATCTTGTCCGCGAGCGGATCCATGAGGATGCCGAAGTTGGTGATGAGCTTGCGGGCGCGCGCGATGCGGCCATCGAGAAAATCGGTGACGCCGGCGGCACAGAAAAAGATGAGCGCGAGCGTGTCGTTGAAGGCGAACTTGGAGAACATGGCCCAGAGAAAGACCACCGTCAGCGCAAAGCGCGAGACGGTGAGTTTGTTGGGCAAATTCATGGCCGGAAAGATTGGAGGTTGCTGATGGTTGTTGGCAAGCGGCAAAAATAAAAGAGCGGGCTGTGTGTCCACACAGCCCGCCCCCGGTTCAGATTTATTACGCGCCGAACTTGTCGAACGCCTTGGCGTTGGCCTGCATCAGGCGGATGAGGAACTTCGCGGGGAAAATGCCCAGTGAGCCGATGTTGGCGCCAGTTTCGGTAAAGCGCTCCAATTTGTCGGAGCCGCTGGTGGCAGAGTGCAGCAACACGGGCTGCGGATGCCAGGAGTGGCCCTTGAGCGCGCACGGTGTGGAGTGGTCGCCGGTGATGGCGAGGACATCGGGCTTTTTCTTCAGGAGGATGGGCAGCGCGGCGTCGAGCTCTTCGATGGCTTTTTTCTTGGCGGCGTAGTTGCCGTCTTCACCGGCCTTGTCGGTGTACTTGTAGTGAATGAAGAAGAAATCGTACTTGTCGTATTCCTTCAGGTAGCGCTCGAACTGCTCGGCGATGGTCTGGGGGCCTTCAATCTTGATCATGCCGACGAGCTGCGCGAGGCCCTTGTACATGGGGTAGACGGCGAGGCAGGCGGGCTTGAGCAGGTAGCGGTCTTCGAACAGGGGGATGTGCGGCTGATGGGCGATGCCGCGCATGAGGAAGCCGTTCGCCGGCTTTTCCTTGGCGAGCACGGGCAGGGCGGCCTTGTAGAAATCGGCGATGAGCTTGGCCATCTTCTTCTGCTTCAAATTTTTTGCATTGCGCGGTTTCACGGTGGGGATGGCGAAGCCTTCGCGGTTCGGGTCGGCATCGGTCAGCGGGCCTTCGAGACCCTTGCCGCGGAAGACGACGACGAAGCGGTGTTCCTTGCCAGCCTTGATGATGACCTGGGTGTCGCCGATCTTCTTGATCTTGGCGGAGAGCAGGGCGACGAGCTTTTCGCAGGTCTCGGTCGGGATGCGGCCGGCGCGGCGGTCGGTGACGATGCCTTTGCCGTCGAGCGTGGCGAAATTGGCGCGGGCGCAGACATCGCCGGGCTTCAGTTCGAGGCCGAGGCCGAGGGCCTCGATGACGCCGCGGCCGACCTGGAAGTCGAGCGGGTCGTAGCCGAAGAGGCCGAGGTGGCCGGGGCCGCTGCCGGGCGTGATGCCGGGCGCGACGGGGATCATGCGGCCCTGCGCGGAGTTCCGGGCGAGGGCATCAAGGTTCGGAGTGTGGGCGGCTTCGAGCGGGGTGAGATAGTTTTGTTCCTTGTTCGCGATGTCGCCGAGGCCGTCGAGGACCAGCAACACATGCTTGGCGTTCGTTTTGAGGGTCAGTTCCGAATACAGTTCGTCCAAATTCATAGACGGACATGGTAGCAATAAATCGTCACCGCGCAATTCGATTCCCGTTTGCACGGTGACGAATCAGTGACATTATTTTGGCAACGATGAATCCATTGATGTTGCATGAATTTCACCACACGCTGGGCGCACGGTTCGGGGAACTGAACGGGGCGGAGATCGTGACGGGCTACGTCTATGTGCCGGCGGAGCATAAGGCGCTGCGGGAGAGCGCGGGCGTGGTGGACCTGAGTTTTCGCAGCCGCATCTGCCTGGTGGGGGCGGACCGGGCGCGGTATCTGCACGGGCAGGTGACGAATGATGTGAAGAAATTGAAGACGGGCGAGGGGTGTTATGCGGCAATCACCACGGCGAAGGGGAAGATGGAGAGTGACTTGAACATCTTTTGTCTCGCGGATGAACTGCTGCTGGATTTTGAACCGGGGTTGACGGAAAAGATTTCACAGCGCTTGGAGAAATACATCGTGGCGGATGATGTGCAGATCGTGGATGCGGCGCCGCATTACGGGTTGCTGAGCGTGCAGGGGCCCAAGGCGGAACACGTGGTGCGGGCGATCGGGTTGTTTGCGGAGGTGCCGGCGAGACCGCTTGGGTCGGTGAAGGTTTCGGAGGCAATGTTGGGAGAGATTTATCTGGTACGGAATGCGAGGTTGGGGGGCAAGTTAGGGCTCGACGGAGTCTCGCCCCACCCAGTTATTGAAGGGTTTTATTTGTTTGTGCCCAATAATTCGCTGGGGGCGGTGGCGGACAAGCTGGTGGCGGCGGCGAAGGCGGTGGGCGGCGGGGCGTGCGGCTGGACGGCGTTTGAGATGGCGCGCATCGAGGCGGGCGTTCCACGTTACGGTGCGGACATGGATGAGACGAACCTGCCGCTGGAATGCGGCATCGAAGGCCGCGCGATTGTTTACAACAAGGGTTGCTACATCGGGCAGGAGGTGATCGCCCG
>DATHQS010000065.1:0-23609 GCA_035482455.1 Candidatus Acidiferrales bacterium | reverse complement strand
AAAAGCTCCAGCGTCAGCGAACAGGAAACCGCCGAGAAGCAGGCCGATTATGCCTTGAAACAGGCCAACGTGGCTGCCGCCCAGGCCAACGTCCGCCGGCTGGAGGAAATGACCAACTTCAGCCGCGTCGTCGCCCCGTTCGCTGGCACCATCACCGCCCGCAACACGGATATCGGCCAGCTCATCAGTGCCACCGGCGGCCCCGAACTGTTTCGCATTGCGCAGACCGATCCCCTGCGCGTCTATGTCCGCGTGCCGCAATCGCTCATTTACTCCATCGCCCCCGGCCAGACGGCGGCCCTGACGTTTCAAGAAATGCCCGGACGCACCTTCACCGCCACCGTGACGCGCACCGCCGGCGCCGTCGACCCGTCCTCGCGCACGTTGCAGGTGGAATTGCAGGTGCCCAATTCCAAGGGCGAAATCCTCGCGGGCAGCTATGCCCAGGTTCGTTTCAATGAGGCCGTCAACACCCACGGACTCACCCTCTCCGACAACACCCTGATTTTCCGCGCGGAAGGGATGCAGGTTGCGGTGGTCGATAAAAACAACCTCGTGCATTTGCATTCCATCAAGCTCGGCCGCGATTTTGGCAACACCGTCGAGGTGCTCAGCGGGCTCGAGGCCGATGACCGCGTCATCATCAATCCGCCGGATGCCATCGCCGACGGCATGACCGTGTCGATCGCCGCACCCGTGGCCACGAATTCTCCGGCCAAATGAAGACCCTTTCCTTCATCAGCACCCTCACGGTGGCCGCGGGTCTGGCGGGTTGCGCCGTCGGGCCGGATTATCATCGCCCCGCCGCGCTGCCCGGCCAGCCGTTGCCCAAGGAATTCAGCGGGGAAACTCCCGCTGGCACCAACCAGGTCGTCTGGAAGATTGCCGAGCCGTCGGCGCATCTGCCGCGCGGCGAATGGTGGCAGGGATTTGAAGATGCTGAGCTGAACCGCCTCGAAACCCTCGCGCTGACCAACAACCAGAATCTCGCGGCGGCGGCGGCGCGCTTTGAGCAGGCCCGCGCCCTCCTGGCCGGCGCCCGCGCGGATTTTTATCCGCAGTTCACCCTCGGCGGCACGCCCGGTGGCGACATTACCCGCCAGCGGACCAGCTTCAACCAACCGCTGCAGGGCCAGTCAGCGCAAGTCTCGCACACCTACGACACCTTCACCGCGCCCATCTATCTCGGTTGGGAACTCGACCTCTGGGGCCGCGTGCGCCGCCAATCCGAGGCGGCCCATCAGCGCTTCATCGCCAGCGTGGATGATTACGAATCCGCCCGGCTCGCCGTCACGGCCGAGGTCGCCAGCGGCTACTTCGCCTTCCGCACGTTGGAAGATGACTACACCTTGGTCACCAACACGATTGAGGCCTACCGGCATTCGCTCGAACTCACGCAGAACCGCCGTCGCGGCGGCGTGGCTTCTGACCTCGATGTCGCCCAGGCGGCGACGCAACTGCACAGCGCCGAGGCCCAGTTGCCGGACATCAAATTGAGCCGCGCCCAGACGCTGCATGCCCTTGCTGTATTATGCGGAGAATCGCCCGGGAGCTTTGCCGTGGCGACCGGCGCGTCAAGTTCCGCGATCATTCCCGCGGTCCCGCCCAGTTTGCCGAGCGAACTCTTGGAGCACCGCCCGGACATCGCCTCGGCCGAACGGCAGATGGCCGCCGCCAATGCGGATATCGGCGTGGCCAAGGCCGCCTTTTTTCCGACCGTCCGCATCAACGGCCTCGCCGGCCTGCAATCCGTGGATTCCAGCACCTGGTTCGACTGGCCGAGCCGCTTTTGGTCCGTCGGCCCGTCCGTGGAATTGCCGCTCTTCACCGGCGGCTTGAACCGGTCGCGTCTTGCCCAGGCGCACGCAGCCTACGATGAAATGGTGGCGGATTATCGGCAGACCGTGTTATCGGCCTTTGGCGAAGTGGAAGACGGCCTCGCCGCCCAGCAGTTGCTCACGGAAAAATGGAACGCGGAAAATGACACCGTCATCGCCGCCGAACGCACGCTGGAGATCGCCAACAACCGTTACAAGGCCGGCCTCATCACCTACCTCGATGTGGCCACTGCCCAGGCCGACGCCCTGCTGCACGAACGCACGCTCGTTGAATTACAGGGCACGCGCCTGACCGCCACTGTCAATCTGGTCAAGGCCCTCGGTTGTGGCTGGCAGACCAATGCCCTGCCCCAACCGGCGGGCAAGTGATCAACAATCCAGCACTTCGCGGATCATCCCCTCGGCCACCCGCTGGCCCCAGACGACTTTGCCGATCTTGTGTGCGAGCACGAACTTCACCTCGCCGCTGTTGACCTTTTTATCCAGCTTCATCGCCGCGAACAGCTTTTTGCCCTGCGCCCCGTTCAGTTTGATCTTCACCGGCAGGCCGGACTGGACGAATAATTTTTCGATCCGCGCCACGTCCGCCGACGGCAGACCCAAAACTTTGTGTGACAATTTTGCCGCCGCCACCTGGCCGATCGCGATCGCCTCGCCATGCAGGTATTTCCCGTAGCCGGAACTGTTCTCGATGGCGTGGCCGATGGTGTGGCCGAAATTCAGGATCGCACGCAGGCCGCCCTCAGTCTCGTCCTGCCCCACCACATCCGCCTTGATCTCGCAGCACCGCGCCACGACATCACGCAAGGTCGCCGGGTCGCGCTGGAGCAGTTTCGGCAGGTTGCGTTCAAGCTGCGCAAACAGGACGGTATCGTAGATGATGCCGTACTTGATGACCTCCGCGAGGCCGGAAACATACTCACGCTTCGGCAGCGTCCGGAACGTGTCGAGGTCGCACAGCACCAGCCGCGGCTGGTAAAAGGCGCCGACGAGATTCTTGCCCGACTTCAGGTTCACGCCCGTCTTGCCGCCGACGGAACTGTCCACCTGCGCGAGCAGCGTGGTCGGCACCTGCACGAACGGGATGCCCCGCAGATACGACGACGCCACGAACCCGGCGAGGTCGCCCACCACGCCGCCGCCGAGCGCCACGACAAACGAGCTGCGCTCGAGCCGGTGGGCGGCCAGCTGGTCGAAGCATTTTTCCACCATTGCCATCCGCTTGGACTTTTCCCCGGCGGGAACCGTGATCAATACCGGCTCAAAACCCGAGGCGGCCAGCGACTTCAGCGCAGCCTTCGCATAATGCCGGCCGGCCGTGGCATCCGTGATGACCGCGCACCGCCGGCCCAGCTTCAGGCGCGCGCACTCCGTGCCAATGCGCGGCAGCAGGCCGGTCCCGACCTTGATGTCGTAGCTGCGGTTGCCGAGATGAACTTGAACGATGCGCATGGGTAAAGGATAGACGTCAGCCGGTGCGTGTCAAAAAATTTGCTGGTGGCCAATGTCACGTTGCTCACCACCCCCACAAAACCTGTGCCAAATATTTTCTAAAATTTTTTGAAAGAAAACGCTGTGGCCTGCGTATACCTTGTAACACGGGTTATAAATATGGACATCAATGCGCAGCCGGCAGATATGGAATATCTGCAAATCAAGCAGCAGATCTGGAACAGCTTCACGCGCCGTTTGCGGGAATGGCAGGAAACCGAATCCCGCGCTGTTTTCCCCCCGTTGTACCCCTCCGATATGAATCCTGACGTAATGGTGATTCCTCAAAATGGCACCCTGCTCTTCGAACCCCGCACCCCGCAGGCCGCCGTCTGGTTGCGGAACCGGTATGGCCTCGCCGCGGCGTCTCCGGATGACGACCTCGGAATCCTCGTGCATCCCCATCAGCAAAAGCAGCTCACCGCCGAGCTCAAGGCCGCCGGTTTTGCCGTCGCTGAGTGAATTGGACGGATTTAAGTTTACCGCTTGCCGGACCGGGCGGCGTTCTCTTATCGTCACGGGGCAAAGAAAACCCCAAACCAAAGGAAATCCTATGCGCATGTTGATTATCGCCTCCCTCCCCCACCACATTTTCAACGCCGCCGTGAAAGACGGTACCGCCGGCGCGAAGATCGGCAAAATCTTGGAGGCACAGAAACCGGAGTCGGTCTATTTCACCGAACTCAATGGCCGCCGCACCGCCATCTTGGTGGTGGAACTCCCGGACGCCTCCAAAATCCCCGCGCTCGCCGAACCTTGGTTCCTCACCTTCGAGGCGGACGTCCAAGTTCATCCCACCATGACGCCAGACGACCTGAAACGCAGCGGCATTGATACTCTCGGCAAGTCCTGGGGCTGACGGCCCAAGTCGTTCCCCAACGCCTAACTTGCTGGTTGTCTAGCTAAACTGATTCGAAGTGAGCGCCACTTTACAACGCAATCACGTCTGCAATTTGGCAAAACGAGATTCTTTAAAAGCACTCGAGCAAGCCAAGGCCATAGCTGACCCGTGGTTCAAATCACAAGCGCTGGCATGGGTGGCGCGTTATAGCGAAAAGTCCTGTGTGAAAGTGGCAACCATGGCAGCCAAGGCGGCCAGTGATTGTGATGACGCATATAAAAAAACTGCGGTTAAGTCGTGGGGAATTGCCGCCTTGGCCGAACGCAAGTTTCTTGTTGAAGCGAAAGATGCATTGCGGTCAGCCTTGATTGAATCCAGAAGCGTAACTCCTTATTCGTCCCGCGCAGAAGCCCTGATATTGCTGCTACAAGCAGCACTGCTCATAGGCAACAAGGATGCCGGCGCAGTCGCTGATGAATTAAAAAAATGTTGCGGAGACGATTCCCATTGGCGATGCAAACGGGCTGTGCGAGACTCAGAAAAATTGATACAAGGGCAATTAAAACCACGCCCATTTTTCTGGTAATCGCCACGGCAGCCGATGGCAGATTTTAGTTTAAACCACCTTTTTCACAGTAATCGCATACTTATTTCCCGATACAAAACGTGCTGAAGATGGAATCCAGCAGATCCTCCGTCGTCGTCTTGCCCACGATCTCGCCCACCGCATTCGCGGCGACGCGCAGGTCGAAGGCGATGAGTTCCAGCGTCAGCCCGCCGCGCAACGCCTCCGCCGCCTGTCGCGTGGCCGCGCGCGCGCGGTTCAGCGCATCCTGATGCCGCGAGCTGATCGCCACCTGCAACATCTCGGCCTTGATCTCACCCGACCACGCCAGTTCCTTGATGGCATCCTTCAACGCCTCGATCCCCCGCCCGCTGATGCAGCAGACATCGACGGCTTTGGCTGCATTTGCCAGCACTTCCAATTTGGCGGGCAAATCAGTTTTGTTGCGGACAAGAATCCGTTTCTTTCCGGCGAACTCCGCAAAATAATTTTCGTCCGCCGGCGTCAGCGGTTCGCTCGCATCCAGCACGTGTAAAATGAATTCCGCCTTCGCCAGCGATTCACGGCTGCGGCGGATGCCCTCCACCTCGATCTCGTCCCGCGCCTCCCGCAACCCGGCGGTATCAATGAACACCACCGGCAGCCCGCGGATGTTCGCCGTCTCCTCAATGGTATCGCGCGTCGTGCCCGCGATCGGCGAGACGATGGCACGATCATGACCGAGCAGTTGGTTCAACAGGCTGGACTTGCCCGCGTTCGGACGGCCGATGATTGCCGCACGGATGCCGCGCCGCAAAATCTGCCCCTCGTTCGCCGTGCGCAACAGCTCATCCATGAACTGCACGCCGTCATCCAGCCGCTTCAGCAACTGGTCCTTCGTGTTGGGCGAAATGTCCTCGTCCGGAAAATCCAGATGCGCCTCCACGTGCGTCATCGTGAGCATCAGGTCGTCGCGCAGCCGGTTGATGCGCTGCGAAAGTTTCCCGGCCAGTTGCTCGTTCGCCGCGGCCAGCGCCAGTTCCGTGCGCGAATGGATCAGGTCCGCCACCGCCTCGGCCTGCGCCAGATCGATGCGGCCGTTGAGAAACGCCCGCCGTGTAAACTCGCCCGGCTGGGCCGGCCGCGCACCCTGCGCCAGCAACGCATCCAGCACCAGCTTGGCCGGCAGCAACCCGCCGTGGCAGGAAATCTCCACCGTATCCTCGCGCGTGAACGTGCGCGGCGCGCGCAAGACGGCGAGCAGCACTTCATCGATCACCTGCCCATCGCGGACCATCTTCCCGAACTGGATCGTGTGCGTCGGCGCGGCGGAAGGTTTCCGCGAACTCTTGCCCGCCGGTTGAAAACATTTGTCCGCGATGGCAAAAGCCTCCGCCCCGGACAGGCGCACCACGGCCAACCCGCCCTCGCCGAGCGGGGTTGCAATGGCAGCGATGGTGTCTTCGTACATGGCCGGACTAGTCAGTGTTTTGTTGAATTATCTGTTCGACCAACTCTTCCCCACCAAGAATATCTTCATTGCCGATGAATTTTGAAACTTCCATATGGCCATCTTCAAACACATCAATTTCAATTCGTTGCCCGACGACGGTCAGTGAAACCAAAACCGAATCAGGTCGATATCGACTCAGGGCAAATGAAATTTTTGCCTGCTCGAGTTTCGTTAAAAGCCCAAAGAGTGGATGCATCATACAATTTACTGTTTATACATGCCGGCAATTCCCGATCTGGTTCTCCGCATCACGCCCCTGCAAGAACAGCCGCGCCTTCTCGAAGCTCTTCTTGTGCATGTAGTGCAACAACGTCGGGTCCGTGTTGCGCGGCAGTTGCTTCGTTAGTTCATCCAGGTGCGCGAACAGCGGCAGCAGGTTCGGCTTGGGATTCGCGGTGGGCATGGACTTGACCGCGGCGTCCAACTGGATCAGCGCGGCGAGGATCTCTTTTTCTATGGGGGAATTCATAATGTCATGATCATTGTCCCAGCCACTGCCCCAGCGCGCGGGTGATGGCCGAATGTTGGAAGTTGATATAGCCCAGCACATACATTCCGGTGAACAGCCGGACCAGGCCGGAAGTCAGCACCACCACGGAGATGGCCGTGAGATAGTTGCCGAACGCATGCACCGGATCCCGCTCCAGCACGCGCGGGATGCCCTGGTACAGCACCCAGACCGAGACCGCCACGCCCAGCGCCCAGCTCCACGCCGGATGGATTGTCGGGGCCAGGTTGAGCAGGTGAAACAGCCACATGGGGCCCAACGAATACGCGATGACCGTGAACGATTGCAGATACGTGCGTTTCCCGTGGAACTGCGCGCTCGCCACATGCAGCAGCAATGCGCTGAGGAAAATTATCGCCAGAAACAGCGCCGCCTGCAGGAGTTCAAAATGGATCACCGTCGTCGGGTCGGTCCAGACCTTGGTCCTATGGAAGCTCCCCTGCCACTTGCCCCAGTTCATCAACCCCCAGCCCTCCACCACCGTCGCCAGCGCGATCAGCGGCAGCACGTGGACCCCCAGGATGAAGGCAACCCCCCGGCGCGCCTGCGCGATCTTTTCCCAGGCGACATCCGATTCAAAAAGCAGGAAGAAAACTTTGAGCATCCCAACACCATGATTACCATTTTTTTGAAGACGGACAATAAAATCCGCTTTCGCCCGCGCGCGGCGCGTGCTTAACTGGCGGTGGTGAAACAAAAAGTCGATCTCGGCATCTGGAGCTGGCTCGCGCAGGCGGTCGTCGCCCTCGTGGCCATTGCCGCCCTGTTGCTCATCGGCATGGCCTACCTGCCCGAGATCCGGAAGAACGAGAACATGCGCCGCGAGATCGACCGCCTCACCGCCGAAGTCGACAAGCAAAAGGCCATCTCCCAGCAATTGCAATTGGAATTCAACGCCCTCCGCAACGACCCCAAGACCGTCGAACGCCTCGCCCGGGCCAACCTCGGCTATGCCAAGCCGGATGAGACCGTCATCCGCTTCGAGACCAACGCCCCGGCAAGGTGATGGGGGAAAGCTCCAATTCGTGCGGGTGTGCTCGTAATGCGTTACAGTCCTGGAGAAGCATCGGACAAACTTCGAACATTTAACTTTCAACACCCAACATTCAAAGCAGTCGCGAATCCATTCCCTTCGATGTTGGGCGTTGAATGTTGAGTGTTGAATGTTTTCCCTGCGCTTTCGGTATTTCCTCCTTACACCGTCAAAATTTCCTTTTCCTTGTGCGCCAGGTGCGCATCGATCTTGCCCACGTATTGATCCGTAAGCTTTTGGATTTCCTTTTCCACCTTTTCCTCCTCCTCCTCGCTGGTTTCGCCGGCCTTCACGGCCTTCTTCAATTCCTCCAGCGCGTCGCGGCGTACATGCCGCACGGCCACGCGTCCCTCCTCGGTCATCTTGCGCGCCATCTTCACAAATTCCTGGCGCCGTTCCGTGCTCAATTCGGGGAAGGTCAGCCGGATCAGCCGCCCCTGCACCACCGGCGAGAGGCCGAGGTTCGCCTTCTGGATCGCCTTCTCGATCGGCTGCAGCGCGCCGTTGTCCCACGGTGTGATCACCAGCTGGCGCGGTTCCGGCGAGGAGATGCTCCCCAGCTCCTTGATGCGCATCATCGAGCCATAGACTTCCGCCTGGATGTTTTCCACGAGCGAAGGCGAGGCCTTGCCCGTGCGCACACCTTGGAATCCGTTCACGACGACTTGCTCGGTCTTGATCATCTTGTCTTCCGCTTCCAATAAGATTTCGTCGGATGTCATAGTCCGGCCACACTAGCAACAATCCCCGGATGAGTCGAACGAAAGTTCGGACCCTCGGTGATGTGGAGACTTCCCGACACTGCCGCCTGCCTCTCTCAAACCCGCCGCCTCCGGTCTCCCTCTCTTCCACGGAGTGGAGGAGAGGGCCGGGGAGAGGAGGTGTTTTTTTGCCCATAGCCCCGGATGTTGAACATGCCGCCACGGGCCTTCGCGTCAGTAATTCACCAAGCAAAATTGACTGCGCGAAAATCCTCGCCACAATTCCCCCTAATGCGCCGGCCAAAAAAAATCCTGCTCTGCTCCCTGCTGCTGGTGCTCGCCGCCGGCATCATCTGGCATTGGGAGGCCGCGAGCGGCCCCATCTACCACGGCCGCCGTGTCAGTGAGTGGGTGGATGAAGCCCTGCGCTTGAACCCCGGTACCAATGCGCCCGCCCAGATCCTCCAGATCGGCGCTCCCGCCGTCCCCTACATTGCCCGCCAGGGGTTGTATGGTCGCTCCCACACCTTCCCCGTTCTGAGCACCGCCCGGTTGCGCGACTTCAGTGGCCGCCATCATCGCACCGCCGTCAGGCTGCACCTGTACCAGTTGGATGTCTGCACCACCCGCCATGAACGCGCCTGCCAGTTGCTCTTGTCCCTCGGACCCTCCGCCCGCGCCGCCATCCCCGATCTCATCAATTGCCTCGAACGTTGTCCGGACCTCAATGACAACCTCACCTTTCAGTTGCAGGATGCCCTCGCCATCCTCAACGGCACCAACCGCACCGCCCTCCCTTATTTCATCCGGTGCGCCCGCAAGACGGACGACCTCCATGCCGCCACCCTGGCCTATTACATCGATGGCCAGACCAACCTCTTTGTCGAAACCTGTCAACAGCTCGCGGTGAAAAATCCCCAAGCCCTCGCCACGTCCCGCGACCTCGCCCGGTTCGCTGATAACCACCTGCTGAACATACACGTCATCCCGCTGCTCGAAAAAATATACCTCACCACTAAATTCAAGCCCGACCTCCACCGGGCCGCCCTCGCTGCCCTCGAATCCCGCGGCACCGATGCCGCCCCCACCCTCGCCCGCATCCACGCCATCGAAGCCTCTGCCCCGCCTGCGCCCACCCCGTGAACACTGACCTTACCCCCTCCAAATGATGGGTCCAGCCCGCTTGACTTTCCCCCGCCACCACCGCCAGCCTGTAGCTCATCAATCCCATGCGAAATAAATACCTGCTCCCCGCCCTGCTTGCCGTCACCACGCTGATTTCCACCGCCCACGCCGCCTGGCCGGACAAGGTCTTCGCCCCCTACATGTATGTCGGCGCCGGCGACCATTTCAAGCTCACCGATTGTGATGACCAATGCGGCCTCAAGTTCTACACGCTCGCCTTCATCATCGCCAAACAGGAAGGCCGCGGGAAGGACACCGTCTACCACCCCGAACCGTCCTGGGACGGCAACACCCTCATCGCCGAAAACTTTTATCACGAGCAGATCGATGCCATCCGCAAACGCGGCGGCGATGTCCTCATGTCCTTCGGTGGCGAAGCCGGCAAAGAGATGGCCAACATCATCGACGACCCCGCCAAGCTCGAAGCCGCCTACCAGCAGGTCATCGACCAGTACAAGTTCACCTGGCTGGACTTCGATGTCGAAGGCAACAACCTCGACAAGGGCAAGGCCGATAGCGAACGCCGCAACACCGTCCTCGCCACGCTCCAGAAAAAAAATCCCGGCCTCATCATCTCCTTCACGCTCCCCGTCGATCCCGATGGCATCTCCGATGCCTCGCAAGCCCTGCTCGCCGACGCCGTGAAGAAAGGCGTCAAGGTCCACTCCGCCAACCTCATGGTCATGTATTTCGGCAAAGCCTTCATCGGCAAGGGCAAATCCGAGGGCCAGCTCGGCATCGATTCCGCCAATACCGCCCACGCGCAGCTCCAGAAGATCGACCCCGCCATCCAGATCGGCCTCTGCCCCTGCCTCGGCCGCAACGGTTCCTCGGGCGAAGTCTTCGTCCTCGACGACGCCAAGACGCTGAAAGCCTTCGCCGACCAAACCCCCTGGGTCTGCTCCCTGCACTACTGGTCCATCAACGACGACCTCGCCAAACCGCGCCGCCAGCGCGTCATCACCGCCACCACCAACGAAACCGGCGCCATCAGCTACACCACCAACCGCGTCACCGTCCCCAGCGACGCGCAACCCTGGGCCTTCGCCAAAATCTTCCAGCCCTTCACCAGGTAAGCCGGTTCTCCTCCGCGGTCGTTACGGCGCGTACAGCAGATAATACCGCTGCACGCCATTCGTCGCCGTCGGGTCGGTGAACTGGAACTGGCCCGGCGTGACTTCCGTCACGCCGCCCAAGCCCGTCCAGTTTGTCAGCGGCTGTGAAAGATTCGTTGTCACCAAAACCCCGAACAACGCGCCGATGTTGTTCGTGAAGGTGAACTGAAAGCCGTTGCCCGTCTTCACGGAATTTTTCAGCGGCACTGCCACCGGCACTGGCACGCTCACGTTCACCACGCTGCTTGTGCTCTGGATGCCGTTCACGAACACCGTCGCCAGCGCGTAGCCCGGCGGAAAACCCGTCACCGGCAGTGATGTGAAATGATTCGTCCCCCAATCCGTCGTCGGCAGGAACAGCATCTGCCCGCTGTCCAGGCTCCGCAACTGCACCAGCGGAAAATCCGTGCCCGGATCCTGCGTGCCACCACCCGTTCCTTCCCCCACACCGCGGAACTGCGTGCCCGTCACCACCAGATTGCCGCCAAGGTTCAGCGGCGAGGTCACCGACGTGACCTGTGGACGCGAGGTATTCGTGCTGCCCAGCCCAAGATCATACAGCTCCGCGCTGTTCAAGTCGGTGGTGTTGATGCCGCCGGCCACCAGCACCCGGCCATTGGGCAACAATGTGGCGGTATGCAGTTCGCGGGTGGTTGCCAGCGGACTGGTCAGGGTCCAGTACCCGGTCGCCGGATCGTATAACTCCGCGCTCCCAAGATAGGTTGTGCCACCGCCGCCAAATCCGCCCGTGACCAGCACCTTGCCGTTTGGCAGCAATGTGGCGGTATGACTGGCGCGCGCCACGTTCAGGCCGCCGGTCAGGTTCCACGTCCCCGTGGCCGGATCGTATAATTCCGAACTCGCAAGCGAACTGCTGCTGAAATCCAACACCCCGCCGGTCACCAGCACTTTGCCATTCGGCAGCAAGGTCGTCGTGTGGTCGAAGCGCGGCACATTGAGACTGCCATTTGTCGCCCAAGTACCGCTCTCCGGGTCATACAGTTCCACACTGGTCGTGGCCGCCGGCCCAAGAATGGTGCTGATGACCCCGCCCGCGACCATGACTTTTCCATTGGGCAGCAAGGTCGCCGTGTGGGACGAGCGCCCCGTTTTCAGCGGCCCCGTCGCCTTCCATGTTCCGGCGGTCGGATCATACAATTCTGTGTTGGTGAGATTGCCGCTGGCACCGCCCGCCACCAGCACCTTCCCGTTGTTCAACAACGTGGCGGTGAACAACGAGCGGCCTGTGATGAGGGAACCGGTCAACGTCCAATTTTTCGTGGCCGGGTCAAACAATTCCGCGCTGGCGACACCGCCGGAACCGCCCGCCACCAGCACCTTGCCATTGCCGAGCAACGTCGCCGTGTGATTATAACGGCCGTTGTTCATCGCCCCGGCCGCCGTCCATGTCCCGTTCGTCGCGTTGAAGATTTCAGAGCGATTCGTCACGCCCGTGGCACCGCTATATCCACCCGCCACCAATACTCCGCCGCCGGGCAATAAGGTTGCCGTGTGTGAATCGCTGCTGCTGTTCATCGGCACCGTGTTCGTCCACACGCCGGCCGCATAATCATACACCTCCACGCTGTTCGTCGGGCTGCTGCTCGTGTTGCCACCCGCCACCAGCACCTGGCCGCCCTGCAGCAGCGTCGCCGTGTGCAAATATCGGCCCGTCGCCAGCGAGACCGTGTTCGACCACGTCTTCGCCACCGGATCATACAGTTCCGCGCCGGTCAGCCAGCCGCCGGCACCCACGCCGCCCGTCAGCAACACCTTGCCGTTCGGCAACAGCGTCGCCGTCTGCTCCGTACGGTTCGTGTTCAGCGAACCGGTGGCCGACCACGAATTCCCCACCGGATCATACAATTGCGCGTCGCCTAAAATGCTGCTGCTGCCGTTGAATCCTCCCGCCATCAGCACCTGCCCGTTCGCCAGCAGCGTCGCCGTATGTTCATAGCGCGGCCCGCTTGGCGTGGCTGCCGCCGACCAGTGCCCTGTCGCCGGGTCGTACAATTCCGCGCCCGACATCCCGCTGCCGAAGGACGCCGCCCCGTCCACCACCAGCACCCGGCCGTCCCGCAACAACGTCGCCGTGTGATAATAACGTTTCGTGCTCATCGAGGATGTCGCCGACCACACATGCGTTACCGGATTATACAGCTCCGCCGTCGCCGTGATGCCCAACGTGGTGTTGTCCTCGCCGCCCGCCACCAGCACCCGGCCGTCCGGCAGCAAGGTCGCCGTATGCTGGAACCGCGCGTCGCCGGGCGAACCCGTCACCGTCCACACCCCCGTGGCCGGGTCGTACAATTCCGCGCTCGCCAACGCCCCGCTGTTGCCCTGTCCGCCCGCCACCAGCACCTGCCCGTTCGTCAGCAACACCGCCGTGTGACTCTGCCGCGCGATGTTCAGCGAACCCGTGTTCGTCCAGAGCCCCGTCGCCGGGTCATACAACGCCGCGTTCGTCACCGCGAAATTCGCCGCGCTCCGCCCGCCGCACACCAGCACCTTGCCGTTCGGCAACAGCGTCGCCGTATGCTGCTGAACCGCCAGGTTCAGAAAAGTAGTGGTGACCCATGCCGCGCCGCGCGCCGGCGGCACCAGCGCCACGATGAAGCTGAAAGCCAGCCACAACCCAAAGAATTTTTCCCTGTAGAATTTCATAAAATATGACCCGCTGCTTTGCCCTCCATAATCACCCGGTTTGGAAATGCGAGGCGAGCAAAATCCGGCACGCTTTCCGGCCATCCTCAATCTTCGTTTTTCCCCTTTCCCTCACGCCAACTCATTCTTATTCTCGCCCTATAAAGGCTATGTGTCCCGTCACAACCCAACTCCCTCCACCCGCATGACACCGCCACCCCCACCCCCGCCGCTGAACCTCGCCACCCCGCGTCTGAGCATCACGTACACGGTCACCCGCAGTGATATGTTGTGCTGGCACTTTTACGTCCTCTGCCGCAACCGCATCCTCATCGTCCTTGTCACCGCCGTCAGCCTTTTCGTCGCCTGGAGAGATTTACAGATGCCGGAAATGGCCAAGTTTTCGCTCGCCCCAAAAATCCTCTACGCGCTCTTCATCACCGCCCTCATGTTCGGTTTCGTCGGTTGCGCCACCATGGCCACCATGTGGCTCAGCACCCGGTTCAAAAAGCTCAAGGGCGTCCTCGGCGAACACACCCTGGAGATTCGGGACGACGGCCTCGCCGAGCGCACCGCCGTCAACGAATCGTTGATTCGCTGGGCCGGCATCCACAAGCTCGTCCATACCCGCCGTCACCTCATCATCTACGTCACCGAAACCAACGCCTACCTCGTCCCGCGGAAATATTTTGCCTCACCGCAGGACGAAAACCAGTTCCGCGCCGAGATCGAAAAACGCATCCAATCCGCCTGATTCATCCCCAGCCGACTGCATCGCGAAATCTTTCCGCTAGACAACCAGTTCAGCCCGGCTTACTTCTCATTCATGGCCAAAGCCAGACTGCATAGGGAAAAGAATCAGCTTTAAACCCGTTATCTGTTAGACAGACTAGCACCATATGTTCGAGCGTTTTAAGTCACTGTTTGCTGCGAAGCCACCGGTTGAGTATGTTCACCCGGAGTTTGGCGTTTTGGTTTTGGATTCCGAATTATGGAGCGGAAAAGTTCACCGAGATGGCAGAGATATTCGATTTTATGTTGGCGGCACAGCTACAACGCCGGATGATGAACTGCTTGATCGGTTTCGAGATTTGCTTGGTCGCTTTGCCGAAGTCGAGCGCAAGGCATTGGATTTCATCCGTACAAAGGAGCCGACTGTTCGGCTTGGAGATTTCACGTTCTACTCACTCGATTTCCTATGGGAAGATAAGCCAGATATTTTTGCGATGGAGTTCGAGCGTGCTGGCGATGATGACGGCATCTGGCGTGTCGAGTTTGAGCGCGGTGAACCGAAATTTGTGGGACGTGATGACTGAAGTGCCGCCCAACCACTCGCCAGCCCGTTGAGACGAAGCAGCGTGAAGGCGGGGTCAACGCCATCCCGACATCCCCCCAACTCACTGACTCACTAATTCATCAACTCATTAACTGTCCCATGGACACCTGGTCACCCCACACCAAAAAACTCCACGACCCCGCCGGCGGCCGCTGGTATTTCATGTTCCATCACCGCTACCTCGATGACCGCGAACCCGATGAACAGCCCTACGCCCTGCATTTCCGCAACGACGACCGCACCGTTTTCGGCGTCCTACGGTTCGAACGTACCAATGAAAGCCCTTACGGCGACTTCGCCGCCGTCACCCGCAAGATTTTAGAAGACCCCGAATTTCGCTCCTCCCTGATCGACACCGGCAGCCAGAAAGTATGGAAAGGCAGATGACGGGTCCCAATGGCCGTGACGCCGGCACCCTTCGCCCCCTTTGCGGCCTTCGCGCGACATCCCAACTCATTGATTCACTAACTCACAAACTCATTAACTGTTCACGGCGCCGCCACCGCCCGGAAATACTGCTGCGGCGTACCGGTGCTGTTCGTGAAATCAAAAATCCCGTTCGTCGAAGTCGTGTTCGTGTAGATGGCCGACCAGTCCGTCAGGTTCGTGGACAACTGGATCGTGCATGTCCGGTTCTGCCACGCGCTCAAGCGGATTTGCACCGTCCCCCCGCTCCCCGTGGTCACCGGCGCCAGCGTGATCTCCGGATGCAACGCCTTCTTCAAATTGAGCCGCCCGCCCGTCGCGCATTTTCCGCTCAAGGCCGGCAGCACATCCACCGCCGCCAGCAGCCGCTGTTTGATCTGGTGATAATTCTCCGTCGGATACTTCGCCAGCATCAGCGCCACCGCGCCGGACACATACGCGGAGGAAAACGACGTGCCCGCCACGTCGACCGGCAGGCCGGCCGATGGAAAGTACGAAGTGTCCGAAGAACTGAAGGTCGAAGTGATCTGGTCGCCCGGCGCGGCGAGCGCCACGTTGGTCGCGCCATAATCCGACCCGTTCCCGGCTGACACATTCCACAAAACATCGTTCCGCGTGGTCGCCGCCACCGCGATGATATTATCGATATTGTAGCAGGCTGGATAATGCGGCGTGACATCCAAGTTCACCCCGTTGTTGCCCGCCGAGCAGACGAACAGGATGCCCGCGTCATGCACCGCCACGATCGCATTGGACAACGCCGAAGAATACGTCGGGGAATCCAGGCTGGAGTTGATGATCTGCGCGCCGTGCGTCCGGGCATAATCGATGCACGCGATCACGGTCGAATCGCTGCCGTTGCCATTTTTATCCAGGCCCTTGCAGGCCATCATCTGCACCCGCCACGCCACGCCCGCAACTCCTTTGCCGTTGTTGCCCACGCCACCGATCACCCCGGCCATCAAAGTTCCATGGCCGCCGTCATCCGCTGGATCGTTCGTGCCGGTGAACGCGTTGAAGCCATGCCCGCCATCATTGGGATTCACCCACATGTTCGCGGCCAGATCTTCATGCGTCCAGCGGATGCCCGTATCCACCACCGCCACCACGATGTTGCTCGCGGAGTTCAGCACATCCCACGCCTCCGGCGCATCGATGTCCGCATTCGCGGTACCGCCATTCTGTCCGGTATTGTTCAAGGCCCACAGCGTGCCGTCTCCGAAGAGCGGATCGTTCGGCACCGTCGCCGTTGCATGGACCAGGTAATCCGGTTCGGCAAATTCCACCAGGCCGCTCGCCTCATACTTCGCGATCAAACCCGGCACCGTCTCTCCCGACGGCAACGTCACCACCTGCGAACCGCCCGCCGCCGCAAACACCCGGCCCGCCGCCGCCGCATGCGCCGCATGAAACGCCGCCAACGCCGGGCCGCTCGCGCCCGCCTTGGGCTGGATGATGATTTGATCCGGCCGATACTCCCCCGGCAAAATGCCCGCGCCCAAAACCGCCCGCGCGGCCACCAGCCATCCGAAAAATAAAACCGTGGCTACCAGCTGGGATACAAAATGGGATGGTCTACGGCTCATCATATGCAGTACGGGATTTCCTAAAATTCGCCCCCAAGACTCCGTCGCCCCATCCACCCCGTCAAGCACTTTGCGTGTTGGCCATTGGTATTTGGAATTTCTCTGGCCTGTCGCGCCGTAGCCTTGGCGAAGGCGGAAGCTTGGATGTTGGTTCTTGGAGCTTTTCGCCCGCCCCCCTTTTGACAAACCCTCATTCTGGGTTATATTGCTCTGTTCACCATGTGGCCACAAAGCCGTACCCACGCCATGGCAAGACACAAACAAACTCTGACGCCGTACCAGAAACAGATCCGGTTTTTGACCTGTTTCTTTGGCGTCCTGATGGTCCTCACCGCCACCGGCCTCATCTGGCTCTTCAACACCCTCGGCGTCGTCGGCCGGGCTCATTAAGCCGCCCTCCCCGGTGGCCGTCCGCCAGGACCTTTGTTACTTGGTTGCTTTGTTGTTAATCTTGCCCGTCCGCGCTTGTCACTCGTCACACATCACATGTCACTGAAACCTTTTCCCCCGTTGTACGCTCGACAATTTCCCCCAAGAAATTAAAATCCAGCGCATGACTAAACCGACTTTGCTCGTCCTCGCCGCCGGCATGGGCAGCCGTTACGGCGGCCTCAAACAGATCGACCCCGTCGGCCCCTCCGGCGAGACCATCATCGACTACTCCATCTACGACGCCATGCGCGCCGGCTTCGGCAAGCTCGTCTTCGTCATCCGCAAGGACATCGAGCAGCAGTTCCGCGAAATCGTCGGCTCGCGCTTCGAAAAACGCATCGCCGTCGAATACGTCTACCAGGAACTCGACAAGCTGCCCGCGCCCTACACTCTCCCCGCCGGCCGCACCAAACCCTGGGGCACCACCCACGCCATCCTCATGGCCGAAAATGTCGTGAAGGAAAACTTCGCCGCCATCAACGCGGACGATTTCTACGGCCAGCAGGCGTACAAAGTCCTCGCCCAGCACCTCATCGCCGGCACCAAGGACTACGCCATGGTAGGATTCATCCTCAAGAACACCCTGTCCGATTTCGGCACCGTCGCCCGCGGCGTCTCCCGCGTGGATGCCAACAACTATCTCACCAACATCGTTGAGATGATGAAGATCGACCGCGACGGCACCGGCGCCAAGGACACCGGCCCCGATGGCAAGATCACCAAGCTCACCGGCGACGAGGCCGTCTCCATGAATTTCTGGGGCTTCACCCCCGCCCTGTTCCCGCAGCTCCGCGTCGAGTTCGAGAAATTTCTCAAGCGCGCCGGCACCGAGCAAAAATCCGAGTGCTACATCCCCGCCACCGTGGGCGACCTCGTCACCTCCGGCCAGGCCAAGTGCAAAGTCCTCCGCTCCGGCGATTCCTGGTTCGGTGTCACCTACCGCGAAGACCGCCCCATGGTCGTCGAAAGCATCCGCAAACTCATCGCCAAAGGCGACTACCCGGAAAAACTCTGGGCATGACCTGCCATGGCGGCGCCTCGGAGATGGTGGAAGAGAAAACATTCACCACTCAACATTCAATGACCAACGTCAAAGGAGTGAGGGCGCGACCGCCTTGGGTGTTGGGCGTTGAATGTTCAGCGTTAAATGTTGGGCATTGAATGTTTTTTGGAGCATTGATAAAAACCTCCTAATTCCCCCGTCTCACCAAGCTATCCCGTTGCGCCCACTCCGGATTCGCCTCCGGAAAATCCAAATTATAGTTCAGCCCCCGGCTCTCCGGCCGTTGCAGCGCGCATTGCACGATCAGTTCCGCCACCGTCGCGATGTTGCGCAGCTCCAGCAGATCCGCCGTCACGTTGAAGTCCCAGTAATATTCCTGGATCTCCTGCTGCAAATTCGCGAGCCGCGATTGCGCGCGCTGCAGCCGCTTGTTCGTCCGCACGATGCCCACGTAATCCCACATCAGGCGCCGGATCTCATCCCAGTTGTGCGAGACCACCACCAATTCGTCCGCATTTGTCGCGTCGCCGGAATGCCAGACCGGAATGTTCAGGTCTGATTTCACCGGCATCGCCTTATTAATTTTCGCGGCCGCGCGATGCGCGCAGACCATCGCCTCCAGCAGCGAATTGCTCGCCAGCCGGTTCGCACCGTGCAGGCCGGTACAGGACACCTCACCCACCGCGTAAAGCCCGGCAATGTCCGTCTCGCCGTCCACCGTCGTCACCACGCCACCGCATTGGTAATGCGCCGCCGGCACCACCGGGATCGGTTCCTTCGTGATGTCGATCCCGTACTTCAGGCACGTCTGGTAGATGTTCGGAAAGCGTTCGATGATGAAGCGCGCCGGCTTGTGCGTGATATCCAGGTAGACGCACTCCGCGCCGGACTTCTTCATCTCGCTGTCGATGGCGCGCGCCACGATGTCGCGCGGTGCGAGCGATTTCAGCCGGTGATAACCGTCCATGAACTCGCGCCCGTCCAGCGTCTTCAGGATTCCGCCCTCGCCGCGCACCGCCTCGCTGATAAGGAACGATTTCGCCTTCGGATGATACAAACACGTGGGATGGAACTGGACGAACTCCATGTCAGAAATCGCCGCGCCCGCGCGATACGCCATCGCCACGCCGTCGCCCGTGGCGATGTCCGGATTCGTCGTGTACAGGTAGACCTTGCCGCAACCGCCCGTGGCCAGCAGCGTGACCGGCGCCGTGAATATATCCACCCGCCCCGATATCTTGTCGAAAACATACGCGCCCAGACAGCGGTTCTCGCCGACATAACCCAGCTTCTGGCTCGTGATCAAATCGATGGCGATATGATTCTCAAATATCTCGATGTTCGGATGTTTGGCAATGGCGTCCAACAACGCGCGCTCAATCTCCCGCCCCGTCACATCCTTCGCGTGCAAAATCCGCCGCATCGAATGGCCGCCTTCGCGTCCCAGGTCCAATTCGCGCGAGCCGTCCTCGGCGCGATGTTCGCTCTCGGAAAAATGCATGCCCAGCTCGATCAGCTCCGCGATGCGCGCCGGTCCTTCCTCGACGATCGTGCGGACGACCTTCTCCTTGCACAACCCCGCGCCCGCCTCCAGCGTGTCGCGCACGTGCAGTTCAAACGAATCCTCCTTGCTCGTCACCGACGCGATGCCACCCTGCGCATAATTGGTGTTCGACTCCGCGCGATCCTTTTTGGTGACGATGGCCACCCGCCCGCGCGCCGCAACCTTCAGCGCAAACGAAAGCCCCGCAATCCCGCTGCCCAGGATGAGAAAATCAAATTGTTTCATTTTTAATCAACCGCCAAGCACGTCAAACCGAAAACCACATTTACCGGATTATCCGCATAAAGGGCAACCAATTCAATCACGCCAGCCTCGATTCAAATACGCAGGTAGGGCGCGTCGCTCCGCGCGCCGCCGATTGTCAACCAGATAACTCTTCAACCCACGATGCGTATTTCCAAAGACGCGGCGAACGTTTCCCCCTCTCCTCGGAGGAGAGGGCCGGGGTGAGGACGGTCATTCCACTAACTATGCAGTTCGCTCTGCCCTCCACTTGGCGTTCTCGGCGTCTTGGCGGTTCAAAGCCTCGCATTATCAATCAACCGCGTCTTCCCAAAAAACACCGCCAGCGCCATGTGCGTACCACGCTTTACTTTCGCCACCGGCTGCAACGTTTCGGAATCAAAAAATTCCACATAATCCAGCCGCCCCAACGGTGCCGCCGTGATGAACTGCTGCAAATCTTTCTTCAACTGCGCCGCGGCCACCGGCTTCTTCGCCACCGCCGCCTTCGCCGCCTGCAAGGCATGGAACAAAATCACCGCCTGCGCGCGCTGCTCCGCGTCCAGATACTTGTTGCGCGAACTCATGGCCAGCCCGTCCCGCTCGCGCAAGGTCGGCGCGACGATGATGCGCACCGGAAAATTCATGTCCGCCACCATCCGTTGGATGACCGCCGCCTGCTGGTAATCCTTCTGCCCGAACACGGACACGTCCGGCAACACGATGTTGAACAGCTTCGCCACCACCGTCGTCACCCCGCGAAAATGCGTGGGGCGCGAGGCCCCTTCCATCACCCGCCCCAAAGTTTCTTCCACCACGTAGGTGCTGTAACGTCCCTCCGCCTTGCCCGGATACATCTCCGCATCGTTGGGCGTGAAGATCACGTCCGCGCCTTCCGCACGGCAGAGCTTCAGGTCGCGCGGCAGGTCGCGCGGATATTTGGCGAGATCTTCCTTCGGCCCGAACTGCGTGGGGTTGACGTAGATGCTCACGACCACCACGCCTTTTTTGCCCACGCGGCGGCGCGCCTCGCGCACGAGGCTCAGATGACCGGCATGGAGATAACCCAGCGTCGGCACAAACCCGATGCGTACACCCGCCCGCCGCCATTTCTGGGCGAGCCGTTGCATCGCGGCGACGGAAGAAACAATTTGCATGGCGAGAATCTAACGGTGGTTGATAAAAAAACAAGCCGCGCAGAGGAATCTACGCGGCTCGCATGATTTGGAATTCTTTAATGGCGCGCGGTAAAGTTCAACGGCGAGCTCTGCGGCATCTCGTGCGCACAGGGCTGGTTGATGGGCGCATCCGGCACGCGGTCGTTGGGCGTCACGACCTTGTTCGCGAGCATCCAGGCTTCCACTTCCTCGCCGCTGATGTCCGGCAGCATGTGACCGTTGATCTCGACGCACGGACTCAGCATCTGGCCGGTCTTCTCGATCATTTCCTGGCGCTGCAACGGGTCGTTGATGATGTCGCGGTCCTCGAACGGCAGGTCGTACTTGCGCAGCACGGCGCGCACACCCTGGCTCCAGCCGCAGGACGGTTTCAAATAGGCAACAATTTTTGGTTTGCTCATGGCTAAATAGTGCCACATTTCCGGCGAATGGGCAAATGCTTTAGGGGCAGCCAGAATGAGCCATAACGGCATTACCGCAACTTTGGATGGGAGATGGTGTTTTCATTGTATAAATCATGAAGCGTTTATGGAAAATCGGTCTATGTCTGATGAGTGGGCTCATGTATGTCCATGCCGACAGTTCATCTGCCGACAACCCTTACATCCACATTGTCGCCCGGAACGTTTTTAATCTGAATGCGCTCACTGTTGAACCACCTGCGCAAGTGGCTGCCCCCCAGTTACCCAAGATCACGCTGGACGGCTATATGACAGGACTAAAGACGTATCTGCTCTTTAAAATTTCAACTCAAGCCACCTCAACCAGCAATGCAGCACTCGAAACACGATATGTCCTTGGCGAAGGTGAACAAGTTAATGACGTGAAACTCATCCACTTCGATGCACATGCGGGCGTTGCAATCATTCAAGCGCATGGCATCCAACAAGAAATTTCCCTGCCCGGCCGATAATCGAAATCCCAACCGGCTTTGTCAAATTTCCCACCAATCTAGTTAGCGAAAATTCGCGCAATTCGCGTCAAAAAAATCACTCCGCCGCCGCGACCTTCTTCCGGTGCGCCAGCACCTTTTCCGACGGCTTGAATTTGGCGATGAATTCCCGGTGAAACTCCTCAAAGTTCCCCGCCGCGATGGCTGCACGAACATCCGCCATCACTTGCAGATACATGTGCGTGTTGTGCACGCTCAACATGCGCAGCCCAAGGATCTCATTCGCGCGCAGCAGGTGCCGGATATAGGCACGGGTGAAATGTTTGCAGCAGAAACATTCGCAGCCCTCCTCGATCGGCCCGAAATCCATCTTGTACGATGCGCCCTTGATGCCCAGCGCGCCGCGCCGCGTGTACGCCGTGCCGTTGCGCGCCACGCGCGTGGGCAGCACGCAGTCGAACATGTCCACGCCGCGCGCGATCAGCTCCACCATCTGCGCCGGTGTGCCCAGGCCCATCGCGTACCGCGCCTTGTGCGCGGGCAGATGCGGCTCGGCCAGTTCCACGGCCTTCATCATCTCCGGCTCGGGTTCACCCACGCTCACGCCGCCGATGGCATAGCCGTCAAAATCCATCGGCACCAGCGCCTTGGCGCACTGCTCGCGCAGCGCCGGGTTGGACCCGCCCTGCACGATGCCGAAAACCTTCTGCCCCTCCGCGCGCGGCTGTTCGCGGCATTCGCGCGCCCAGCGGATGGTCCGCTCCACGGCCAGCCGCTGCTCCTTCGCCGGCGCATCGTGCGGCGGGCATTCGTCAAAAACCATTGCGATGTCCGAGCCCAGCACCCGCTGGATCTCCATGGATTCCTTGGGGCCGATGAACAGCAGCGAGCCGTCGAGGTGCGAACGGAATTCCACGCCGTGCTCCTTCACCTTGCGGATCTTGGCGAGGCTGAAGACCTGGAAGCCGCCGCTGTCCGTAAGGATGGGCTTGTCCCAGTTCATGAACTTGTGCAGGCCGCCCGCGGCGCGGATGACGTCGAGCCCGGGACGCAAATTGAGGTGATACGTGTTGCCGAGGATGATCTGCGTGCCCATCTCGTTGAGCTCGCGCGGGTCGATGGCCTTCACGCTGGCCTGCGTGCCCACGGACATGAACACCGGCGTATCCACGACGCCGTGCGCGGTGGTCAATTTTCCGAGGCGCGCCTTCGAGAACGTATCGGTCTTAAGCAGTTCAAACATCGCGCGGAGGGTAAATCAAAACCGCGCGGCTGAGGATAAAAATTTACGATATGAACTGGCTCTGACTTGGTAGGGACATCGCGCTGCGATGTCCCCGTCGCCGAGGCAGCGTCAGGCGACGGAATTGAGCTATTCTCCAAACCCACGACGCACACTACTAAAGACGCAGGGAGTGTTTCCCCCTCTCCTCGGAGCAACGGTGTTAGCTGGCAAGCTGAAAGTTTTCATTTTTGAGGAGGTGATTCATCAATACGACGAGCTTGCGCATACAGGCGGTCATGGCGACGAGCGGTTTTTTGCCGGCGGCACGGAGGC
>DATHQS010000064.1:0-6476 GCA_035482455.1 Candidatus Acidiferrales bacterium | reverse complement strand
GGCCATCTACCTGGTGGAGGCCAAAATCGTGATGCGGTGGCTGTCCGGCCCGTTTCGCGAGGTCATGTTCGCGGCGACGAACCTGGTGGTTTTCTACTGGCTGTACATGGCCGGACACGTTCACTGCGCGACGGCGGCCATCGACTACCTGTGCATCGTGCTATTGCAGTATGGGATGATGCGGGCTTTTGCCGACAAGGCGGGCCGGCGACCATGGCTGGCATTTTTTACGCCGATCGGGTTTTTGGTGCTGGCCCGGTACCTGCCGCTGTGTTTGCCGGCGGTGGCCGCGGCCAAATTGGATAAAATAATACCGTTTCCGCCCGCGACGTACCTGGTGGGCATTTCGTATCTGGCTTTCAGGACAAGCCTCCTGGTGCTGGAGGTGCGCAACGGCCGGGTGAAACGGCCGGGGCTTTGGGAATACCTGGGGTACTGCTTTTTTGTGCCGACGGCGCTGATCGGCCCGATCAATGCGTACAGCAATTACCGGCGGGGGTTTGAGAACCCGCCGCCGGAAATCCCGGCAGGTCGCGCGCTGATGCGCATCCTGGTGGGGCTGGTGAAATACCAGTTCCTCAGCCTCTTCTTCAACCGGCTGACATTTGAACGGTTTTTGCTGAACGAGCATCCGCATCATTGGATCGACCTGGGGATCGCCTCGGTGGCGTATTACATTTTCATGTACCTGAATTTTTCGGGTTTTTGCGACATGGTGATCGGGGCGGCGGGATTGCTGCGGATTCCGGTGGCGGAAAATTTCAACGATCCGATGCTGGCGCGGAACGTGAAGGAATATTGGAACCGGTGGCACATGACGCTGTCGGGCTACATGCGGGACGTGGTGTTCGCGCCGCTGTCAAAATATCTGGCGCAACTGTTCGGCCCGGCGAACGTGAACCATGCGATCGCGGTGACGATCATGGTGGTGTTTCTGCTGATCGGCATCTGGCACGGGGTGGGTTTGAATTATGCGCTGTTCGGCGTGGCGCACGGGGTGGGGCTGGTGATCAACCACTATTACACGATCGCCCTGAAGAAACGGCTGGGGCGGGACGGGTTCAAGGCGTATAACAGCAACCGGTGGATCCAGGCGGCGGCGACGGTGTTGACGTTCCTTTATGTGTCGGCGGCGTTTTTCCTGTTCGCGAACACGGTGGCGGAGATGAAGACCATTTTGGGGGCGATGAGGTAGGCGGGCGGGGAAAGCTTCCGCCTTCGCCGAGGCTTCGGCGCGACGGGCCAAGCTCCAACATCCAAGCACCGGAGAAGCACCAAACATCAAAGGGGACGCCCTTGGTAAATGACGAAGCGCGAATGACGAATGGTCCGCATGGTCATTGCCCAGCATTTTCCTGGAATTCAAAAACCTTTCAATTTCCCAGCAAATCCGCAGTTTTGGGGCGGGGGCGTTGCGGGTTGCGCGTTGCAAGTTGCTGGCTGCCAATTTCTAGCGCAAGCGTTTTTGATTTTTTTGGTCGGGCCCCCTTCCCACTCCCGAAAAATGAAAATAAATGGCATAAATCTGCATTCTACATTCCCCACACAAATTCAACTTTTCAGGGTCTGTGATACGGTCGGGGTGTGAGACGCATATTGCACATATGGCGCGACCGGACAAGCGCGATGGAAAATGACGAAGGACTAAAACCTAATGTCTAATGAATGACGAATTTCAAATGACGAATGATGAAACGAGATGCGTCTGAGGGTCTGGGGACCGTTTATCCGGGTAAATCCGACCTAATCCGACCAAAAAAATAAAATCATGAAGCTTACGCAGCAAGGCAAGAGCGGGCGCCGGCCGGAAACGGTGCCAAATAAGAACTTGCGGGCGAGCCGCCCGCGCTCCAAACGGCAAAGGTCCCGCACTGGCGGGCGTTCCGGGGCAGGTCAGAGTCTCCTCACGTTGTCTCCTACAACAGGGAACCAGGGTTTGTTGGGCCACGTTGGGCTTGGTTGGACCATAAAAATTCTTGGTGGTACTGGCGTACGGCGAGCACCCCGGGTCTGGGGTGCCGTTGCTCCGTCAATATCCGCCGATATCCGGGTAAATCCGACCAAAGATTTTTTAAAGGTCCGGTGCCGGACTGGCCTTCAGCGCACTACCATCCGTCTCCGCTGCGCTACGATGCGACAGGCCAGTGATATGCGATTAAGACTAGACAAATTTACCCGGGGGGCGCGTCATTAATGAAAATGCCCGGTGATTCAGAACTGGAACGGCTGTACGACGCCCATGCGTCGGCGCTGTACGCTTTTCTGCTGAACCTGACGCGGGATGAGGCGGATACAAGGGATGTGCTTCAAGAGGTGTTCGTAAAGATCGCCCGCGATGAAGGTTTGCTGCGGGGGGTGCGCGAGGAGCGGGCGTTTCTCATCCGGCTGGCGCATAACGCGGCGATTGACCTGATGCGTCGGCGCGGGACGCGGGAGCGGGTGAAGGTGAATTTGGCGGAGGTGCTTTCACCGTTCGCGCCGGCGAGCGATCCGGATGAGGAGATTTTCCGGAATGAACTGGCGGCGGCACTGGCGGAATTGCCGGAGGAGCAGCGGGCGGTGGCGCATCTGAAGCTGTGGGGCGGGTTGACGTTTGAGGCGATCGCGTCGGCGCTGGAGATACCGCCGAACACGGCGGCGAGCCGGTACCGGTATGCGATAGACAAATTAAGAGAACGGCTGCGTCCGCTATATGAGGAAATGAAACAGGAGTGACGGGTGATGTGTGATGAGTGATGAGCCGAACGAAGAAAAAAACAGTGAATAACAGCGATTAACAGCGATTAACAGTGAATAACAACGACAAACAATTTGAAAAGCGGGTGGGCGGGCAGCCGTTGCGGGCGGTGCCGTCGGAGTGGCGCGGGGAGATTTTGGCGGCGGCGCGGGCGGCGCGGGCGGAGGAGCGGCCGGTGGCGGTGGCGCAGGAGTCTTGGTTGGCGATTGTGCAGCGGCAAGTGGCGGCGTTGTTGTGGCCGCACCCGAAGGCGTGGGCGGGATTGGCGGCGGTGTGGGTGGGGATCATCGCGCTGAATATCGCGACGCATGAGGGGGCGCCGAGGGCGGCGAGGAAATCGACGACGACATCGCCAGAGATGGTGGCGGAGTTGCGAAAGCAGCAGCGGATGTTTGCGGAGCTGGTGCGCGGATATGAAAGCACGGATGCGGACCGGCCAAGGGGGTTTGTGCCGCGGCCGCGGAGCGAGAGGGTGGAGGCAGAGGTGGCCTAGGGGAATGACGAAGCCCTCGTAAAAATGACTAAGCGCTAATGACGAATGACTAAATAAGCTCCAAGCACCAACATCCAAGCTTCCGCCTACGCTGCGCTACGGCGCGACAGGCCAGAGAAATTCCAAACACCAGTTTGCCGGGTCGCGATTGCGTCAAGCCATGGCCCGCGAAGGGCATGCCGTGCAAAGCGGCAGAGGACTGCCGCACTCCAAGGCGCTGGCGCGTGATTTGGTGGCGTAAGGCGGGCGGGTAACTAATCAGAAATAAATTTATGGAAGAGAAACTGAAGAGCATTTGGAGGAAACCCTGGCGGGGGCCGCTGGCCTGGTTGCTGGGGTGGGTGGCGTTGATGCTGGCGTTGGCGCTAATCTTCTGGCTGGTCCTGTCCATATCAGGATCGCGGCCGCGGCCGGCCGAGGATGCGCGGTTGTTTTGGTCGCTGGCGGCAGGCATGACGTTGCTGATGTTGTTGGTGGCGTTCATCCGCTGGCTGGCTAATGGGCGAAATCTGAAGCGGTTCATTTTTTTGGCGGCTTGTGCGGCGACGCTCGTGGGATTGTTTTATGCGGAGGAAGACTGGCGGGGGAAACGGGCGTGGGAGAATTACAAGCATGAGTGGGAGGCGAAGGGAGAGCGTTTTGATTTTGCGAGCATCGTGCCGCCGCCGGTGCCGGACGAAAAGAATTTTGCGATGACGCCGGTGATGTACACGAGTTACGGTTTTATTTTGACGCGGGATGGAAGGCTGATCCCTTCCGAGCAGCGGCCGACGAACTGGGTGAACCGGCTGGAATTCAAGCTGGGTGATGACCAGGTTGACGATGGCTGGAACACGAATGCGATAGGCTATTGGGCGAGGGGGACGTTGAGCAACCTGAAGTTGTGGCAGGAACATTACCGTGAACTGGCGGCGAAGACGAACGAGTTTGCAGTGCCGCCGCAACCGGGAGCGCCCGCGGCGGATGTGCTGCTGGCGTTGAGCAAATATGACGCGACGGTGGAAGAGCTGCGGCAAGCGGCGCAACTGCCAGAGTGCCGGTTTCCGCTGAATTACGATGCGGATGATCCGGCGGAAATTTATCTGCCGCATCTGGCGGCGTTGAAGCGTTCTTCCAGACTGCTGGAATTGCGCGCCCTGGCGGAACTGGAAAACGGCGAGAGCGACAAGGCGTTGGCAGATGTGATGCTGACGCTCCGGCTGAGCGAGCATGTGCAACGGGAACCCACGCTGATCGGCATGCTGGTGCGGATCGCGATGACGGACATCGCGATGCAACCGGTCTATGAAGGACTGGCAAAGCACCGGTGGACGGATGCGCAGCTCGCAGCCATGGAGGCGGAGATGGCAAAGATCGATTTTCTGGCGGACTTCACTTTTTCGATGCGTTGCGAACGGGCGTTTGCCGGCGGGATCCTGGATTATATCAGCAGAAAGGACCGGGTTAAACGATATGATAACCTCACCAGCTATCAATCGTTTGATGAGGCAGGCAAGGCTCCCGAGTCGCCCATGAAAGGTTTTTTCCTGAGGGTGGAAATCTGCCTGATGCCGCAGGGCTGGTTTGAACTGAACAAGCTGACCATTGCGCGGATGCACGAGACGTGGCTGCTGCACATCACCGATCCGGAGAAGCACCAGGTGATGCCCCAAATGGTGATTCCGCAGCAATGGCAGCCGGTCAACACCCTGTTCAATATCTTTGCCCGGGAGCTGATTCCCGAGCTGCCGAACTCCGCCAAGAAATCCGCGCGCGGCCAGATGACCGTGGACCTGGCGCGGACGGCGATGGCGCTGGAGCGGTACCGGTTGGCGCACGGGGAGTATCCCGAAACGCTGGACGGGCTCGCACCGCAGTTCATCGCGCAGGTGCCGCATGATGTGATCGGCGGCGGGCCGCTGAAGTACCGGCGGACAAGTGACGGGCTGTTTGTTTTGTATTCGATCGGCTGGAATGAAAAGGATGATGGCGGGGTGATGGTCGATAGCGGGTCACAGCCCCACATTGACGAGCGCAGGTCTCAGCCGAGGTTTGAGGAGGGCGACTGGGTGTGGCGGTATCCGCAAAAATGAAGTGCTTGCGTACGGCCACCCGCCGCAATGATTTTCAGGAAAAATTATTGGCGCGGGGAGATTTAGTCATTTTTTATTGGTGACCGGACGGTTAGAGTCTGCGGATGAACATTTTGAATCTGAACCCGGACGAGGACATCGGGGCGAGTGCGTGGCTGGTGGAGATGGACGAGCACCGCATCCTGCTGGATGCGGGGATGCATCCCAAACGCGAGGGCCGGGACGCGGCGCCGCGGTTCGGCAAGGCGGGCACGCATGACGTGGATGCGATCGCGGTTTCGCATTGTCATCACGACCATGTGGGGGCGCTGCCGCTGGCGGTGCGGCATTTTCCCAAGGCGCACGTGCTGATGACGGAGCTGAGCTATCTGCTGGTGGAGCGGGTGCTGCACAATTCGGTGAACGTGATGACGCGGCAGCGGGATGAACTGGGCATCAAGGAATATCCGCTGTATTCGCACGACGAGCTGGATGACATCGCGGCCTTTTTCCAGGGCTTCAAATACAACCGGGAGGTGGAGTGGGCGTCGCACCAAAAGGCGCGTTCGGGTCAGCCGTCACCGACGCTGGAATTTTTTGACGCGGGCCATACGCTGGGGTCGGCGGGCATATTGTTGCGCGGGAAGAGCGAGACGATGTTTTACACGGGGGATGTGTGTTTCCACGACCAGACGATCTTGAAGAGCGCGCGGTTCGAGGGCGTGAAGGCGGACGTGCTGGTGATGGAAACGACGCGCGGCAACCGCGGGGTGCCGGCGGGTTTCACGCGGCAGGCGGAGATCGACCGGCTGGTGGAGGCGATCCATGCGGCGCAAAAGAAGAAGGGGTGCATCATGATCCCGGCATTCGCGCTGGGCCGGACGCAGGAAATCCTGGCGATGCTGGCGTTGCTGATGCGCGAGGGGAAGCTGAAGAAGCAGCCGGTGTACATCGGCGGGCTGGGCCGGGTGTTCACGGAGATCTACGACATCGAGTCGCACCGGATGCACCGGCAGCATACGAGCCTGCACCTGAACGAGGCCTTGCAACTGATCGTGCTGGAAAAGGGCGCGGCGGACACGATGAAGCTCAGCGGCGGGAAGATATTTGTGATCACGGCCGGGATGATGAGCGAGAACACGGCGGCGCATGACCTGGCGAAGCGGATGATCGGCGACGAAAAGCAGAGCATCTT
>DATHQS010000063.1:0-19449 GCA_035482455.1 Candidatus Acidiferrales bacterium | reverse complement strand
ATGACAAGACCTACGCGCACAAGCCATGGCTCGTGAAATGGAACGGCGTGGTCTATCACTTCTACTGCGCGGTTGGGGACGAGGGGCGGGTGATCGCGGTGGCGACGTCGCGCGATTTGCGCCACTGATGCCTTGTTCTTTGAAGCGATTCCATCTATCTCTTTCCCGTGCAAGAACTGCTCATCGAGAACGGCCGCGCCGAAAAGAATTACTGGCGCGACCTTTGGCATTATCGTGAGCTGTTTTACTTCCTCGCCTGGCGCGACATCCTGGTGCGTTACAAGCAGACGGCCATCGGGGTGGCCTGGGCGGTCGTCCGTCCGCTGCTGGCCACGATTGTCTTCACCGTCATCGGCAAGGTTGCCGGCATGGCGGATGACGGTGGGCCGAAGCGCGCCCTGGTCGTGATGGCGGCCATGTTGCCGTGGCAGTTTTTTTCCACCGCCATGACGGAGGCCAGCAACAGCTTGGTGGGCAATGCCAATCTGATCTCCAAGGTCTATTTTCCGCGTCTCATCGTGCCGGCGGGGGCGGTGATCACCAGCTTTGTGGATTTTCTCATCACGCTCGGCCTGATGGCGCTGATGATGGTGTGGTATCAATTCATGCCAGACTGGCATCTGGTGTTCTTGCCGCTGTTCATCCTGCTGGCGTTCGGGGCGGCGTTCGGCACCGGGCTCTGGCTGTGCGCGCTGAATGTCGAATACCGGGACTTCCGCTACATCGTTCCCTTCATCGTGCAATTTGGCATTTATGTTTCACCCGTGATCTTCACCAACGCGGAGATCAAACATAAACTGGGTGCGACGTTTTCACAATTTTACGCGCTGAACCCGATGGTCGGCGTGATTGACGGCTTTCAGTGGTGCTTGCTCGGCGCCCGGGTGCCGTTGGACCCGCAGGAACTCCTCACGTCCATCGTGATAGTGGTGCTGCTGCTGGTCACCGGCACATGGTATTTCCGCAAGATGGAACGCACCTTCGCGGACGTGATCTGAAACGTCCCCTCAGCTCTGGATGAAGTAGCTCAGGTTTTCCAGTTCGATGGCGAGATTGACGTTGTTGACCATCACATCCTCCGGCACGGCCAGGACGATGGGGGCGAAATTTAAGATGCCCATTACGCCGCAGTTCACGAGCGCATTTGTCACCTCCTGGGCGACGGCCGCAGGCACGGAGAGGATGGCCATCTTGACGTTATGCTCGGCGATGAATTTTGGCATCGCCTCGATGCTGAAGATCGGCTGGGAAATTTTCTTGTCGCGCTTGCGGCCCGGATCGGTGTCGAAGGCGGCGATGATCTCAAATCCTTCCTTTTCAAAACCGCGATAGGAAACGAGCGCCAGACCGAGGTGGCCGACGCCGACGAGGATGACGGGTTGCAGGCGCGAGGTGCCCAGTTCGTCAGAAATCTTCTGGGAAAGCTCCAGCACATCGTAGCCGAGCCCGCGCGTGCCAAAGGTGCCGAAATAGGCGAGGTCCTTGCGGAGCTGGGTCGGCTTGACCCCGGCGGCCTTCGCCAGCGCCTCGCTGGACACGGTGCCTATCCCGTTCTCGCGCAACCGGGCCAGGCAGCGCGAATAGATCGAGAGACGATAGATCGTCTTGCGCGGGATGATGGGACGGCTGCTTTTCTTCACCACCGGAAAACTAAGCGACGGAGGCGGGGGCGGCAAGCGTTTGTGAAAAAATTCACAAGAAATCCGCCATCCGGCAAGGCGCCTGCTAAACAGCAGCATATGATCAATCACGGCGACCAACCAGAACGGCCATTTGTGCGGCCAGGTCACAGCAAACCGGCAAGAAACCGCTTGATTCAGGCCCATGATGTGCTTCTTTTTGAGCGGGCGGGTAAAAGATATGCGCCCTTGGAGGCTGGCGGAAATTGTCCACGCGGTCAAAAAAACGACTCGGTGTTATGCTGAAAAAATATAAAGTCAACGGCGGTTTCGATGAGATGCTTTGCGCCAAGACGGGCATCCGCGACCATTACCGGAAGTTCCACAAGACCTTCGAAAAGATGAAGCCGGCCGAGTTCGACGCCAAGCGCGAGGCGGTGGACGCGGCCTTCATGCGGCAGGGCATCACCTTTAACGTCTATGGCGACGCCCAAGGTGCGGAGAAGATTTTCCCGTTCGACCTGCTGCCCCGCATCATACCCGCCACGGAGTGGGAATTTCTCGAGCGCGGCCTGACCCAGCGCATCACGGCGCTGAATCTTTTTCTGCATGACATCTATCACGAGCAGAAAATCCTGAAGGATGGCGTCATTCCCGAATTTTATGTCTTGTCCGCGCGCCATTTCCGGCGCGAGTTCGTGAATTTCAACGTGCCGAAGGACATCTACATCCATATCTGCGGCACGGACCTCATCCGCGACAAGGATGGGAATTATCTGGTGCTGGAGGACAACGGCCGTTGTCCGTCGGGCGTGAGCTACGTCCTGGAAAATCGCCGCGCCATGAAGCGCACGTTCCCGTCGATGTTCGAGGGCATCGGCGTGCGGCCGGTGGAAAATTACGCGCAGGAGCTTTTGAAGTCGCTGAAATACATCGCGCCGTCCGGCGTGGCCGACCCCACCGTCGTGCTGCTCACGCCGGGTGCCTACAACAGCGCGTATTTTGAGCACACTTATCTGGCGCGGCAAATGGGCATCGAGATTGTCGAAGGGCGCGATTTGTTCATCCGCGATTCGCGCGTGTTCATGCGCACGACCAAAGGCTTGCAGCCCGTCCACGTCATCTACCGCCGCATTGATGATGATTTCATCGACCCGACGGTTTTTCGCCGTGACTCGATGCTCGGCGTGGCGGGGCTGATCAATGCGTATCGCGCCGGCAACGTTTCACTCGCGAACTCCATCGGCACGGGCATCGCCGACGACAAGGTGATGTATTACTTCGTGCCGCGCATGATCAAGTATTACCTCGATCAGGAACCGATTTTGCCCAACGTGCCGACCTATCTCGCCAGCGAGAAGGACGACATGAAATACATCATGGAGCATCTGCCCGAACTCGTTGTGAAGGCGGCGAATGAATCCGGCGGCTACGGGATGCTGATGGGGCCGAAGGCTTCGAAGGCCGAGATCGAGAAATTCCGCAAGCTGGTGATCGCCGAACCGCGCAACTATATCGCGCAGCCGATGATCTACCTGTCGCAGCACCCGACGTTTTGTGACGGCAAGTTTGAGGGGCGGCACATTGATTTGCGGCCGTTCATCCTGTCCGGCGAGCGGGTTTCAATCATCCCCGGCGGCCTGACGCGTGTTGCATTACGCAAAGGTTCGCTGGTCGTCAATTCCTCGCAGGGCGGGGGTAGCAAGGATACCTGGGTGCTTTATGGGGATGAATAAGCCAACCACCGCAGCAAAACTCAGTTCGCAACTCATGGAAGCAAAATGCTAAGCCGAGTCGCCAACTCACTCTATTGGATGGCCCGTTACATCGAGCGCGCCGAGAACATCGCCCGCATCGTGGACGTGAACCTGCAACTGTTGCTCGACATGCGGAACCTTGATGAGAAGCGCCTCATTGAGTATTGGGAACCCATCGTGCAGGCGACCGGCGATGATGAGGCCTTCTTCAAGGCGCATCCGCATGCCACCGGCAAGGCGGTGACGGAATTCCTCGTGTTTCAGCCGGAGAACCCCAATTCCATCTTCCAATGCATCTGTTCCGCGCGCGAAAATGCGCGCATGGTGCGCGACCAGATCACATTGGAGCTGTGGGAGGAGCTGAACCGGGTTTACCTTTTCATCCGTTCCCCGCACGCGCGCAAAGTCTGGGACCGCAGCCCGAGCGAATTCTTCCAGGAGATCAAATCGGCCTCGTTGCACGTCATCGGCATCATCAACGCCACGATGGTGCATGACGAAGGCTGGTGGTTCGTGCAGGCCGGGCAGTTTCTGGAGCGGGCGGACAAGACCACGCGCATCCTCGACGTGCGTCACCGTACACTACCGGCGCGGGGTGCGCCTGTAAACGTCAGCCCGACCGATGCGATCGAATGGTCGGCGGTGCTGCGTTCATGCAGCGCGTGGGATGCTTACAAGACCATTTACGGCGCGGATGTCCATCCGCGTCTCATCGCCGAGTTTCTCCTGCTCGACGATGATTTTCCGCGTTCCGTGCGGTTTTGCGTGAACGGGTTGAACCGGGCCGTGCGGCGCATCTCCGGCGTGGCCGAGGGACATTTTTGCAACGATGCGGAAAAGCTCACCGGGCGCTTCCTGGCGGAGCTGCAATTCAGCAGCGTGGATGAGATCTTTGAGGTCGGGCTGCACAAATATCTCGATGACGCGCAGCTCAAGCTGAACAACATCGGCGCGGCGCTCTTTCAGGCCTATATCTTTCAACCGTTCCACAATCCCGACGAACAACACATGGTGCAGCAGGAAGAGCAACAGCAGCAGGAACGTGGTATGCGTCCGTCGTCACCCGTCAGTCCTTACTAACCCATGTCCATCCACGTCGCGCTCCACCACAAAACGCACTACAAATACGACCGGCTCGTCAACCTCGGGCCGCAGGTCGTGCGGTTGCGGCCCGCGCCGCATGCACGGACGCGCATCCTGTCCTACTCGCTCAAGATCGCGCCGGAGAAGCATTTTATCAACTGGATGCAGGATCCGCAGTCGAACTACTCGGCGCGGCTGGTCTTTGAACAGCCGACCCGCGAGTTTTGCGTGGAGGTGGATTTGGTTGCGGAGATGGCGGTATTCAATCCGTTCGACTTTTTTCTCGAACCGCAGGCGGAAAAATTTCCGTTCGCCTACGATCCGGCGCTAAACCACGAATTGGCGCCATTCCAGCGCAAGTGCTGGCTTACGCCGGCGTTCACAAAATACCTGACGGCCATCCGGAAGGATTATCTGGGCGAGGTCAAACGACGCACCAAGCAGGAGCGTTTGGAAATACCCGAAGCGGAAAAGCCGCGCACCAATGATTTTCTCGTAGCGCTCAACCAGCGGCTGTGGAAGGACATCAAGTATACCATCCGCCTGGAGCCCGGGGTGCAAACGCCCGAGGAATCGCTCGAAAAAATGAGCGGTTCGTGCCGCGATTCGGCGTGGCTGCTGTGCCAGCTGTTTCGCCATTGTGGACTGGCGGCGCGTTTCGTCAGCGGCTACCTGATCCAACTCAAGCCGGACGTGAAGGCGCTCGACGGCCCGAGCGGGGCGGAAAAAGATTTCACGGACCTGCACGCATGGACGGAAGTCTATCTGCCCGGCGGCGGCTGGATCGGCCTGGATCCTACCTCGGGCCTGTTCGCCGGCGAAGGCCATATTCCGCTGGCGTGCACACCCGATCCTTCCAGTGCCGCGCCCATTTCCGGCGGCGTGGACGAGTGCGAAACGGAATTCGCCTTTGAAATGACCGTGACGCGCGTCCATGAATCGCCACGTGTCACCAAGCCATATACGGACGAGCAGTGGGAGAAGATCGAATCCCTCGGCCATGCGATTGATGCCGATCTGAAAAAGGGCGATGTGCGTCTGACGATGGGTGGCGAACCGACGTTCGTTTCGATTGATGATCCCGATGGGGCGGAATGGAATTTTACGGCGGTCTCGCACAAGAAGCGCCTGCTTTCCGGCGAACTCATCAAGCGGCTGCGCGGAAAATTTGCACCCGGCTCGCTGTTGCATTACGGCCAGGGCAAGTGGTATCCCGGCGAACCGCTGCCGCGCTGGGCGCTGGCGGCCTATTGGCGCAAGGACGGCGTACCCATCTGGAAAGATGATTCGCTCATCGCAGATGAATCCAAGAATTACGGTCATGGTGCGAAGGAGGCCAAGGAACTGCTGTCGCGCGTCGCTACGCTGGTCGGCGGTGATCCGAAACATCTAATCCCGGCTTACGAGGACGCGTTTTACTATACTTGGAAAGAACGCCGCTTCCCGGTGAACATCACGCCGGAAAAATCCAATCTCAAGAACAAGCAAGAACGCGAACGCATCGCCCGCATTTTTCAGCAGGGGCTCGATTCTGTCGTGGGCTACTCGCTGCCGATCAAGCGCGTGAACGACGGTTGGGTATCCGGCGCGTGGTTTTTGCGCGATGACGACACCCTCTGGCTCATCCCCGGCGATTCGCCGATGGGGCTGCGCCTGCCGCTCGACTCGATTCCTTGGGTCGCCGAAAAAGATTTTCCGTGGTTGCGGCCGCAGGATCCGTCGAGTCCAAAACTGCCCGAATTGCCGAAGGAATTTCCGTATCGTCAGCGCTTCGTTGGTCGCGCGGAAGCGGCCACCTTGCCCGGCGAAGGTCGCGGCCAGCGTGCGCAAAAGCTTGGCGAGAAGGTCAAGCCGCTCGAACCGTTACCGCCGGATGAAAATCCGCTGCGCCGCCCCGGCGTGGGCCAGAGTGCGCCGTGGATCATCCGCACCGCCCTCTGTGTCGAGCCGCGCGACGGGCGTTTGCACGTCTTCATGCCGCCCGTGGAAAAGACGGAGGATTATCTCGATCTCATCGCGGGCATCGAAACGGCCGTCACCGAAATGGGCGTGCCCATCATCATCGAGGGTGAAACGCCGCCGAAAGATCCGCGCCTCAACAAGCTGGCCGTGACGCCTGACCCGGGTGTCATCGAGGTGAACATGCACCCGAGCAAAACGTGGGATGAACTCGTCGAGCGCACGGAAATCCTCTACGAAGAGGCGCGCCAGACCCGGCTCGGCACGGAAAAATTCATGCTGGACGGCCGGCACACCGGCACGGGCGGCGGCAATCACATCATCATCGGCGCGGAAGCCCCGCCGGATTCACCGGTGCTGCGCCGTCCCGATTTGCTGCGCTCGCTGTTGGCCTACTGGCAGAACCATCCGTCACTGAGCTGGCTGTTCAGCGGCCTGTTCGTCGGCCCGACCTCACAGGCGCCGCGCATGGATGAGGCGCGCAACGATTCGCTTTACGAGCTCGAAGTGGCGTTCAAAGAAATGGACCGCCAGATGGGCACGTTCGGCAAAACACCGCCGTGGATGGTGGACCGCCTGTTCCGCAACCTGCTGATCGATTCCAGCGGCAACACGCATCGCGCCGAGTTTTCGATTGATAAACTGTATGCTCCCGAAAGCAGCAGTGGACGGCTCGGCCTGGTGGAGATGCGGGCGTTTGAGATGCCGCCGCACGCGCACATGAGCCTTGCGCAGCATCTGGTCTTGCGGGGGCTGGTGTCGAAGTTTTGGAAGGAGCCTTACCACAACGAACTTGTGCGTTGGGGCACGGACATCCATGACCGCTGGATGTTGCCGCACTTTTGCGAAACGGATTTCCGCGATGTCATCAATGACCTGCGCGAGTCGGGTTATCCATTTGAATTCGACTGGTTCGCGCCGCACTTTGAGTTCCGATTCCCGCGTATCGGGGACCTGGAGCAGCGCGATCTGCAGATCGAACTGCGCGCCGCGCTTGAACCGTGGCATGTCCTTGGCGAAGAGCCGGGCGGCGGCGGCACGGTGCGTTATGTGGACAGCTCGCTCGAGCGCCTGCAAGTCAAAGCACGCGGGCTGGCGGGCAACCGCTTTGCCATCACCTGCAACGGTCATCGTGTGCCGTTGCATCCGACCGGCACGAACGGTGAAGGCGTCGCTGGCGTACGTTACCGCGCATGGCAACCGCCGGGTTGTTTGCATCCGACCATCGGAGTGCATGCGCCGTTGCGTTTTGACCTGTATGACACCTGGAACAAGCGTTCGCTGGGTGGCTGCACTTATCATGTGGCGCATCCGGGCGGGCGCGGGTACGACACATTTCCGGTGAACAGCTACGAGGCCGAGGCGCGCCGCCTGTCGCGGTTTTTTCGCCACGTCCATACGCCGGGCAAGTTCACGCCGCCGCCGGAAATCCCGAACGGCGACTTTCCTTTTACGCTCGATTTGCGCAATGTCTGACGCGGACAACAGCAAAAAAAGCCGTCCGCAGACGCCCATGTTCCAGTCCCAGACCCAATCATCGTCGGGAGAAGCCGGTGCCGCCAAAAAAGCGGCCACGGCAAGCGCCGGCTTGCTGGCAAAGTACCAGCGCAGCCCGGCGGCCTTCGACGAGTTTCTCACCGACGACGCCCGGCCGCGTGCCCATTACACCAAGCTCCTTACCACGTTGGAGGAATTTGGGGTCCCGGAATTGCGCCGCCGCCGCGAAACCTGTGAACGGCTCGTCCACGAACAGGGCATCACTTACCATGTCTACAGCGATCCGCGCGGTGTGGAGCGTCCGTGGCAGCTTGACCCCGTGCCGCTCGTCATCGCATCGGACGAATGGCGTTCCCTCGAGGCCGGGCTGATCCAGCGGGCCACGTTGCTGAACAAGATACTGACCGATTGCTACGGAGCGCAGGAGCTGATCCGTTCGCGCTGGCTTTCACCGGCGCTGGTGTTTGCGCAGCCGGACTTTTTACGGCCGTTGCATGGCGTGCGCGTGCCGAACGACACATTCCTGCATTTTTACGCGGCCGACCTTTCGCGTTCGCCGGACGGCCGTTGGTGGGTCGTGTCAGACCGTACACAGATCCCGACCGGCGCTGGCTATGCGCTGGCGAACCGTCTGGTCACCTCACGCATCCTGCCCGAGGCGTTCCGGGACAACCATGTTTGCCGGGTGGCGGGATTTTTTCGGGATACCCAGAACGCGCTTGCCCGGCTGGCGCCGCGTCAGGCCGACAAGGCGCGCGTGGTGATGCTCACGCCCGGCCCGCACAATGAAACCTATTTTGAACAGGCATACCTGGCCCGGTATCTCGGTTATACGCTGGTCGAGGGACAGGACCTGACCGTGCGGGATAATCACGTTTTCCTGAAGACCCTGAGCGGCTTGGAGCGCGTGGATGCGATCTTGCGCCGCGTGGACGATGATTTCTGCGATCCGCTGGAACTGCGCAATGATTCCATTTTGGGCGTACCCGGGTTGGTCGAGGCGGTGCGGGCGGGCAATGTCGTCATGGCCAACGCCCTTGGGACCGGCCTGGTGCAAAGCCCGGCGTTCATGTCCTTTCTCCCCGGTTTGTGCAAGCACATCCTTGGCGAGAAATTGAAACTGCCCTCGGTGGCGACCTGGTGGTGCGGCCAGCCGACCGCGCGCGAATATGTCGTCGAACATCTCGACAAACTCGTCATCAAGCCGGCATTCCGCTCGCATCTGCGCGTGCCGGATCCGGAAAAGCCGTTGAGCGAAACCGAGCGCGCCGCGCTGAAGCGGCACATCCAATTTGATCCGGACCTGTTTGTCGCGCAAGAACGCGTGGCGCTGTCCACCGCACCGGTGTGGGACAAGGACGGACTGGCCGCACGGCCCGTCAGCCTGCGGGTGTTTCTCGTGGCGACGGAAAACGGTTATCGCGTGATGCCCGGCGGGCTGACGCGCGTTTCGCCGGATACGGGCGGGAAATTCATTTCCATGCAGGGCGGCGGCAGCAGCAAGGATACGTGGGTCATTTCGGAAACACCGGTGGATGAGGTCACGCTGCTGCATACATCCGGAGCAAACGTGGAACTGCGGCGCACCGGCAACAACCTGCCTTCGCGGCTGGCGGATAATTTTTTCTGGCTGGGCCGTTACGCGGAGCGCGCCGATGCCACGGCGCGGCTGTTGCGCAGCGCCTTGTTGCGCTTCAACCCGGAACGCGCGGGCGGCGGCCAGCCGCTGGTCGCACCGTTGCTGGAGACGTTGGAGATACAGGGCCAGTTGCCCGGAATTTCCCGGAAGCCGGAGTTGCGGCAGAACGCCGAAGCTTTTGAGGCGGAATTGCTCGCAGCCATCTTTGATGCGACCCGCGCCGGCAGCCTGCGCAGCACGGCGGACCAGTTGCAACGACTGGCAACGCTTGTACGCGACCGCACCTCGAACGACATGTGGCATGTCCTGAGCCAGCTTAATGACCGTCTGGCGACGCCGGCCAGCAGCCCGGTGGTGCTCGCGGGCGAGGCGGCGGGCGTGTTGAACGAGACATTGCTGGGCCTTGCCGCATTCCATGGGCTGGCGCGAGAGAACATGACGCGGGCGCAGGCCTGGCGCTTTCTCGACATGGGCCTGCGCATCGAACGCACGGTGTATCTTTGCACGCTGCTGGACGCCACGTTGCGTTCACCGGATGCGGAGAACCCCAGTCTGCTGGAAGCCGTGCTCGAGGTGGTGGACAGCAGCATCACGTTCCGCTCGCGTTACACACTGCTGCCGAGCGTGCCAGCGGTGTTCGACCTGGTGTTGCTCGATGACAAGAATCCGCGGTCGATCCTGTTCCAGATCAAACAGCTGGCCAAACATTTTGAGAAGCTGCCGAAGGAACGCGCCGATGCCGCCGGGGCGGGAAAAATAACTTTGCTCAATTGCCTGGTGCGGTTGGAGCGTTCCGATGCACGTGAACTGGCCTGCCCGCCGGCGAACTGGGCGGGCTCGGAACTGGCCGAGACCATCCGGGAGACCATGCGCGCGTTGCCGCAGATATCCGATGGCATTGCGGCCAGCTACTTCGCCCACTCGGCGATCTCACGGACGGGGCGGGGGACCGAACAATGAATTATAGCATCACCCATCGCACACTTTACGAATACGCCGCGCCGGTGACGGTCTCGCATCATGTCGCCCGGCTGGAACCGCGCGTCACGAATGTGCAGGGCTGTGAAAAATTTTCGCTCACCGTCTTTCCCGAGCCCGCCCTGCGCAAGGAGCGCACGGATTATTTTGGCAACCGGCTTTGCTTTTTCGCCATCCAGGAGATGCACAGCAAGCTGGAGATCGTCACCCACAGCCGCGTGTCCGTCACCGCCGCGAAAAACACCGCGCCAGAAAATTCCACCGCCTGGGAACAGGTCGCTGAGTTGTTCCGTGACCCGGTTTCGCCCGAGGTGGTCGATCCGTATCAGTTCGTCTTTGACTCGCCGCACGTCCGTGCCTCCATGGAGTTTGCGGATTATGCCGCCGGAAGCTTTGGCAAAAGCGTGCCGTTGCTGGTTGGCGCGGCCGATTTGACGCGCCGTATCTACCAGGATTTTAAGTTCGACCCGCGCGCCACCACCGTGGCGACACCGCTCGAAGAGGTCTGGGAAAAGCGGCGCGGGGTCTGCCAGGATTTTGCGCATCTGGGCATCGCCTGCCTGCGTTCGTTGGGCTTGCCTGCGCGTTACGTGAGCGGCTACCTGCGCACACGCCCGCCGGAGGGCAAACCGCGGCTGGTGGGTGCGGATGCCAGCCATGCCTGGTTCCGGATCTTTTGCCCGGGCACCGGCTGGGTGGATTTTGACCCCACGAACAACGTCCGTCCCGCCGAGGAGCACATCATTGTGGCCTACGGTCGTGATTTCGGTGATGTCAGCCCGGTGGCTGGCATTTTGACCGGCGGCGGTGATCACGATGTGAAGGTGTCGGTGGACGTGGAGGAGATTTAGTTGCGCACGAAAGGCGCGCAAGCCGGCAAGAGCACAATGAAATACGACATCCTGCATCGCACACGGTACACCTACGCTTCGCCCGTACGCGACAGCTTCAATGACGTGCGCCTCCAGCCCATGCCCATCCCGGAGCAGGCGGTGGATAGCTTTTTGCTCCGCGTGCTGCCGGCCGCGCGCCTGACGCACTTCAAGGATTTTTACTCCAACTGGGTGAACCATTTCGAGATCATCGAGCCGCACAGCTACCTTATGATCGAGGCGCAATCGCGCGTCATCACCCGGCCCCCGGCCCCGCTGCCGGCGGAGAAACTTTGTTCGTTTGAGAAAATGAAAGAGGCGCCGAACATCGAGCGCTGTTACGACTATCTGCAGCCCAGTCACTTTGTCGAGCTTTCACCTGACGCCTGGAAGCTCGCGCTGGATGCCACGGATGGCGTCGATGATGCATGGCTGGCCGTCCTCGCGATCATGAAATTCATCAAGACGAACTTCAAATACGAATCCAATTCCACGCATGTGCACACGCACATGCGCGATGTCATCGCGGATCGCCGCGGCGTCTGTCAGGATTTTGCGCACCTCATGACCGGGCTGTGCCGGTCGCTCAAGATTCCCGCGCGCTACGTCAGCGGTTATCTGGCCACCGAGGCCGCCAGCGCCACGCACGCTTGGGTGGAAGTCTTCATCCCCGGCCACGGCTGGCGCAGCTTGGACCCCACGCACGACTGCCAGCTCGGCGAAACCTACATCAAGCTCGGCAACGGGCGCGACTATGCCGACGTTTCGCCCGTCAGCGGCAATTATCGCGGCACCCTCGATCATAAGATGGAAGTGGAAGTGAAAATCACGCCCGTCGGCTAAGTGCCGCTTTTTGCCCACCCCCGGAAGAGTGGCGTTGTAGAACGCCCTCTTCGGTGACATGCCTGTTAGCTTCCAACATGCTACCCCTTTTTTGATCCGGCAAAAGTTTGGGATGATACCGGTGCCGGTGGGTCCTCAAACTCGATCAAGGACAAAGGCGCCAATTTTCGCTGGCTGATGTGGGCGATGAAACCTTGAATACCCGCAGGCTGTTTTAAATCTTACTTTGCCGCCCTTTGCAGCTCCGTGCGGATTTGCGTGAGGATGTCGAAGTAACGCCACGCCGCCGGTGCGTTGGGCTCCTGACGATGATCGGGCTTCAGGATCAGGTCGCCCGTGGCCAGCAACACTTTTTGCACTTCCGGGTTCTGCCACACCTTCTCATGCGTGGCGGCGACGATGAGCCAGTAAAATTCGCCCTGGCCGGGTTCGCGATATTCCATGCGCCGCCCCTCGAACGTCACCCAGGTGATGCCCATCTGCTTCATGTTTTCCTCGGCGGCATCTCCGGCGCGCTTGGCCTCGAATGAGGTGAGCTGCGCGACCTGCGCCCGCGTGTGATCCCAATGCAAACCGGGAAAGGTTGCGCGCGGGTCGTTGGCGTTCTCCGGATACTTCATCATCTGCCAGAAACCTTCGAGGCTCGCGTAATGCTGCCCGTGAAACGTAAAGGGCGTCGGTGCAAAATTGGAAAGCAACCCCAGCTCGTGGCGCTTGGAGAGGATCACCTCGCCCGGCGCGGCGGCCTGCGGCAGGATTTCCCACGCGGGTGCTCCGTTCGTCGCCACGGGTGTCCACCAGTGCGCCGGATAATTTGCCCGCGCCGCGAGGAGTTGCCCGGCGGATTGCGCCACCGGGCGCGCTGATTGGCAGCCGCACAGCCCGACCGCCAGTAATGCCAGCCCCAGCGGGGTGGCAATTGTCGTTGAAAAAGTTTTCGTCATCGGAAAAGCGAGGTGATTCACACCGCCATCAGCAGGATACCTGTCGTGGTATTGGTATCAACCCGCAAAGCATCAGGCCTCAAACCCACGTCCGCCACCGCGCTTTGTTCGGCGCGGTGGCGGAGTGTGGCTATCGGCTGCTGCGCCATGTTAAGGCGCCGCCGTCGTTATTGCGTCGAGTCGTAGAGTTCGCCGCCGTCGATAGCGACGTCGCTCTTCTTGTTGCGCGGCACGCTGACCGTCACCACGCCCGCGGAACTGCCCTCGAAGTCCGCGGCCGTGAAATGAACGTGGTAGACACGCCCGTTGCCGTTGCCCGCCCGTTCCGCCCGCAACAGCACCGTGCCGTCGCTGTTGATGACCGCGTCCACGGCCGTGTCGCCGTCGCCGCTGCCGCTCGTCGGCTCGTCCTGCGTCACGCCCGTGATGGTGATCGTGGCGTTGTTGTTCGGATCCGTCACCCCGGTGATCGACACTTTGACCATGCCGTGGTTCGGCGGCCACAAGACTGCGATGCTTGGTAGCGCATTGCTGCTCACCGGCGGATCGTTGATGTTGTTCACCGTCACCGTCATCGTGGCGCTGCTGGTTCCGCCAAAGCCGTCATCTACGGTCAGTTGGAACTGCAACGTCGCTCCCGCCGCGCTGACGAACGGCGCCGTGAAGCTCGGGAACGCCGTGTTCGCGCCGCTCAAGGTCACTGCCGGTCCCGACACCTGCGTCCACGCGAACGCAAGCGTGTCGAGATCGGGGTCGCTGCTCGCGGAACCGTTCAACGTCACGGCGGAACCTTCGTTCACCATCACGTTGTTGCCCGCGACCGCTGTTGGCGAATGGTCCACGTTGGCGACCACCACATCCACGCTGTTCGTGCTCGCGGCCCCGTTCGGGTCCGTCACCGTGAGCGCAAAGGTGAGCGTCACCTTCCCGTTCGGGTCGCCGCCGTCGGTCACCAGCGGGGCCGTGAAGCTCGCGTTCGGACCCGTGCCGCCCAGCGTCACCGTTGGGCCGGCCGTCTGTGTCCACGCAAAGACGAGCTGGCTCTGCTCTTCCGTGTCCGGATCCGTCCCCTGGCCGATCAGGTTCACCGCCGAGCCTTCCGGCACCGTGAAGTTGGCCGGTGGCTGCGCCACCGGCGCATGGTTGATGTTGGCGATGTGGATGCTCACCTCATCGCTGGTGATGCCGCCAAAACCGTCGTCCGCCGTCAACTGCAGCACCACGTTGGTCTCGTCGCGGGTCACCAACGGGGCCGTGAAGTTCGGGGTCAACGTCGTGTCATTCGCCAGGGTCACGGTTGGTCCGCTGATCTGCGCCCAGCTGAAGGTCAGGGCGTTCCCATCCGGGTCGGAGGCCGTGCCGGCGAGCGTTACCGTGTCGCCTTCATTCACCGTCTGCGCGGAACCGGCGCTGACCGTGGGCGGATGATTCACATACGTCACATGCACGGCGACCGTGTTGCTTGTGGTGCCGTGGGGGAAGCCGTCACTGACCTTTAGCTGGAATACCAAGGTCGCCCCGGCCGGATCAACCACCGGCGCGATGAAGCTCGCGGTATCCGTGTTCGCATCGTTCAGCGTCACGCTCGGGCCGTTGACTTGTACCCAGGCAAAAGTAAGGGAATCCCCGTCAATGTCCGAGCTGTTCGTGCCGCTCAAGGTCACGGTCGCCCCGGCCGGAATCGTCTGGTTCGGCCCGGCATCCACGAACGGCGCATGATTCACGTTGTTCACCCGCACATCCACGGTGCTCGTGCTCTGGCTGATGCCGTCACTGACGGTCAGTTGAAAGGTCAGCGTGATGCTGCCGTTGGTGCCCCCGATGTCCAGTTGCGGCGCGGTGAAGGTTGGCGTCGCAGTATCCGCACCCGAGAGCGTTACGGTCGGTGAGCCGAGGATCTGTGTCCACGCGTACGTCAGCGTGTTGCTGTCCGCATCGCTGCTACCTGTGCCGTTGAGCGTGACCGCCTGCAGTTCGTTCACCGTTTGATTGCTGCCCGCGTTGGCCACGGGTGCGTCGTTGATGTTCGTGACCGTGATGGTGACCGTGGACCCGGCGCTGCTCACCTGGCCATCATTGACCACCAGTTGGAACTGCAGTGCCAACGATCCCTGCGTGTGAGTTACATCCGGCGCGGTGAAGGTCGGGTTGACCGTATTCCCACCGCTGAGCGTTACCGTCGGTCCGGAGACCTGTGACCACTGCAACGTCAGCGAATCACCATCCGCATCGCTGCTGGCGGAGCCGTCGAGTGTGACCAACGTGTCTTCACCCACGGTCTGGTCCGGCCCCGCATTCGCGATCGGTGGGGCATTCACACTGAGAACGTTCACGCTGACAAAGTTGGTCGCCGGCCGGCTTGCGCCATTGGATACCACCAGTTTGAACAACAGCACCGCGCCGGATGGCGGCGTGTTCGGTGCTGTGAAGATTGCCGTGGATGTATTGGTGCCGGTTAGGGAGACCAGGATTCCCGACAACTGTGTCCAGGCATAGGTCAGCGGCAATGGCGGACTGTTCGGGTCAAAGCTGCCCGAGCCGTCCAGTGTCACCGTGTCGCCCGCATTCACTATCTCGTTCGTGATGGTGATGGCGATGGGAGACAGGACCGCTTTTGCCGCCGTGATGATCCGCAGGTCGTCCACGTCACTGGGACTGGCGAACGTTGTCACCGTTACCGTCCGGCGGTCGGCTGACAACGTTATCCGGTCCGTAAGGGTTGGCGGGGCTAAATCGTAGCCTTGATTGCCGCCGGCGAATGTCGGGTAGGTGGTCCCCGGTGCGCCCAGTTGACTATTGCTGAGCACAAGATTTGAGGACAGGCAGATGATGCCCAGCACATTGGTGCTGAACGTCACCGATGCCGTGGCTGACAGGTTGGTCAATGAACTTTGGTGGTGCAGATAGAAGCTGTCCACCCGGGTGTTGACTGCGATATTGGTCACCGGCCCGGACAACTGGCTTCTGTTGGTGAATGTCCCGACCCGGTTGATGTCGATCACGACTTTATTTGTCAACGTAACGGATGTTTTTTCCGGGAACAGATATATCACGTCGTTCGAATAATCACCGGTGATGACCGAGGCTGGTGGTGATATCACCGTTATCTGGTTGCTCACTGAGAGGATGTCAGCCTGCGCTGATGCCGGCGTGAAGGTTGCGGCTGCCGTGACCAGCAGCCCCGATATGAGCCCGCCCAGGGCGTTTCTAATGTTTAACATATGTGTGTTTCCTTTTTTTCCTTTGTTTTTGTTTTTTAACCTCAACCCAATTTGAATCCCCGTGGCATCGCCCGCGCTGTTTTGCCGTGCGCCTTTGCCCTGAAGAGAACCGTGTTGGATTAAATCATGTGTTTTGAACGCGCGTCAAGTGTTCGCTGCGTTTCATACGATTTCGCGCCTTTCATGTAGCGTTTACGTGTCATTTTTAAAAAAAGTTTGGTTGGATTTACTTGGATTCGGTCGGATTGGAGCGCTTGCCAGTGCGGCTCGCACCGGCCGCCCGCGTGTTCATGACGTCCCTTTACACCCTTTTGCGTGAATGATTTCCCGGGTGCGTCGTAAATCGTGAATCGCATATCGAAAATATTTTGGCTTTGATTGGCTTTCAAACGGGTTCAAGTTGGCTTTATTTGGGTTCGAAATGGCTTTAACTGGGTTTTATTTGGCTTTTTTGGCTTTGTTTTTTACCGCCATTTTTCGCACTTCGCATAATAACCACGCGGCCTTTTCCATTTTTAAAGTTGGCTTTGTTTCGCAATTTCGTGTTTCTCGCGCGGCGGAGCCCGTTTGCAAGGAGCGCGGCTGTGTCGTGGACCAGCCGCAGCGCGTCGCTTGGAGCGGACGTGTCCGATTCCACCGCGGCACCCCGACACACGTCCCTTGCCACCCGCCATCTGGCCGTTTGCTCGTACGGATCATTAATGTTTTGCCATTCATTCCGCCCATTCTCTCAGGGTCGGTTGGACAAAGGCTGTCCAACCCCCAAAAAATCCGGGAGTAGGTAGATAGCGCAAATTGGAGATGTCTGGAAAAATGGTTGTTTTTGAAAACGGGCGATCGTGTTAATTGCAGCGCCGGCAAAATGGGGCAACCAGGTAAAGCCAGTTGCCGCTTTTGACCTGATTTGCGTTATCTACCTACTCCCGAAAAAATCCGGGCGTAGGTAGATAACGCAAATTGGAGATGTCTGCAAAATGGGTTGTTTTTGAAAACTGGCGATCGTGTTGATTTCAGCGTCGGCAAAAAGGGACAGCCAGTTAAAGCCAGTTGCCGCCTTCGACCTGATTTGCGTTAAATACATACTCCCGATCTTTTTAACCGCCAACATAAGGAGCCTCAAATCAGCCCCTTCTCCACAGTCTTAACACTTTCTTTATACAAACACCCCCGGTCTTGATTAGCCGCCGGCCGGAAATTGCCCCAAGGTTTTCATAGGTAAGATTAAAACCTATGAACGACCTCATTTTCATCGCCGTCATCACCGCGTTCTTCGTGGCGGGCGAGCTGTACGCCCATTGGTGCTCAAAACTCTGATTATTTATGGAAAACCTCATTGTCGGCCTCATCGCCGTCGCGCTCTTCGCGTACCTGTTCGTGGCGATGGTCTATCCTGAAAAATTTTAACGCTCTATGAACTCTTCCGGCTGGATACAACTCGCCCTGTACGTCGGCGCCCTCGCGCTCATCACCAAACCGATGGGGCTGTACCTCATGCAGGTGCTCGACCCCAAGGGCAAAACCTGGCTCGACCCGCTGTTTCGTCCGCTCGAACGACTCTCCTACCAGGTCATGGGCGTGCGCGCGGAGCAGGAACAGAACTGGCGGCAATACACCTGGGCCATGCTGCTGTTCAGCCTGGTGAGCTGCGTGTTCACCTATGCCATCCTGCGCCTGCAAAATTATCTGCCGCTCAATCCGCAGGGGTTGCCCGCGCTGTCGCCGCATCTCGCGTTCAACACCGCCGTCAGCTTCACCACCAACACCAACTGGCAGAGCTACGGTGGCGAATCCACCATGTCCTACCTCTCGCAGATGGTTGCGCTGGCCATCCACAACTTTGCCTCCGCCGCCACGGGCATCGCCATCGCGGCGGCACTGGTGCGCGGCCTCTCACGGCACTCCACCCGGCTGCTCGGCAATTTCTGGGTGGACCTGGTCCGCGTCACCTACTACCTCCTGTTGCCGGTCTGCCTGATTTTTGCGGTGGTACTCGTGTCGCAGGGCATGATCCAAAATTTCAAGCCCTACACCACGGCCAAGCTCGTCGAACCCTACACCATCCAGGTGCAGAAGACCGATGACAAGGGCCAGCCCGTCACCACCAACGTCGCGGTCACCGTGTCCACGCCCAAGCTCGATGACAAAGGTCAGCCGCTCATGACCAACGGCGTGGCCGTGATGATCGATGTGCCCCAGGTTGACGCCAAGGGCCAGCCGGTCATGACCAATGTGCCCGTCATGGTGAATCAAACCGTGGATGAACAGTCCATCGTGCAGGGCCCGATGGCTTCACAGGTCGCCATCAAGATGCTTGGCACCAACGGCGGCGGCTACACCAATGCCAACGCCGCGCATCCGTTCGAGAACCCCACGCCGCTCTCCAACTTTTTGCAGATGCTCTCCATCTTCGCCATCGGCAGCGGCCTCACCTGGTACCTCGGCCGCATGACCAAAAATCAGGCGCACGGCTGGTCCATCTGGGGCACGATGATGGTGCTGTTCCTCGCCGGCACCTTGTTTTGCTGGTGGGCTGAATCCAAAGGAAATCCGATCCACCAGCAGCTCGGCATCGCCGCTGCCGATGGCAACATGGAGGGCAAGGAAGTCCGCTTCGGCATCTTCAATTCCGCCCTGTTCGCCACCATCACGACCGATGCCTCGTGCGGCGCGGTCAATGCCATGCACGACTCCTACACCCCGCTCGGCGGATTGGTGCCGCTGTTCAACATCCAGCTCGGCGAGATCATCTTCGGCGGCGTCGGCGCGGCCGCCGTCGCGCACTTCGAACAGCGGGGCAACTCCTCCCTCGCATCAACAGGCGTCGACCAGCTCGCGGGCGCCCTTCACCCGGGCGGAAACCTCGAAGGCAAGGAGCTGCGCTTCGGCGTCGCGGACACCGCCCTCTTCGCGACCGTCACCACGGCCGCTTCTTGCGGCGCGGTCAATGGCATGCACGACAGCTTCGCCCCGCTCGGGGCGCTCGTGCCGATGCTCAACATGCAGCTCGGCGAGGTGGTCTTCGGCGGCGCGGGCTGCG
>DATHQS010000062.1:0-10796 GCA_035482455.1 Candidatus Acidiferrales bacterium | reverse complement strand
GGCCAACTGGATCCATGACATCGGCATGGACCAGCTCAACACCCCTTGGACGAACGGCACGGTGGATGTGGACGAGGAGCGCGTCATCACCCGCATCGAGGGCAACCGCATCTTCATCGACGAGCCGCTTACCACCGCGCTCGACCAGAAGTATGGCGGCGGCAGCATTTACGCCTTCACCTGGCCGCAGCGCTTCGAAAATATCGGCATCGAAAACCTGCGCGGCCAGTCCACGTACGATGTCAACAACACCAATGACGAGGACCATGCCTGGGTTTTCATCCGGTTCAGCAACACTGAAAACTTGTGGGTGCGCAATGTTGTCTCGCAATATTTCGGCAAATCCTGCGTCAGCATCCAGAACGGCTGCAAGTACGGCACGGTCATCAATTGCCAGTGCCTCGACCCCATCTCCATCATCTTGAGCGAACGGCGTTACGCGTTTGATCTGAACAGTTGCCAGCTTTGCCTCGTGCAAAATTGCTTCACACGGCAGGACCGCCATTCGTTCATCACGCAATCGCTCACGGCCCTGGATGTGTTTCTGGACGGGGTCGCGCAGCAGGCCTACGACAAGGCAGGGCCGCACGTCATGTGGGCTTCGGGCTTGCTCTACGACAACATCACCAGCGACAACGGCATCGTCTGTGCGAACAACGGCAACGCCGGTGCCGCCGGCAACCCCGGCCAGGGCTGGACCGGTGCCAACTGCTCGTTTTGGAATTGCGCCGCCGGGGCCAGTACCGACGGTTTTGACATCGAACAAGCGTCAACGACCCACAACTGGCTGGTCGGCGGGATTGGCCCGCTTGTGTCCGGGGGCAGCGGAGCCGGTGGCCACGGGCCGGGCACTTATGACTCGATCGGCACGAATGTTTTTCCGAACAGTCTCTATTACGCACAGTTGCAGGACCGCATCGCGGTACCGGGTTTACAGACGCGTGAATACCGGATCGGCGGCATCAACTTGTTCACCAACAGCACGCCGGTGACGCTCGACACGACCTGGAGCAACACCGTCAGGACGGCGGCCGCCGGCCTGCCGGTCGATAACTTTTGCGTCGTGACCAACGGCCATTGGGTTCCGTTCACCTTTAATTTCAACCTGTCGAGCAACGAGCAGATCATTGCGGCCACGCTGTCGCTTTCCCTGCTGGCGGCGACCAACAGCGACACCAACGATGTGCTTTATCTCGGCAGCCTCACGAACAGCTTCCTGTTTTCCGACCTTGGCTGGTTCCCGCTTTCCACCGTGAGAACGAATCCCACCGTGGAGGTGCTGGATTTGAGCGGACAACTGGGCCTGCTGGCCAACGGCCAATTGAACGTGGCCGTGCAAAATGACGCCGCCGTTGACTGGGCGGTGCTGGAATTGAAGGTGGCACCCATCCTGACGGCATTTACCAATGCCTTGGAACCCGTGGCCGACGCGACCGTCCGCGCCGGATTTTTTGCGACGAACAATTTTGGGGGCACCGCCACGTTGACGGTTAACGAAGCCACATTGCCAGATAATGAGCAGAAGGCTTATCTCCGCTGGGATTTGAGCGGTGTGACCGGGAAAATACTCCAGGCACGGGTTCATCTGGTTCCAGTGAACGTCGCCGGTGGTGGCATCGAGCAGGGGGCAGCCTTCGCAAACACGAATGTCTGGGACGAGACTTCCCTCACTTGGACCAACCAGCCCGGCGGCGGCAAACGCTTCGCGACCTGGATTCCGACGCCGAACGTGCCGGTCGAGTTTGTCATTCCGCCACAGATGATGGACACGGTCGCCGCCCAGAGCAACCAGCTCTGCCTGCAATTATATTCCATCCACAATGTGGGTGTCCTGGGTTCGGTCAACTATGCTTCCGGCGAATATCCCGATCCGGCCTTGCGGCCGCAATTATTCCTCCTCATCTCCAATACCGCTCCGGCCATTTCCGGCCTCACGAACCTGACGATTTTTCAGGACTCATCGGCCGGGCCAATTCCGTTTTCCATCACCGACGGCGAATCGACCGGCGACACGCTCAACTTGAGCGTCATATCCGCGAACACCAGCCTGTTGCCGCCCGGGGGCATACTCTTTGGCGGCAGCGGTTCAAATCCAACACTCACACTGACGCCTGCCGCGGGACAAACCGGAAGTTCCGCCATCTCGATCGTCGTAACCGACCCCGGCGGCCTCAAGGCCACGAATAACTTCACGCTGACGGTTGCGCCCTACACGAACTCGAGCTTTGTCGTCGCTGCGACGCCCGGCAGCCAAACCGTCACCGCCGGCGATGGCACGAGTTACGGCATCACGGTCACGGCCACAAACGGCAGCTTCACCAGTAATATCGACTTGAGCGTCAGCGGCCTGCCGGCCGGTGCCACGGCGGGCCTCAGCCCATCCAGCCTGGGCGGTTCCGGAAGTTCAACCCTTAACGTGACGACTGGCACGAATACTCCGGGCGGAACTTACACGCTCAAAATCACCGGCATCGGCGGCGGTTTGACGCGCAGCACCACGGTCACCCTCAACGTCGCCGGGTATGTATTTACCGCCACGCCCGCCTCGGTAAACATTCCCACCAACGGCGTGGCCAGCTACAATCTCGGCATCGCATACACCAATGGGTTTACCGGGAATGTGACCTTCAATCTCGGCCCGCCGGTCGCCGGTGTGACGCCCAATTTTGCCCCCGGGTCGGTCAGCAGTTCGAGCAACTCCACGCTCACGCTCGCCGCTTCTTCGACCCCCGGAATCGGCCTCCCCACGTCGCCTGGAATTTATCCGCTGACCATCTTTGCCGCCGATGGCAGTCTGAAGCAGACGGCCCAGATTTACCTCAACGTCTTCGCCTTCTCCCTGTCGTCGGTGCCGGCGGCGCAGACGGTGACCACCAGCGCGGGCATCAACTACACCATCACGGTTGATGACACCCCGGGGATTTCCAACTCGATTGCGTTTGGCGTCAGCGGCCTGCCGCCAAACACAACCGCCAGCTTCCTGCCGGCCACGCTGGTCGGCTCCGGTAAAACAACCTTGAGCATCGGCACGGCCCTGAACACGCCGCCGGGAAATTACTCGCTGACCATCTTCGGCGTGAGCGGAGGCATGACAAACAGCGAGGTCGTCGGGCTGACCGTCACCGATTTTGGGATTTCCGCCGCGCCGTCGTCCCCCACGGTCGTTGCCGGCAATGGTACGAACTTCACGACGACCATCACCGCCACCAACGGCTTCGCGGACGAGGTGGATCTGGCCGTGAGCGGTTTGCCGCCGGGGGCCACCGCGAACTTCAGTTCGTCCTCGGTGAACGGCGCAGGTGCCTCGGCGTTGATCGTGATGACCTCGACGAACACGCCGGCGGGCAATTATGTTTTGACGGTCACCGGCACGGATGGAACGCTCACGCATAGCGCGACTGTCACTTTGAAGGTTGCCGGGTTTGCCCTCACCAGTTCGCCCACGTCGCGAACGGTGACGTCTGGCGCCGGCTCCAGCTTTACTGAGACCATCACCACCACCAACGGTTATGCCAGCAATATCTTTCTGACGGTAGGCGGGTTACCGACGGGCGCCAATGCCAGCTTCAGCTCGACCAACATCACCGGTTCTACGACGGTCACGTTGACGGTCACGACTTCCAATAGCACTACCGCCGGTATCTATCCCTTGACCGTCACCGCTACCAGTGGAAACATCGTGCTCACTGCCAGCCCCATTTTGAAGGTGCAGGATTTTTTGATCACCGCCACCCCATCCACACAGGGTGTCACGGCTGGCGTGGGCACCAGCTATACTGTCTTCGTCACGGACAACAACGGCTTCTCCGGCGTGGTGAATCTCGGCCTCAGCGGCCTGCCGGCCAACGCCAGCGCCAGCTTTAACCCGGTTTCGGTGACGAATACGGGAACCTCCACGCTGAGCATCACCACCAGCAACACCACGCCGGGCGGAACCAACGGCCTGACCATTACCGGCATCTTGAGCGGAGGAACGCTGACGCGCAGCACCAACGTGACCCTGGCCGTCACCGGCCTGACCAATAATTTTGCACTCAATACCACGCCGGCGGTGCTGACGATGAACCCGGGCAGCACCAATAATTACACGGCGACAGTTGGCGGCGCGGTCGGTTTCACCAATACCGTGGCGTTGGCCGTAAGCGGAATACCCGCGGGTGTCAGCGCCTTCTTCAGTCCGGCCGCGATCACTAACGGCAACGGAAGTTCGTTGCTCACCATTATCGCCTCCAATTCCGCCACGCCGGGGGTTTATACGCTGACAAATATCGGCACCAGCGGAAGCATCGCGCAGACCAATGTGGTCACGCTGAATATCTACAGCTTTTCGCTTTCCATCGCGCCCGCGACCTCACGCACGGTGGTTCCCAGCGGAAGCACCACCTATACTATCTCGGCGACGGGGTCTTCTGGCATCTCCAATGGCGTCAGCTTGAGCGTGAGCGGTCTGCCGGCAAACACGCTCGGCACCTTCTCCGCGAACCCCATGGCGGTGACAAACACCGGCACTTCAACATTGAATATCACGACCTCCAATAACACGCCGGCGGGAAATTACATCATTACTGTCACCGGCACCTTTGGCACGCTGACCACGAACATCACCTCCACCCTGAAGGTGCAAGATTTTGCCATCGGCGCGTCGCCGGTGACGCAGACCGTCGCTGCGGGCTCGGCGACCACCAACTACACCGTGGCGATCTCGGCCATCAACAGCTTCAGCGACGGAATCACCTATACCGCCAGCGGGTTGCCGGCGGGCGCGAGCTACAGCTTCAACCCGCCGTCGTTCTCCAAGCTGACCGGCAGTTCGTCCAATTCGCTCCTGACCATCACCACTTCGGGTTCGACCCCGGGTGGCACCAACACCATTACCATCAACGGGATCAGCTCCAGCAGCGGCCTAGTGCACAGCACGAACGTCGCGCTCATCGTCACCGTTGCGAACACGCCGCCGGTGCTGACGGCGGTTTCGAACCGCATCGTCAACGCGGGTGTCACGCTGACGATCACCAATACTGCGACAGATTCCGACACACCCGCGCAAACGTTGAGCTTCAACTTGTTGACCGGGCCGGCTGGAGCGGCACTGAATACAAGCAGCGGAATTTTCACCTGGCGCCCGGCGGTCGGCCAGGCAAACACGACGAACGTCACGACATTCAAAGTCACCGATAGCGGCACGCCGCCGATGAGCGCCACGCAAAGTTTTTCCATCGTGGTGAATCCTTTGACGCGGCCGATTCTCGGAATCACCCGCCTGGCCAACGGCTGGCAATTGAACGTCACCGGCCCGGCCGGCCCGGATTATTCCATCCAGGGTGCCAGCAACCTCATGAGCTGGACAACGCTGGCCACAAGCAATTCGGCGGCATTGCCATTCAACTGGATTGACAGCAATAATGTGCCGGCGCGGTTTTACCGCGTAATGCTCGGCCCGTGAAAAAATCAAAACCCACCGCGCCCGCTGCGCCGCCCTCCGCGGCTTTGCGCCGGTACCTGTACTGCACGGTCGTGACGACGGGTGCGGCCATAATGATCGTCGAAATCCTCGGCGCAAAGATGCTCGCGCCGTATTTCGGCACATCACACTTCGTCTGGACAGCACAGATCGCCGTCACGCTGGTCGCCTTGGCCACCGGCTATTATCTTGGTGGCCGGTTGGCGGACCGTTCACCGGAATTGGGCCGGTTATATTGGGCGCTGCTCGGCGCAGCGGTTTATCTCGGCCTCACTTCGATTGCCGTCAAGCCGATGGCATATTGGTGTCTCGACTTCAACCTGGCGGCCGGTTCGTTGCTGGCCTCGGCCTTTTTATTTTTTGTGCCGCTGGCGTTGCTGGCCATGGTCGGGCCGTTTTTCATCCGGGTGCTGACCGTGGCGGTCGCGGGCGTGGGTGGAAATGTCGGGCGGCTCACGGCGGTCAGTACGCTCGGCAGTTTCGCGGGCACGGTGCTTATCGGCTACGTGTTTATCCCGTTCTTGCCGAACTCTGTGACCCTATGGGCGACAGCCGGTGCGCTCGTGGCGGTGGCGGCGGGCTATTTCTTCGGCTGGGGGCGAAAGCGCGATTCCACCACTCCGGCAGCCGGCGGCATGGTATTGGCCCTGTTGCTCGGCGGCCTCGGCGTGGCCCAGGACCAGCAACAGGCCAACGGCAAGACCTGGCATGAAGTTTACCGGGCGAACTCAAATTTCGGCCGGTTGCAAGTGATTGACACGAACGACGGCTCCCGCCGTTATTATCTGAACGACGGCCTGGATCAGAACGACTACGATCCCCGCGTTAAAAAGGCGCTGTCGTCGTTCACCTATCTGTTGCACGGACTGGCGCGCGGCTACGCGACCAATATCAATGATGTGTTATGCATCGGCCTCGGCGTGGGCATTGTACCGATGAAATTCGCGCAGGAGGGCGCACGCGTAGACGTGGTGGAAATCAATCCTGCCGTCGTGCCGGTGGCCGAACGTTTTTTTGACCTCGACCCGGCAAAGTTTCACCTGACCATTGATGACGGCCGTCATTTTGTGAACCGTTGCACCCGGCGCTATGACGCCATTATCCTCGACGCCTTCCTCGGTGATTCCTCGCCATCACACCTCATGTCGCGCGAGGCGTTCACCGCGATGCGGGGACTGCTCAAGCCGGGTGGCGTGCTGGTCATCAACACGTTTGGCGACAATGCGCCCGGGAAAGATTTTCTCGCGGCGTCACTGGGCAAGACGTTGCAAGCCGTCTTTCACGGTGTGCGCATCCACGGTTCCAGCAACGCCAATATGTTCTTCGTCGCCTCCGACCAGCCGGAACTGCAAATGCGAAACCCGACCGACTTTTCAGAAGTTCATCCGGCTTGCCGTCAGGAGGTGCAGGATGTCTGCACGACCGTTTTGAACACCGATCCGGCCCATGGCATCGTGTTGACCGATGATCATAACCCCGTGGAATTTTACGACGCCGCCAACCGCGAAGCCATCCGCCGGCAGGTGGTCGCCGCCTTGCATCAGTAACCCATTCACTGGCTCGCCAGCCGCGCGAAGATCAAAACCGTGGGAATCGTGTAATCGTCCGCCGGCTCGGAGGTGGCGTAACTTCCCACGTCGTCGTTGTATTGAACGCCCTGGCCAGAAAAGGCGGCGAAGGGATTTTTCCCGCCAGGCCACGGCGTTGCGCGCGCGCCGTCCGGTACATCGCCACCCTTGGAAGATTTTCCGCGCGCCGGGCCGTCTACGGTCGCGCCCAAAACCAGTGGCGGGGTTCCGTCCAGCGAGCCCGCGAGATTGGCGACCTGATGCTGCATATGAAAAGGGAAAACTTTCCCCGCGCCGACGATGAAGGAGGTTCCCCATGCGTTCGCGCCCAGGACGAAATCGAGCTGATGCTGCGCGAAATCCGCATACTCCGCCGTGTGCGTCAGGTCGTCATAAAAGCCGGCTTCGATTACCAGGCCAAGGATGTGCGGGACGCAATCGCCGCTGTTGTAGCGGGTGCCGAGCCCGAAGGAATCCTTGCCGGCGCGCTTCACGGCGCTGTCGAGCTGCTTTTTCAAGGCGGCGAGCAGGTTGTCGCGGGTGACTTCGAGCTGGCTGGTGATCCCGGATCTTTCCAACACACGGCACAGCTCGCAATGGGCGAGGCTGCTGACGTCATAAAGGTTCAGTGAATCGCTGTTGCCCGAAGCCATGTATTCATGCGCCCAATGCGAGGCGAGCTGCAGGTAGTGCGCGGCGGGGGCGAAATCTTTGTCCCAGGCGTGCGCGAGATGCAGTTCGGTTGCACCCCATTCCATGTCATCGCGCCATTCATCTTCGGGATAAAAGTCATGCGGATAAGCGGACGTGAGCGCGGTGATGTTCGTGGTCGCGGCCAGATCGAAAATGTGTTCAGCGGTGAGCAGGCATTTGTGCGCGTAAGCCGGGTCGCTGTCCTTGAAAACCTGGTAGCCGAGCGCAAAGGCGGCAGCCAGGCGCCCGGCCAGGTTCGGGCTGATTTTTCCGCCGACCGAATTTGCCGGAAACACGGGGCGGTATTTGATGAAGTATTGCGGATCGCCCGGCTGGACATTCAATTTATCGTCGGCTTCCGGCAGTCGCCACACATCGTGGTCGCCGGTGACACTTTGATTGCCGTCGCCCAGGCCGACTTGCGCATAAAGCGTTTTGGTGTCGTCATTCCACATCTTGAGCAGCCAGTCCAGGCCGTGCCTGCCTTCGGCGGCGAAGTCGGCCGCGCCACCGCGCCCCGCCTGCGCCGGGTAATCGCGCGCGGTCTGCAGCATCAGCGCGGTCACATAACTCGCGGTCTCGACAAATTTCAGATAATCCCCCGCATCGAACCAGCCGCCGGATACATCCACCGGCCCACCGGTTTTTTTGAGGCCGCCCTGCATGCCGTTTTTGCCGAACGCAGGAACCTTGTAGACAAACGCCTGCCGGTCCGTCAGATGTGACGATTGCCGGTTGATGATGGCGGAAGAAACATCCGCACCGTCGCGCTGTGCCTGGAAAAAGAAAAGCGAATTGCAGAGCAGGGGCCCGAAGATTTCCTTTCCGGTGCCGATCTGGAACGAGAGTGAAACCGCCCGGACAGCCCCTTCGACTCTTAAGGAATAAACCCCGGCTGTTTTCACGGCGGAAAAATCCAGCAGATACACATTGGAATAAACCGCGCTCCAGGAGCCGGTTCTCTCACCGATGGAAGCAGTAAGCGCAATCGTGCCGTCGGTGTTGACGATCTGAAAGATCGCGTTGGTTTCCATGTCCGTCGCCATCAACAGGGCCGACTTGGCGCCACCCGTGAGGAAACCGACCTGGTTGACCCGTATTTGTGCATCCGCTGGCGCGGCTCGGAGGTTGGAAAAACCGGTGGCGGCAACGATAAGGAACAAGGCCAGGCGCTTGAAATATTTCATGAATCAGGACTTCAGACTATTAACGAGCTGTTGCATGCGTTTTCCATACTCGACAAAATTTCTCTGCATCGGCGCGTCGTCGGTGGACTGGATTTTGGCGTCATGGAAAACGGCGACCATGTGGGGTTCGAGAGAAATCCCCGCGTCATAGCCGCGCGCAAAGGCGTCCTTGAGGATGTCACGGATGCGTCCTTGGCCTTCGCCGGGCCAGTTGTAATCGGCGTCGTTCCGCGCAGGATTCCATGTCGCGTCCTTGATGTGGATGTGGGTCACATGGTCGCGCACCTGTGTCCAAAACTCCCAAGGATCCTGTTTTGGCCACGGTTTTGGCTTTGAGCGGTCCGGATTGAAAACGGGATTGGCCGGGTCAAACAACCACTTGAGCCCTGGACACTTATCAAGCAGTTCCAGTGCGTGCTGCCAGCTCATGCCGCCGTGGTTCATGCAATTCTCGTGCAGGGGCTGGATGCCGGCATCGCGAAACATTTTCACCACCTCGTTCACGCGGTGGAAAACTTCAACGGGCGTCCGGTCCGTATCATCGTCCGGCTTGAAGCTCATGATGCGGACATATTTCGTGCCGAGCCGTTGCATCCGGGGAATGGCGCGCTTCACCTCGCCGAGCGTGATTTCAAACGGGTCGCCGACTTTTTTTGCCCAGTTCATCACCGCCGAGCCAAAGCAATAAACGTGGATGCCGGACGCCTCCAGCTTGCGGGCGGCGATGTCAAAGGCGGCGTCGGGGATTTCGTGAAAGTTCGCCTTGGGAAACCCCGGCACCTCGACGGCACGCATCTCGATGAATTTCCAGCCGAGTTCCTTCGTGGCCTGGATCTGGCCGTCGACCGTATTAGCGGCTTCATCGCCGATACCCATTAGTTTCATAAGTTATTTCCGGAAAGAACCGGCAAAATCATCGGTGGCCACCTGCACCACCTGTTTCTTGATGGTGGAGCCGGCAATCAATTGGTTCAATTGTATTTCCCAGGCAGCGCCGTCCATCGGTAATTCCACCGTTTGGCCGAGGAGTGAAGAATATACCATCACATTGGCCAGTTCCACCGAGTTCAGGCCGTCGGCGCCCGGCGCGATGAGCGGTTCGCCGTCCAAGATCGCGTTCACAAAATTTTGCATCAATGCGGCATGCGGCGCGGCGGCGTTCGCGAAGGGAATTTCTTCCGTCCGCACTTCCGGCTTCACAAAACCCTGCTTCGCCGACCGGCTGAATTCGGTCATGTCCGCCGCATTGCGCGCGAGCACCAGTTTGCCGTGCTCCAAAACCAGCGTGCCTCGCGTGCCGACGATCTCAAAGCGGTTAGTGCCCGGCGCTTCGCCGGACGAACTGGTGAAGGTTCCGGTGGCGCCATCCGCCCATTCAAGATAGGCCGTCACATTGTCCTCCACTTCGATGGAATGGAACCGGCCGAACTGGCAGAACCCGCGCACGCGTGCGGGCATGCCGCAGAGCCATTGCAAGACATCGAGGTTGTGCAGGCATTGGTTGAGCAGCACGCCGCCACCTTCGCCCTTCCAGGTGGCGCGCCACGCGCTGCTCGCGTAGTAGGCCCCGGTGCGGAACCAGTCCGTGTTGATCCAATTGACGCGTACCAGCCGGCCCAGGTCTCCGCCCTGGATCAGCCGCCGGATCGTTTCATATCGCGGTTCCACGCGCAGTTGAAACATGCCGCCAAAAACCAGTTTGCGGTTTTCATCATGGGCGGCGACCAGACGCTCCGCATCGGCCTTGTGCGCGGAAACCGGCTTCTCAACCATCACATGCAATCCGGCGGCAAAAGCGGCGATGCCCAGGGTGGTGTGCTGAAAGTGCGGCGTGGCGATGATGACGGCGTCCACGTCGCCCGACCGGATGAGTTGCTCGCCGTCGCT
>DATHQS010000061.1:0-8267 GCA_035482455.1 Candidatus Acidiferrales bacterium | reverse complement strand
ATGTTCCGCGAGTTGAACCGGCGCTGCCTGCCGGGAATTTATGCAAACGGTGATTTTCACTTTATTAACGCGCCCATCCTCCCATCGCTGTTTCTGCAACAATGGGTGAAACGGTCGCGCTGGTTCCCGTTTTTTCTCTGGATCCTGCTCATCCAGGAAGAACGCGCGCTGTTTTACGCCAGGGAATTTTTAAAGGAGGCTGACGGACTTGAACCGCAGTTTGTCTTGTCACAGAGGCGGCATCTGGCTGATGAGGTCGGTCACATTCAATGGGATGAGGAGTTGCTTGATTGGATCTGGCCGCGAACCGGAAAAACCTGGCGCACCATCAATTCGCGTTTGTTTGCCTGGATGATGGGTGAATATTTTACAGCCCCGAAACGCAGCGGTTTGCGTGTGGTCTCGGATCTGATAAGTGAGTTTCCCGGATTGCAACCGCGCTGGCCGGAGATGAGAGCGCAAATGCTCGGGCTGGCCCAGAGCCAGGAATTCAACCTTCTCGCTTACTCGCGCAACGTCACGCCCAGGGCGTTTGCACGATTTGACCGCTGGCCGGAATTTCATTCGCTGAGCCGTGTGCTGGCCGGTTATCTTCCGTCAGATATTCCAAAATCACCGCAATAATCCGGCGTGAACGGGCTTCCGGACGCAAATAATGATCCGCGCCCCACACTGGATAAATCACGCCCGGCAGGTGACAGGCGTCCGCCAGCAATACGCCGCCGTCATTGGGTCCCTGGCTTGAGACCCGTTGATGGCACATCCGCATGAAACGATTCGTCAAGTGCTGTTGCAGTGGGAACCCGATCACATTGACCATTTGCATGAACGGCGGCAGCTTGACCGGAGTTGCCAGCGGGCTTTGCAATGAAGGCACCAGTTCATGGAGGAAAGCAAGATTGTGCCCCTTGCATTTGCAATACAGCCAGGCCAGGAAAACCCTGGGTTTGGTGGCGAGCAGCCATGCCGCAACCGGTGAGCCGTTCAAAGTTCCGCAGATGTTCACCCACGCCAGCACGTTTTTGAAGCATCCGGGGGAATTATTGGAACCGAGGGCGAATTTTACATCCGCTCCGCCCTTGCAAAGTGAGACAACGATAATCGTTTCGCCGCCATGTTTTGCCAGCCAATCAAGGATGATTTGGGCGTTCTGCGCCAGCGTGCCAGTGCTTGATACCGGAACCAATTCACACCGCAGCCCCAGGCGAACAGCCTCTTCGCGGACCAGTCTGCCATCTGCGCCGGAATTTGGTTTTTCCCTGTAAAAGGCCGCAGGAACCACCGCGATGATCACGTCCCGCCCCGCGCTTTTTTTGGAGGCAGGCGATTGCAGTTGGTCAATCCGGGAAATGAACTGAGAGTGTTGTGGAGAGTGCCTCACCCGGTCGTATAACAACGCCGTGGCAAAATCCACGCCTTCCCGTTCCGCGGTTTCCCGCAATTTTTCAGCCGTCAATGATGGCAGATCGGTCAATCCTGAAAACGCAGAGGCGCGTGTCAGGAGCCCGGTTTCTTCCTCGCTGCAGGTTGGTCCGGCCATGCGACGTTTAGGCGGCGGCCTTGCGCCGGCGGCCAATAAACCAGCCAATAATTCCGCCAACTACAAAAGCGGCGCATCCCGCGCGGATGGCGTATTTTTTAAACATATCAAGCATGACGTTGTCGAAAATGTTGGTCGAAACATGCAGGCTTGCGATCAGCCAGCGGCCATCCACTTTGACCATGGTAGCCGTCCAGCGGCCCTTCAAGTCAAAGCTGCCGCCACTGGTCAGCTTGAAATGTTCAACCGAGCTTCCAAAGGCGATGCCCGTGTCTTCGCCATACAGGATGGTGAGTTCATCGACATTAACTTCTGCATGAAAGCCGGCGACGACCTTGTTCGGCCCGTTTAGCATCCGATTATAGTAGTCGAGCACGCCTTCGCGCCCGCGGCTGACTTCGGCGTTGTGCCAAGTGATGACGACATTGGTGGTGAGATAAGTCAGTTCCCGGTCAATGTCGCCCTTGTTTACGGCATCCATCAGGCCATCGCGCATGGCGCGGAGCGCATTGTGGGTGGCTTCAACGGAGTTGGTCTCCGCGGCTGCCGAAACGAGGCACGACAAAACAAGCGTTAGAAGGATTCCAGTTTTTTTCATTTGGGGGCGGAGGTTGCAGTTAAGGGAACCGGGTTTGTGGACATTAACCGATTTGCCGCCATGTTTGTGTTTCCAGGCGGTGCGACGATAGGGGCGGGCAGGGCGTCTGCATTCTGCGGCAAGGCCACGACCCAATTGAAAAAATCAATCATGTCCCGGTCGTGCGGAATCATGGTCGCGGCATTGTAACGGGTGCCGATCAGACGGCCCGCCTCGTCCTTGAGATAACCGTGTGTGAAAAACCGGCGCAACTCAAGCGTCAGCCGCCCAAACATCATGCGGGCCAGCGGATTGGTCAAGCGCGATGCAAAGACGATTCCTTCGCAAAGCGTTTTGCCGCCGTCCAGCGGCTGGGTGGCAATGATGAAACGGCTGTGAGCGTGGTCAAAATCGCCGGTGATCAGGACGAAGGTGCCGCCCCAGTTGGTGATGGAGATTTCCACGGTGCGCCCCGCTACAACTTTAAGGATCCTATCCAGCCTGGTGCGCCCCAATACCTCGGCGCGGTAGCGGTTGCGTCGCGCAAAACGATGCGGGCAGTCAATCTGCGGTGGGGCGAGGAGTTTCCGGTCGTGAACGGCGTCAAAGTGCTGCGTATCGTAACCGTGCGCCGCGTTGACAAACCAGTTGCAATCGGACACGTAAGAAAAAATCCTGCCGGCGGTAAAATCTTCCGAGGCGGCATCAAAAAAGAACGGCAGCGGGAACAGCGGCGCCGTTCCGTTGAAAAAGAAAACATAGCCGTGACGCTCCTCGACGGGATAACACGTCTGGCGCGCAAAAGCGGGAATGGAGCCGGTGCCGGGGATGTGATTGCAAACCCCGTCCGCGCCATATTTCCAATTATGGAACGGGCATTGAATGGACTCGCCAACCACATTTCCGCAGCCCAGATCGGCCCCCATGTGCGAACAATTGGCGGCCAGGATGCAAATTTTGCCGCTTGGGGTTTGAAACGCGACCAGTTGCCGACCGAGAACCCGCTTGGAAAGCGGTTTGGATAATTCGCGCTTGTGGCAAAACAAATACCATGATGCCGGATACGCGGGAAAACTGCCGGCCGGCGGTGGCGTTGCGGAACCGTCCGCCCCGGCTGAATCTTGAATATGGATGCGGCTGCTCATACGCGAAGCCGGAAGCTGCCCGGTTTGAACCGCACGCTAGACCAGCGGTGGTCACACGACAAGCATTTCTTCCGGGGGAAACAAGCGCGGCCTGAAAGACGCTTGCATTGCCACCCAACGGGATTAGATTTGCGCCATGATGGAACAAGGCACTGTTTCCAACCGCCTGCAGGCCACGGCAGGCTTTTCGACTCCGGCTGACATGCCCGTGCCGGACAGGTTGAATCTTTTCCTATCCCTGGGAGTTTTTGCCGTCGCAATCGGGTTGATCTGGCTGGCGTCGCTGGTGCAAAGCTGGCCGGCGGTTATCGGGGTTGGAATCATCTTCTCCTACCTGCTGCTGACCAATTACGCCCTGTTGCACGAGGCGGCCCACGCTAACCTGCAATCGAACCCGCGCCGGAATTATTGGCTGGGCTTTCTGACGGGCTGCCTGTTTCCAATCCCGTTCAGCATGATTCGCATCACGCACCAGGGCCATCACCTTCACAATCGCACCGATGCCGAGATGTTCGACCTCTATTATCCGCATGACAACCGGGTGATCAAGTACCTCCGCTGGTATGGCATTTTGCTGGGATTGTTCTGGCCGTTGATTCCGCTGGGCGCAATCTTGTTTTCAATTTTGCCCCGGCCGCTCCGCGAACGCATCTTTGGCAGACCGCAATCCACCAGCTACATGTTCTCTTATGTTGAACGTGCCGCCGTGTGGGCGGTGAGGCTGGAACTGCTGGCGATCAGCATCATGTTTATCGCAATGCACTGGTTGTTGAATTTGCAGTGGACGCATACGCTGGTTCTTTACGCCTGCTTTTCCTTCAACTGGTCAACGAGGCAATATGTCGGGCACGCCTTCAGCAAGCGCGACATCATAGATGGCGCCTGGAATTTGCGGCACAACCGGTTGATGACCTGGGTGCTGCTGCATGGTGAATATGACAAGACACATCATCGCCGGCCGGATGTTTCATGGATCTACATCCCCCGACTGACGCCGCCGGATGATGAAAGACCAAGCTATTTCAGACACTACTGGCGGCAGTGGCTTGGACCCCGGCCCAACACCGAACAAGCCCCGGTTGTTTCACCCGCCGAGCCTGCCATGGCCAGGCGATGAGCGAAGCCGTTGAACCGTTTTGGGGCTGGCCAGGTTGGAAGCACCTGCGTTATGCCCTGCTGCTTTCACTGGCGGGATTGCTATGGTTTGTGCTGGTCTATGGCGGTGCCGACGCCTTGACGGCACACCGCGCTTTTCGTGTCCGTGTCCATTTTGACGCAGAATTGGGAATCCCTTTCATTCCGGAAATGGCCGTGGTCTACATGTCCATCTATCTGCTCTTTCTGGCGGCGCCATTTATCCTGCGTCGAAGACGCGAGTTTTTTGCCCTAGCCATGACGCTCAACCTCTCAATTTTGGTGGCTGGAATTTTCTTTTTGTTGCTTCCCGCCCAAGTGGCCTTTCCACCGCCACAAAGTTTTGGCGTCTGGCCCAATTTATATCATTTTGCCGACCGGTTGAGCCTCAACTATAATTTGATGCCTTCGTTGCATGTTGCATTGAGCGTGGTTTGCTTCGCGGTTTTTGCGTCCCGGAGCGGAAACATCGGCAAGGCCTTGCTATGGGCATGGGCGGCTGCCATTTCTGCTTCCACGTTGCTCATCCACAAACATCATGTCCTGGACGTAATCGCCGGATTTGCCCTCGCATTGGCAGCGTATCGATTTGTGTATTTTCGAGTTCTTCGGCCGGATTGGAAATCTTTTGCGCCCGGCAAAGACAACACAGGTTGCGCGCCGGGCGGATGATCCGGTGCCTGGGTTGCCAAAATAGGTTTAACGCGGCCGCGCCCTGAATCATCCTTGCGCCGGGCGGTTTCCGGATTGTATTTTCCGCGTGCGGCATTCCAGCGTGTGAGCATCAAAATCGTGAACCAAAAAATAAAGACGGTCGCCATCATTGGTGGCGGCCCGGCGTCCAGTACGCTCGCCACCTTGCTGGCGCGGCAAAAAGTCCGCGTGGCCATCATCCACCGCCCGCGCGCGGCCGCGCTGCTGGTCGGCGAATCGCTGGTGCCGGCCATCGTGCTCATCCTGCGGCGGCTGGGCATCGAGGACGAGGTCAAGAGCTACGGCAAATACAAACCCGGCGCGATCTTCGACATGAACGAGTGGGGTGCTTTCCCGTTCACGTTCGCCGATTTTTGCGGGAAGATGCCGGACTATTCCTACAACGTCCCGCGCATCAAGTTCGAGGCCACCTTCATAGAATGCGCGAAGCGCGCCGGTGTCCAGGTGATCGAGACCGAGGCCAAGGTGGAGCGGGTTGCCGGCGAAGACAAGGTGCGCCTGAGCGCGGAAACGCTCGCGGCCTGTGGGGATTTTTTCACCGGCCAGCCGGACCTGATCGTGGATGCCACGGGCCGCGCGCGGGTGGTGCCGAAATTGCTGGGCCTGGCCAGCCGCGAAGGCGGACGCAAGGACACCGCGCTCTTCGCCCATATCGACAAGGCGGAACTGTACAAAAGCGGCTACGTCCATTCCTCCCGGCTCGACCACGGCTGGAGCTGGCGCATTCCGTTGCAGGACCGGGTTTCGCTGGGCATCGTCCTTCCCACGGAACATGCCACCAAGGCCGGCAGCACGCCGGAGGAAAAGTACGATTATCTGCTGACACATGATTCCTACCTGCGCACCGTAACGGTCGGCTCCAAACGGCTTACGCCCGTCATGGAATATACGAATTACCAGCTCGTCTCCGACCGGCTCGTGGGTGATGGCTGGGCGCTCGTGGGCGACACGGCGGGATTCATCGACCCGGTTTTTTCCAGCGGCCTGCTCATCGGCCTCACCAGTGCCACGGAACTGGCCGACGCCATCCAGGACGGCGGCGCGGCGGCGTTCGCGAAATACGAGCGCGATGTCATCCACCACCTCAAGACGTGGCATGAGATCGTGAATTATTATTACGACGGCCGGATGTTTACGTCGTTCCGGGTGGGCGAAATGATGCGGAAGCATCTGCTGATCCGGGCGGCGTTCCCACACATCAACAAGCACATGGGCCGCATCTTTACGGGCATCGCCGGCAAGGCCACCTATAGCATGGCGATGATGCGGTTTTTGATGAAGTACAGTTTGAATGGGGAAGATCCGAAGAAGATGGCGATAAGGTAGATTTGTTAAAGAGTTGAAGGGGTGAAGAGTCAAAGAGTTGAAGCGGAAGGCGGGAATGACTTCCCCTCCCGCATTTTCATTTTGGCACTCCTCTAAATATTGATCATTGGGCGTTGAATGTTCCTCACCCATCCGTTTTTCGAATAAGCGCATCGCCATCCCCGCCCGCACCTTCTCCCGCCCAAACACCAGCTTGTCCCGGTCCAGTTCCAGCCGCTGCCACTGCTGTTCCCCGCGCCTTAACGCCATCACATCGTGACAAAACTCCCGCATTTGATTCCAAGCAACCGCTTGGTCCGCCGACTTCGCCGCCACCATATATTGTGCTGTTACCCATGTCGCCAACGTCTCCGTCATCGGTACCTTCGCCGCCCCCTTCAATGCTTCCGTATCGGTGCCCACCCGTTGCATCATTTCCCCCGCCTCCTGCACCCGCAGCCAATACAGATACCCGCCCTTGCGCCACTCGGACAAATTCTGTTCCCGCACCGGTTTGCCGCCAAATTCCGCCGCCAGCACCGCCCGCACCTCCGGCAACGAATTAAGCCAGTCCACCAGCGCCCGTCCCTTTTCGCCTTGGCGCAAGCGCGCATTTACCTGTTCCCGGATCACCGGCGGCAAATGTCCAATTTTCCCTCGATGCGTCAGTCTCATAATGGCTTTTGTGATAGTGGCAGTACGCCAGTACTTTTTTAGGTCGGATTAACTCGGATTAACTCGGATAACCCGCGACGTGGTATATCCTCCCTCTCCGCCAACGGTAGTTGGGGGAGAGGGCCGGGGAGAGGTGGCGCTTGGTTCTTTTGCCTTCATTTTTGAAATGTTGGTGTTTGGAATTTCTCTGGCCTGTCGCGCCGAAGCCTTGGCGAAGGCGGAAGCTTGGATGTTGGACGCTTGGAGCTTTGATGGTGCCCCCACGGCATGAGTGGTTGGAAGTTGGGCGTTAAATGTTGGTTGTTGAATGTTTCCCCTTGGAACTTTCCCCTTTTTTAATTTTTCATTTTAAATTTTTAATTGGCTTCAGCCCCATGATCTCATCCACCTTGTCCACGCACGCCTTCAGCTCCTCATCCGTCATCGGCCGGTTGGGATCCAGCCGCTCATTGGCCTCTGCGAGCTTGGCGGCTGTGACCTTGGCCATTTCCATGAGGTCCCGATGCTTCTGCCGCTGAAACTCCAGCTTCTCCCGCTCGATCTGCACCCGGGCCGACCACATGCCGCCGCGCTGAAGCCCCACCACATCCCCCGCCGCCTGCCGCAATAATTTAAAACGCTCCGCCCCCTCCTCGCGCGATGCCAATTCCGTGCGCAACGACAGCAAATACTGCGGCCCCACCCATCCGGCCGCCACCTCGGCCACCGGATCACCCGTGGCCTGCCGTGCCGCCGCCACCTCGCCCGCCAGCTCGCTCAACTTCGCCAGCGCCGGACCCGATAAATCATCTAATTTCAGATTCATGCCCCAACATTACGCCCTTCCAAAGATTCCTTCATTCCGTATAGATTCCGTTTCTTTCCGTCTTCTTTCCGACCACTACGAAGGTGGAGTCTGTCGCGCTGCGACAGATTTTGCCTGCGCAGCAGGCGCTTTGTGGTATGGCTAACGTATTGGCCTCCACGCATCCTGAGACGCCTCTTCATCAACTTGTTCTCGCTTGTTTTCGCCCCATTTTTGAGAACCCCAACGGGGTTCAATCATTCAGATGGTATGGGTATTGGCGGGTGAGCGAAAAGACGCTACACCAAAGGTTGTCTCGCAAACAAACCAAACACCAATACCCACCAAATGAAAACATCACAAACCATAGTCAAAGCCAAGCGGATTAAACTG
>DATHQS010000060.1:0-8450 GCA_035482455.1 Candidatus Acidiferrales bacterium | reverse complement strand
CTGGCTCATCCGCGTAAAATCACCAAAGAACAATGGGTTAAACGTCGGGCTGCTTGGGTCCGGCGCCGGCAGGTTGGAGGGTGGCAGCTTGGGCATCACCGCATACGTCGCCAGGCAGATGGTCAGCAGGCAAAACCCGACGAGAATGAAGAGCGGCCACTCGTGCGTGTTCTTGAGCAGTTGCGGCAGCGCCAGCGTCATCACCACGGAGGACATGGTGAGCAGCATGTTCGCCTTCATGTCCGCCATGGAACTCAGCTGCACCAGGTGGAACTGCGTGGCCCGCATCAGGTGATCTGCATGCGAACCGTGTTTTTCAACTTTGAACATGGCGGGTATGTTGAATCAAAAAAACCCGCCCGCGCAAGTCATGGAGGTGACATTTAGGTGACACTTCTCGGCGGCTTCAATTCGCCCATATCAGGCCCGAGGAACTGACGGGGATGAACTGTCCGTTGCCGATGAATTGCAGCTCCACCGCCGAACCCCGGCTGCCGCCGATCGTATTCGTGCTCACGGTGTCTGGCTGCGTTTGGACGCCGTAAGAATATATCCCCCCGGGAATGCCGCTGCCCGTGCTTACGGCCCCGCAAAATCTGCTGCCGTCAGCCGTCATGCTCAGTCCGGACCAAAACTGGTTGGTGGTTGTCAGTGCCGTCCAGGATGTGCCTAAATTCGCCGTGCCATACAGCAGGCCATTGTTCACACCCGCTATCATCTTGGTGCAGTCGCTGGAGGCCGCCAGGCAGGTCGGGGTAACCCCGCTCGGCCCCGGAATGGAGAAAAAATTGGTGCCACCGTTCGTTGAAACAGAAATGACGCCGCCGTTCACGTTCGCAACATCGGTTCCATCACCCGAGCACGCCGTGTTCCCCACAAAAAGTTTGCTGCCGTCGGCGGAGCAGGAAATGCCCTGCCAATTGCCGCTGCCACTGAACGGGTTAAAGTGTACTCCCCCGTCAGTCGACAGTTGTATGATGCCGCTGCCGCTGGGTGCGATATAGACTATTTTTCCGTTTGCCGAACAGGCGACCGAATTGAAACTGGTGCCCAGCGAGGCGCTGCTGATCTGGGCGAAATTCTTGCCGGAATCGGAAGATCCGTAAACCCCGGTGATCGCGCCAACCGCATACATTCGAATGCCATCGGCCGTGACCGCGACACCGGTATAACTGTTATTGTCGGTGCTCGGCGGCGATACCGGATATGCGTTACGAAGGCTGGCAAAATTGCCCAGGATGGATTGGCCCGCGTTCACTGCCACCAGCCAGCCCCCCGAACCCGCGCCGGAAACGCGGACAATGTCGCCGGTGAAAGGGGCGCTGGGCAACGTGACCGTGGAAAGTTTCGGATTCAGCATCAAATACCCGGCATCGGCCACCGCTTGCGTTGCCGTGCCGGATACCGGTATCCAGCCCACCAGCCCGTTGCCGAAGAAGCTGCCGGTGAAGGCATTGTTCCGGTTGGTGAAAGAATTGGGCCCCGTGAACAAGTTCGTGCCGGTGAACTTGTTGACCCCCGTGAACAGGTTCGTGCCGGTGAAAGTTAGGTTGGAACTCAACAAGGCCACGTTGCCGGACAAACGCGCATCGGCCACCGTGCCAAAGGCAACTGCGGAGCCGTTCAAGTTGGTGAGGTTGCCGCCATTCCCGGTGAACTGCCCGACAAATGCATTCGCCGCGTTGCTGAAAGAATTCGTGCCCGTGAAAACATTGGGACCGGTAAATGCATTCGTGCCCGTGAAAATAACGTGGCCGGTAAACGTGTTCGTGCCGCTGAATATTTGGTTGGTGTTCAATAAGGCCACGTTCGTGGACAGGCGCGCATCGGCCACCGTGCCAAAAGTAAGCTGGGAGGCGGACAAGCTGGTGAGATTGCTGCCAACGCCCGAATATTGGCCAACAAATGTATTCGCCGCATTCGTAAAGTTCACCGATCCGCCGTAAGTGCCGGATATCTGGGCGGATGACACGGTGCCCAGCAGGTTGCTCGCGGTGTTGGCAAAAATGGCATAAGGCACCGGCTTCAACGGTTGGAGGGGGAAAAGCAGCGTGAAACTGCCCGCGTTGCCGTTCGTCCGCACCCCGACCGACAGCCAAAAGTTGTTGCCGTTGAACACCGGCCCGAAGTCGATGTTCGTGGTGAAGATGCCGTTGCTGACTGGCACCGCCCGGTTGGTCTGCGGCAGACCTATGGCATTGCCGTTCGTGAAGGCGTCAAACAGCGCAAAGCGAAGGTCGTAGGCGCCGTTGGCGGGCAAGCCACCATCATTTAAACGCCCCTGATATGTAAATGCGGTGCCCTGCCCCAAAGTCTTAAAGGCCGCCGCCAAAACAAATAACGTCACCAACAAACAAATCGATTTACGGTTCACAGGCATGATTCTCGCCCATACCGGCGAAATTTCAAATTGAAATGGGTTCAAGCCTCAATTTAGCACAGGAAAGCCTTGTTTTACAGGTAAAATGGCGGGTTTCCATCCCGTTCACATAAAACAAAAAAGGCGTCCGTTGCCGGACGCCTTTGAGATTTAATCCAATCTTAATTAAGCGGCTTCGCCAACCTGGAAGCGGACGAAGCGGCGGATGACGATCTCGTCGCCCAGCTGCTTGCCGATCTGCGCCACGTGTTCCTTCACGCTGACTTCGGAATTGCGCTTCACGAAGCCCTGGTCCACGAGGCAGTAGGTCTGGAAAAACTTGTCCAGCACGCCCGCGAGGATCTTCTCCATCGCCGCCGCCGGCTTGCCCTTCAGGCGGTCGGATTGCGCCGCGATTTCGCGTTCCTTCGCGATCACTTCCGGGGCGACCTGCTCGCGCGAAACTACGTGCGGGAAACCCGCCGCGATCTGCAGCGTGATGTCCGTCACCAGCTGCTTGAATTCTTCCTTTACGGTGGTGTCCGCCTTCGCGCAACCGACTTCCACCAACACGCCGACTTTTGCGCCGGTGTGGATGTACGCCGCCACGGCGCCGTTGCCGGAGACTTCCATCCGGGCGTTGCGGGCAAACTTGATGTTCTCGCCCATCTTTTGAACGGCGGATTCACGGTCTGAGTCCAGGTTCACGTTCGGGTCGTTGGCGACCTTCATGGCGATGTCATCACAGAAAGCGAGGAACGCTTTATTGCGCGCCACGAAATCGGTTTCGCAATTCACTTCCACCAGCACGCCGGACTTGCCGCCGGGCGCGATGTACTTGGCGATGACGCCTTCACGCGCGTCACGTGTCGCCTTCTTCGCGGCGCTCGCGGCGCCGGATTTGCGCAGGATGTCCACGGCGGTATCAATGTTGCCCTGGGCCTCGGTGAGCGCCTTTTTGCAATCCATCATGCCAACGCCCGTCATTTCGCGGAGCTTGGCCACATTTGCAGCGGTAATTTCAGCCATAAATCAGTTGGGAATTCTTCGTTAAAAGTGGGCGGCGGGATGCGGAAAAAACGTCAAAATAACGTTCCGCACCCCGCCACAGAGTGTTGGTTAAGCGGCGGCCGGGGCCGGGGCGGCGGCTTCAGTCGCCGGGGCTTCCGCCGGGGCCGCTTCTTCATTCACCTTGCGGGCGCGCTTGGATTCAAACTCCGCGCGGGCCTGCGTGATGCTCTGGGAAATGGCCTGCAAAATCAGGCGCACGGAACGGATCGCGTCATCGTTCGCGGCGATCGGATAATCCGCGAGGTCCGGATCGCTGTTCGTGTCCACGAGGGCCACGACCGGGATCTTCAGCTTGCGGGCTTCGGCCACGGCGTTGTGCTCGCGCTTGAGGTCCACGATGAACATCGCGGCGGGCATCTTGTCCAGGTCACGGAGACCGTCGAAATACTTGTGCAAGCGGGCGCCTTCGCGGCGGATGACCGCCTGCTCCTGCTTCACGTAATTGTTGATGGAACCGTCGGCATCCATCTTTTCAATTTCCTTGAGGCGCTTGATGGAGGTTTTGACGGTGGTGTAATTCGTCAGCGTGCCGCCCAACCAGCGTTCGGTCACGAACATCTGGCCGGTTTCCTTCGCGGCTTCCTTCACCGTCTGCTGCGCCTGCTTCTTGGTGCCCACAAACAAAATCTTGCCGCCCTTGCGGACGGTCGTGGCGAGAAAGTTCAGGGCCGTGTTCAACTGCGCCTCCGTCTTGCTCAAATCGATGATGTGGATCCCGTTGCGCGCGTCAAAAATGAACGGCTTCATCTTGGGATTCCAACGCTTCGTCTGGTGGCCGAAATGGACGCCCGCGTCCAACAGTTCTTTGACTCCGATCGTGGTCGTATTTGCAGTACTCATGCTTGCTAATTTTCCATTGGTTATCACCCTGAACTTCGTCAAGGCATCCCGCGGAATACGGGATTTTTATTTGATGTTGTTATGGCCGCTCCCCGTCCACGCGGACAGGAATTCAAGGCCGTTATCTCTGCCACCGGAAATCCCGGCGACAAAGGACGGATAAGTTACCAGATAATCCCCCTCTGACAATGCTAATTTTGAGGGCTTTTGTAGTGTCAAGTATCCCCTATCGCGCCAAAATCGGACGCAAGCGGATACCCCCAAATGGAGCGCCGAACACCAATTCGGCGGGTAGGAGCTTGGATACCTCCAGCGAATCTGAATTTGTGTCGTATATGTGACTGTACAATTTTTGCCATATTTCTGCAAAAAACCCGGTGGGAACGCCCTCTCACCCAAAAAAGTGAAAACGCTTACGTTATCAACTTTCAACCAACAACTTACAAAATTAAATCGCCCAGCATTTGGTCGCAAATTTGCGGATTTACTCGGGAATTGATGAGCTTTTGAAAATCAAAAATGAACCGCCAAGGGCGCAGGGGGATCGAGCCGGTCGGGCTGCCGCCTCCCCTTCATCCAATCGGGATGAGGTTGCACATGAGCAGCTGAACCTAAATCTCAAACCTGTTGCGTGAATATCTCGAGAACCAATGGGCGGGGTTATTTGCTTGATATTGTGCGTAGTCGGCGTAAAAAACCTTATCAGCAAGACGAGCGGCCGTCATATCGGACAACCAAACCCTGGAACTCTTATGAAAACTGCGTCCAATTCTTGGCATCTTGGCATTTACACTCTTGTTATCATTGGCCTGCCACTCATTGCCTGCGCCCAGGGCACGGCGTTCAGCTACCAAGGCAAACTGAACGATGGTGCAAACCCGGCCAATGGGATTTATGATGTGCGCTTTCTTGTTTGGGACGCTTCTACCAATGGCAACTTGATTGCCGGGCCGCTCACAAATTCCGCCACCAGCGTCACCAACGGCTTGTTCGCAGTGACGCTGGATTTTGGCAGCGCCGTATTCACCGGGCCAGATCGGTGGTTGCAACTGGATGTGCGGACTAACGGCGGCAATGCTTTCACCACGCTGCTGCCGCTTCAGCCGGTCCTGCCGATGCCGTATGCTATCATGGCAAACACGGCCAGCAACCTGATTGGAACTCTCCCGGCGGCGCAATTGACCGGCGCGTTGCCCGCCGCTCAATTGAGCGGCACCGTATCACTTTCACAATTGCCTCTGTCGATTGTAACAAATAATTCAACCGGCCTGGTTTTGAGCGGCGCTTTCAGTGGCAATGGCGCTGGCCTGACTAATTTGACATTACTAACTGGCGGGCAGCCGGTTTATATGAACTTCGACAGCGTCAATCCCGGCAGCGGAGTGGATGCAACTGCCTATTTGGCATCTTTTGGCATTACTCTCACCAACGTCAGCCAGCCAGGTTCCGTTTACATTGTCGGGGACACTAATTATTACGGGACGGGTGCGGTGACCGCCTCTTCACCGCATAATTTCCTGCTTCAATCGGTGGGCGGTTCACCGCCTTGTTCCTACACCATGATTTTCAGCACGCCGTTGCAAAGCGTGACGTTTACCCGCATTGCGATCAGTGCTGGCTTTGCAATGCCGTCATGGATTGCGACGGCTTACTCTGGTAGCAATGTCGTCGGTTCCGTTGGCGCAAGTGATTCCGGCCTGCTGGCTCAAACTTATGCAATTTCCGGCCAAGGGATTACTTCATTGACAGTCATTGGAAATGGGCACGGTTCCGCCGCCGCTGCCTCGGCGCCTTTGGATGACTTTTACCTCGCTCCGGAAACATTGAATATTAACGGTGCGATTGCAGCAATGAGTTACACCGGCAATGGTTCAGGGCTGACCAGTTTGAACCCGGCTAACTTGAGCGCAGGCATGGCGGGAATTAACATCAGCGGCAATGCAACGACGGCAACGACGGCGTCCAACGTGATCGGAAATATTGCCGATTCTCAACTCTCAACTAATGTGGCATTCCTAAATGGCAAAAATACTTTCACCCGCACAAACACTTTTGCCGGAGTCACGATTGCTACCAACGCGAACAACGTCATCACCGGGACGTTCAATGGTAATGGTGGCGGCTTGGCGAATCTCAATGCAGCACAATTGAACGGCACAATTGCTTTGGCGCAATTATCTCCGGCGGTGCTGACAAATAATGCGAGCGCGACGTTGAATAGTCTGACGCTTAACGGTTCGTTGAACCTGCCATACAACAATGGAAATTTGGGAATAGGCAACGCGGCACTTGCCAATAACTCTACGGGCTCCGGAAACACAGCCAACGGGGCTTATGCACTCTACAATAATTATGATGGCTCTAACAACACCGCCAACGGCTTTGGTGCGCTTGGCAATGGTGATGGTTCCTACAACACCGCCAACGGCGTTAGCGCGCTCGGCAATAACAACGGCTCCTACAACACCGCCAACGGCGCTAATGCCCTGTATGGTTTCACCGGCAATCCTTTTGCAATTGTAAGCGCCTCCAGCAATACCGCCGATGGCTTTGGCGCGCTTTACAACAATCTGACCGGCAACAACAATATCGCTTTAGGGTATCACGCTGGATATAACATTATCGCGAGCTCCAACATAGACATCGGTAACACCGGCGTTGCCTCTGACACAAACATCATCCGCATTGGCAGCGGTCAAAATCAGGCGTTCATCGCTGGCGTCATTAACGGCAATGGCGGTGGATTGACAAATCTCAACGCGAGCAATTTGACTGGCTCAACAATGTCAGCTTTTATGACTGCCGGAGAGCCGGTTTACATGAACTTCGACAACGTCAATCCCGGCGCTGGAATTGATGCGACGCCTTATCTGGCATCGTTTGGGATTACTCTTACCAACGTCAGCCAGCCCGGCTCCGTTTATATTGTCGCAGATACGAATTATTACGGGACCGGCTCGGTCACCGCCTCTTCGCCGCATAATTTTCTTCTGCAATCGGTGGGCGGTTCGGTGCCTTGTTCCTACACTTTGAACTTCGGCACGCCGTTGCAAAGTGTGACTTTTACACGCATCACAATCACTAACACCTTTGAAACACCGATTTGGACGGCGACGGCTTATGCGGGTGCCAACGTGGTGGGTTCCGTGGGCGTTTGTTGTATTGATAGCGACTCTGGCCAACCGGCTCACACTTATACAATTTCCGGCCATGGCATTACTTCACTGACTGTCAGCGGAAATGGTAATGGTTCTGCTGCAGCAGCTTCGGCACCCTTGGATGACTTTTACATGGTTCCTGAAACGACCAACGTCGGGGTCGGAACAATGACTCCGATGAGCAAACTGCAAGTGGCCGGAGGTGATCTGGGCTTGGGCGACGGCACAATCCTAGGCAATCAAGCTGTAACGATCTGGCTCACAAACTCCAGCGGAGCCGTCCGTTCAGCCGGGGAGATAGTTATCATCGGCGCAACAAATAACAGCTTCACGGTGACCGCTACCGGCTCTTCGACCGCAGTGCTGGGCGTGGTTTACGACACTTCGATACCCAGCGATGGAGTTGGCCGAATTGCAATCGGCGGAGTGGTTAAGGTTTTGAGCGCCGGTGCGACAACGCGCGGTCAACATGTGGTGACATCCACAACATCGGGTAAAGCGGGAAGCGATAACACTCCCACGTCTGGTGCGAGCATTGGTAGATGGCTTGAGAGCGGTGGTGCGGCTGGAACTTGGCGGGCGTTGTTGCGATGAGCCACGACCAGAATAATGCCATGAACATAAACCCGACAACACGCTTCAACAAGCTTGGCATTACAACTGCGGCATTGTTGACTCAGCTCGTTGCCCTTTGTGTTGGCGGGGTGGCGCCCTGCTTCATCTAAGACTGATCGGATGCTTCTCCGTCTCCCCCCTGAACCCGATGATGCGTACCCCGGTGGAATTCTCCGGCATCACCGAGCTCTGAAAATAAGCCGGCGCATTGCTAGCCCAGTTCGCCGTACAATGACTCAAAGTTATATTATCAACGAAGCGGATGTTAAAACCATCCGTCGCATGCGGCTCGATGGGCACCAGCACCTTCGTCGGCCGGTTGTCATAGACCTCGCCCGGATATTTCGTCCAGCGCGAGAAATCCACGGACACATTCTCCAGCTTCACATTCTCGATGCGGCTGCCCT
>DATHQS010000059.1:0-8083 GCA_035482455.1 Candidatus Acidiferrales bacterium | reverse complement strand
CATGAGCGGCCACTACACGGTGCCGGAAGAGGCGGTCAAATTTGTGAAGGAATCCGGCTGTGATTCACTGGCGATCGCGATCGGCAATTCCCATGGCGCTTACAAGTTCAAGGGCGAACAGCATCTGGACCTCGAACGCCTCAAACTCATCAAGAAGGCGCTGCTCGAAGCCAACCTGGGCGATTATCCGCTGGTGCTGCACGGAGCGTCGAGCGTGCCGAAGTATCTCGTGGACGAGGTCAACAAATACGGCGGCAAAATGCCCGACGCGCAGGGCGTGCCGGAAGCCGACATCGAAATCGCGCGCCGCGTGGGTTGCACGAAGGTGAACATCGACACCGATTTGCGCATGGCGATGACCGCCGGCATCCGGAAAGTGTTCGCGGAAAAGCCGGGTGAATTCGACCCGCGCAAATACATGGGCCCGGCCCGTCAGGCCGTCAAGGACCTCGTGCGTCATAAGGTCAAAAACGTCCTGTGCTGCGCCAATCACGCGTTTGACTGAGAACAATTTTTAATCCGAAGCCCCAAGCTGAAACGGCTTGGGGCTTTTTGTTTTTGGTGTGCCATCGTGCCAGAAATTTTCCGGCGATGGCACAGTTGGTTGTGCCAAAAGTTTCCAGCCCGTCGGCGGGTGAGGGGATGAGGTTGTTGTAAATCATTGGTTTTACAGGGTTTTTTCACCGGCCGGCGGGTTGGCATCGTCAAAGCTATAAAGGAATCGTTGGAACCGAACCAAAAACAATCAACCAAACGAAAGGAACAATATGAAACTGGTAACTTATCAACGACCTGGAGCGGTCTGGCCGAATTTCGGCCGGCTGCTGAACTTGAATGACGAACTTGAGCGGTTGTTCGAGACGCCGTTGCCGACGTGGGCGCCGGCGCTGGATGTGCATGAGGACAAGGAGAAGTTCACGGTGAACCTGGAACTGCCCGGCCTCAAGCGCGAGGACATCAGCGTGCATCTGGAAGATGGCAGCCTGGTCATCTCGGGCGAACGCAAGGCGGAGACGGTGAGCGAGGGCACGGAGGTGCATCGTCAGGAACGTTATTACGGGAAGTTTTCCCGGGCGCTCACACTGCCGGTGGCCGTGGCCTCCGACAAGGTGAAGGCATCGTTCAAGGACGGAATTCTCTCGGTGACGCTGCCCAAGGCCGAGGAAGCCAAGCCGAAACAGATTGATGTAACGGTCAATTAAGGCGGGTTGAACAAACGGCAGCATGACCGGGGCGGGAACCTGTAGCGGGTTCCCGCCCTTCCGTTTGGGATGAGGCGTTGACTTTTCGTTTGCCCGGACGCACTTTTGGCTGATAATCCCAGCAATGACTGTCAGCAACTGAAATGGCCAGGCTTGTCGTCATCTCAAAAGGTGTCACCGCAGCGCCGCTTGAATTGAGCGGAGCGTGGGCGACCATCGGCCGCGCGGACGGCAACACCCTGCAGATCGTGGAGACCTCCGTGTCCGGACGGCATTGCGAGGTGCGGTTGCAAGGGGAGGACCTGGCCGTGCGGGACCTGCTTTCCACCAACGGAACTTTCATCGACGGGAAAAAGATTTCCGAGGCGACGTTGAAGCCGGGGCAGATTTTACGGGTGGGCGACATCGACGTGTGCTTTGAGGCGACTTCGCCCGGGGCGGAGCCGCAGGGATCTTCATTCATCAGCAAAATGCTGATGATGAATTCGGCGGGGCAGGCCGCGGCCAAAACCGCGCCCGCGAAAGAGCCGGCCGGGGAGAAGGCCGCCACCGCGCCGGAAACGACGGATGAATCCAAAAAATTTCACGTTCTCTTCGTGGATGACAGCATGGCGTTCCTGGAATCGTTCGGTGGTTTGTGCGATGAGTACGCGAACAAGACCTGGGCGATCCATACCGCCACGAGCGCCGACCGTGCGCTGGCGGTGTTGAAGGACAAGCCGGTGGATCTCGTGGTGGTGGACATCGGCATGCCGATGCTGGACGGGTTGCAACTGCTGGGGATGATCACGCGGCGCTATCCGGGGCTCAAGACGGTGGTGATGACCGGCAAATCGACCGAGGCCAAGCGGGCGGATGCGCTGGCGAACGGCGCGGACCTGTTCCTGGAAAAGCCGCTGGCCGCGGAGGGCATGAAATCCGCGTTCAACATGCTGAATGAGCTGGTTTCCTGGGCGCATCTCGAAGGTTTTACCGGCGCGCTGCGGCACGTCGGGTTGCAGGAAGTCATCCAGATGGAATGCAACAGCCGCCATTCCTCCATCTTGGAGATCCGCAATTCGGAGCTGCGCGGGCAGATCTACATCGAGGCCGGCGCGATCACGCATGCGGCGGTCGGCACGCTCAGCGGCGAGCAGGCGTTTTACCGGCTGATGTCGCTGCGCGGCGGGGAATTTCAATTGAAGCCGTTCAAGGCCCCGGCGCAACGGACGATCGAGAGCCGCTGGGAATTTCTGGTGATGGATGCCGCGCGCGCCTCGGATGAAGAGACCGTCCTGCTAAAAAATCCGGATGACAAGCCGGCCGAAGCGCCCGCATCTGCGCCCGCGCCAACACCGGCAGCGGCACCGGCGAATTCTGAACATATCGCCATGGGCGAGGAACTGGTGGAGGTGGCCACGTATGATGGCGAGTGGAAGCCCGCCGCAGGGGTCAAACCGGTCGAGCCGAAGGCCGGCGAAGAGGCGGCGGGCGACGGGAAAAAGTAATTTCAACGATGTTAAAGAAAATCGAGTCAAAGAAGATCGGCGCCCAGGGCGCGAGTTTTGCCATCATCGCTTCAAAATATAACACCCGTTATGTGGACGCCATGTTGCGGGCGGCCAAGAAGGAAATCCTGCGGGCGGGCGGCACGGTGCAAGTGGTCCGGGTGCCGGGCGCGTACGAGATTCCGGTGGTCGCCGCCAAATTGGCGCACGCGGCGCGCATGGGTCCCCGCCGGTCACGGCTGGCGGGCATCATCTGCCTGGGTGTGATCTTGCGCGGGGCGACGACGCACGCGCAGCACATCGGCGAGGCCGTGAGCAACGCGCTGGCGCAGATCCAGATCACGCATGAAGTGCCGGTGATCCATGAGGTGTTGCTGCTGGAAAATGAGCAGCAGGCCAAGGAGCGTTGTTTGAGCAAGACGCACAACCGGGGCATGGAGGCGGCGCAGACGGCGCTGGAGATGGCGCGCGTGATGGCCAGCCTGCCGGCGGCGGATGACGATAATCCGTTTTGATCAAGGCAGCTTTAGGCGCGGACAGTTCCAGACGGAACCGTCCGCGCTTGTTTTATCCCCACAAAGCCGAAGGCCATGCGCACTCGTCGCCGTGCTCGTGCCCGAAATTTAATTCGAGGACGAGGACGACGACGAGAACGAGGATTCTGTCAGTCGTGGTTTCATGCGGCGATGATTTCGCGGGTGACGGCAAAGATCCGGGCCTGCCGGCTGGCGTGGCGCAGGGCGTCCGCTGTCTTTTCCTCGAACAGGGCGGGGAACACCAGCAACGGGAACAGGGTGTTCCAGGCCAGTGCCGCCGCCTCGTTGGCCGCGCGCCGGAGCGGGACGTTCAGTTCCGTCGGTGCCTGGGCGAGTTGCCGGGCGAGCAGCATCCGTTTGAGCAGCTCGAACTCGGTCTCCTGGGTGGCACGGAACGGGGCCGTCGGCAAGGGCCGCAGCTCGAACCGTGTTTCGGGCGCGAAGTCGGCCCTCAGTTTGTTTGTTTTCGTTTTCATATCATGTCATGTCTTTCGTTGCATTGTTTTGGGTGGAAAAGCCAAAAACCCGCGACTGCCTTGGCAGTCGCGGGTTTTTGTAAAATTTAATCTATATCAGAATTTCACTCCCACGACGCCCAATGGACGGGAATAGCGCTGGCAGATGGCCATCCAGCCATTTACCGGCGTATGCGTTTTCAGTGTTGCGAACGTGGTTTTCATACCAAACAGGCGCGAAGTTAACCCTATTTTGGCCGGTTTGTCAAAGCGAATTTTGACCGGATGAAAAATGCGTTGTCGGATTCGACGGCAGTGCTACATTGCCTCCAGACTCAATCAACCCATGAGCGACAAGCCGTTAAAAATGGTAACGTGTCCGGGCTGCGACGCGAAAACGTTCATCCCCGGCGACCTGCCGCCGCTGGCTTCCGAACCCTGCAAAAAGTGCGGCCACGCCATCATGATGCCGATGCAGCTCCGGCAGTTCGAGTTGCGCAGCAAGATCGCCTCGGGCGGCATGGGGATCGTCTATCGCGCGTGGGACCAAACTTTGGAACGGATGGTAGCGGTGAAGCTGATGAAGAAGGAGCTGCTGGACGATCCCAAGATGTTGGAAAGTTTTTACCTGGAAGCGCGGGCCTGCGCCAAGCTGAACAGCACCTACATCATCCACATCTATACTTTTGATGAGTGGGAAGGGGAGCGTTACTTGGTGATGGAAATCGCCGATCAAGGAAGCCTGGATGCGCGCATCGAGAAGCTGCACTTGTTGCCGGAGCTGCAGGTGCTGAATATCGGCATCCACATGTGCGAGGCGCTAAACACGGCGTTGAAGTACGACCTGCTCCACTGCGACATCAAGCCGGGCAATATCCTGTTCAACGCGGACCATGAGCCCAAGCTGGTGGATTTCGGTCTGGCACGCAAAACGGATGCGGAGCTGGAATCGGCGGAGTTCACGCGCGGCACCCCGTATTACGTGGCGCCGGAAAAGATCAAGCGCGAGCCGGAGACATTTTTGTCCGACATGTACAGCCTCGGCGCAACGCTCTATCACGCCATCACCGGCCATGTGCCGTTCGATGCCCCATCGCCAGACGAGGTGGTGCAGGCGCATGTATATACGCCGCTGACGCCACCCAACCAGGTGGTGCCGGAAATCTCCCAGGCCACCAGCGATGCGCTGGTCCGGTCCCTGGCGAAAAATCCGGCCGACCGCTTCCTGAGCTATGACGAATTTCAAATGGCGCTGGCAGAGGCGCGTGGCTACCTGGTCGCCGCAATGCATTCCCAGCCGGAATCCGCGCAGCAGCCCAAGCGCATGACGAGCTGGTGGCGGAAAAAATAAAAAAGGCGGATGTTGCCATCCGCCTTTGAGTGTCAAATCTGTCGGCCGGTCAATTGGGGGGAGCCGGGGGCGCGGGTGCCGCCGGGGCCGCGTCGGAGGTCTTCTTCTTCACCCTTTTTGACCCCTTTTCACCGGCATGGATGGTCGTGGCGTTCATTTTGCCGGCGGCATCCACCTTAAAGGCGCCCGTGGCCGCGTCGCCGACGGTGATCTCCGACAACGTCGCGGGCTTGTCGCTCTTCGTGATCAAAGTTTCGGAAGTCACGTAGATGGTGTTGGTGCCGACCGTGAGGGACATGGCGGCGGTATCGACGGCCATCACGCTGCCATGGAAGGCGTGGGCTTTTTTCTTGGGCGCGGGCGCGGCGGCGGCGGGTTTGTCGGTCATGGAAGCATCGTCGGCGCGGCTGGCGGCGGGTACGGCAACCAGCCCGGCGGCCACGAGGCTGAACAGGGCGATGCGGGCGATGTGCTTTTTCATTTTATTGATTATGGTTTCGGTTGGTTTGGACAGGAAACCGGTCCGGGGCGTTCAAGCCGTCACCATGAGCCTTCGGCCAAATGCTCGGTGATGGTCCGTGCGAGTTCTTCAGAAACCAGCGGCAGGGCCTGGCGCTCGGCGCTGGCCAGGTCGGTGCCGATGTGGACGAGCGTCTGGCCCTTCACATCGCGGTCCAAAATGGCCTTGCCCGTGGCACGTTCACGGGCGATGACGTGGACGATGACCTCGATGCGGTAATTTTCCGGCGTGATGGCGTCGCTGCTGGAATAGCCGAGGCCGATGCGATGGTACTGGCGGATGACGCCGGTCACGACGATGTCGCCGGTGCCCTGCGTGTCCAGGTGATAGGTGGCGTCGGTCTGGAGCCGTTCGCGCAACGCCTGCGTGAGCGCATCGCCGAGGCGCGGCTCGAGGGTCTGGTTGTTGAACGGCAGGACTTCGACGGACTTGTCGCCGGCCTTGTCATCCATGACCGGGCCGAAGTGATAGCTGGCGCAACCCGCCAGGGCCAGGGCGGCCAGGGCGGGGAGAAAAAATTTCAGCGCGCGCATGGTTTTCGGGCAAAATTCGGTTCAAGGGGTCGCCGACAACCGGGGCTTCAGCACATCGATGCGCTGCCGCGCCTGCAACGCGAGCGGCGAGTTGGCGTCCAATGACAGCACGTCGTTGTAATACACCACCGCGCCCGCCCACTTGTGGTTGGACTCGTAATATTTGGCGATCTGAAAACTGCCGCGGACCTGTTCGGCCTTGAGCTTGACCATGGCCGACTGGGCATCCGCCACGCGCTTGTCGTCCGGATAAAAAGTGATGAAGTCGGTGTAGGCGGCGATGGCCTTGGCGGCCGCGCTTTGATCGTACTCCGCGGTGTCCGCCTGTTTTTGCCAGGAAACCCCGGCACGATACATGGCATCGGAGGCGATATCCGGCTGGTCATGGTAACGGTCCGCCGCCAGCTCGTAGGCTCTCACGGCATCCGCGTAATCTTTTCCCTTTTCGTTGGCGGCGCCGATGCGCAACTGGGCGTGCGGGGCGACCGCGCTGAACGGGCCGTTGTTGACGATCTTCTCGTAGAGCTTGGCCGTCTCGGGCATGGAGGAATACAGCGGGATGGTGTTCCAGAGGCGGAAGAACTGGCCGCCGAGGAAACGGTTGGCGATCTCGTACTGGCGGAGGAGCACCTCGTTGTATTCGCCGCTCTTGGGATATTTCTCGATGATGTTCTGGTAGGCGTTGAACGCCGCCTCGTCCTTGTGCTCGTGCTCCAGGCAGCGGCCCACGAGATATTCCGCGCGCGGCGCGTAGTCGGACAACGGCCAGACACGCAGGATGCGGTGCGTCGCATGCACGGTGGTGGAATAATCCCCGGCCTTGAAGGCGTCTTCCGCGACCTGCAACTGGTCCTTGGCGCGCGGGCGCTGCCATTTGCTGTTTTCACCGTAAGATTCGTAATACCAGCCCTCGCCCGGGATGAAGACCAGGGGCGCCGGGGAACGGAAGGGCGTCAGCGCCAGAAGCGTGACAACCAGGAGCCAAAATGCGGGACGTCTTGCCATAAACAAACGGTATCGGCGGGCTGCGGCCAAGTCAAAACCATTCAACCCCGGTAGACGATCAGGATGCCGTAATCCGTCATGATCTTCTGCGTGCCCACATCGAACTGCTCGTAATTGATGGTGTGGATGCCGGTGATGTTCGCCTCGCCCACATCGACCAAAAATTTGGAGACGACCTCATCGAACTTGTCGTGGCCGGACTCGATGCACTGGGCGCGGCGGATGGTGTGGATGCGGATCTTCTTTTCCCCCTTGGCGGCGACATCCAGCGGCGGCTTGGGTTTTTCGATCAGGGAGGCGCCGGGCTTGTCGCTCACCGGCACCTTCAGGTGCAGCGTGATCTTGGCGGCGGCGGAAGACGAAATGGCGCTGGGGGCGGGCGGCGGCGGCGTGACCGGCGGCAACGAACCGGTCGTCACCTTGCCGGTGGCCGGGATGGTGATGGGCTGGTTGCACGACGGGCATTCGATCTGCGAGCCGGCGCCGGATTGATCCACGGCCAGCTCCTGTTCACAGTTCGGGCAATTGAATACGATATCCATAATGGTTGGCAGGAAATAAGTTAAGCAGAGCGTAAGTCTCCGGTGCGGGGCAGGCCAGAAAATAATTCAAACCGCTGGCCCGCCAGCGTGTTCATATGCGTCTGCCGTGGCGAAGCCGGGAGCGATTCGTGTCTCATAAATAAAAAAGTGGTTTAACTTGGTTTAATTAGGCTTAATTTTTGCGTTTTCATTGGCCTTTTCTCAAATTTCAGTCCTCAGGTTTTCGTGTGGTTCGTGTGTTTGGTGGTTAAACAATATTTTTTTAAAAAGTGTTGGGAAACCTTGGGAATCTATGGGAAACCTTGTGAAAGTGGGCTTGCGCCATGGATGTGTACAGGGGTTTCTTGGATTTATTAGTCATGGGGCTAGGAGTTCGCAGACCACAGGGGAGCGATAACCCAGAGCGCTGTGGAGCCGTTTTGGGTTATAGAACGTTTTGATGTAATCGAAGA
>DATHQS010000058.1:0-4059 GCA_035482455.1 Candidatus Acidiferrales bacterium | reverse complement strand
TTGTGTGGCTGGTTTTCTGGCGATGGTTTTATGAATCACCAGAGCGGTCACCGCATGTTTCACGGGAAGAGCTGGCTTATATCCGCGGCGATGTGTCCGAAGCGCCTTCGGTAAAAATTCCTTGGCGTAAACTTCTGGCTTATCGCCAATCCTGGGCGTTCATCGCCGGATACGGGCTTTCCGCGCCGATTTGGTGGTTTTATCTGTATTGGCTGACGAAATTTCTGAACAAGCAATACGGCTTGGATCTGTCAAATCTTGGTGCGCCGCTCGTGGTGATTTATTCGATGACCTGTTTTGGCAGCATCGGTGGCGGTTGGCTTTCGTCGGCATTATTGCGGCGGGGCTGGTCGTTGAATGCCAGCCGGAAGGCGGCCATGCTGGTTTGCGCCCTTTGCGTTGTGCCGGTGGTGTTCGCGGCGCACGCATCGAATCTGTGGGTGGCGACGCTGTTAATCGGGCTGGCGGCCAGCGCGCATCAGGGTTGGGCGGCCAATCTGTTTGCGCTCGCATCAGATTTGTTTCCCGTGCAAGCCGTCGCCTCGGTCGTCGGTCTGGGCGGCATGGCCGGGGCGTTGACGGCGATGGCATTTTCGGAATCCACCGGCTTCATTTTGGAAAAGACGGGCAGCTATTGGAGCTTGTTTGGCATTGCCTCATCAGCCTATCTGGTGGCGTTGGGGATCATTCATTGGTTGTCGCCCAAATTGCAACCTGTAGAGTTGGGGTGAACCAATTGCGAATTTTTTAATTGAACCCGCATTTAAAATTAAATTTATGACCGAATGGAAATCTGACTCCGATCTTTTCGCCCTTTGCGCGCGTGAACTTTACACGCCGGTCGTGGGCGACATCCTCGACGATCTGGGCTTCACGCGCCAATTTTTGCCGCAGCCAGTCCAGCCGATGCGCGAAGACATGAGGCTTGCCGGCCGCGCGATGCCGGTGGTGATGATCGATGTTTTCGGGAAGCAAAAGAAGCCGTTCGGCCTGCTCACCGAGGCGCTCGATCAGCTGCAGTCCGGTGAAATCTATCTGGCGAGCGGCGGCGACATGCGTTGCGCGTACTGGGGCGAAATCCTTACCGCCACGGCAAAAACGCGAGGTGCGGTCGGCGCAGTCATCAACGGCTTTCATCGCGATACACCGAAGGTGCTGGAACAAAACTGGCCGGTGTTTTCGCGCGGCCGTTTCGCGCAAGATTCCGGCGTCCGCACGCAGGTGGTCGATTACCGCTGCCCGATTGAGATCGGACAGGTCTCGGTGCAGCCGGGTGATCTGGTGTTTGGCGATCTTGACGGCGTGGTGATCGTACCCAAAAAAGTAGAGGATGAAGTCATTGAGAAGGCATTGGCCAAGGCGCGCGGGGAAAAGCTCGTCCGCAAGGAGATCGAGGCGGGCATGAGCAGCACGGCGGCGTTCAAGAAGTACGGAATTTTATGAGCGGCAAGAAGAACCCACCCGTCATCACCGCGGTTGAGACCTGGCGTTGCCAGCGTAAGGAATCTCTGTTCGATTCCTCGCGCACGGGGCGCAGCCCGATGAATTGGGACGTGGTGGTTCTGCGCCTGCACACGGACACAGGCATCACCGGTCACGCCACTGCGTTGGCCGCGCGTTCAAGCACCGTTACGCAGGCGTATCTGCACGAGACCATCGCCCCGGTCGTGCTTGGTCGCCGCGTCACGGAACGCGAAGCCATCTGGCACGAGTTGTGGACCATCGACCGGCATCTGACATTTTTTCCGGTCTATCTGCCCGGGCCGGTGGACGTGGCGCTCTGGGATATTGCCGCGCAAGACGCCGGGTTGCCGCTGTATCAATTCATCGGTGAATGCCGGACAAGCCTGCCGGTGTATGCGAGCAGCCTGTTCCTGCCGAAGACCGAGGATTATGTGAAGCAACTTCGCGCCTATAAAAAGCGCGGCTTCACGGCCTACAAGGCGCATCCGCCCGGACCGTGGCGCAAGGATATGGAAATCCACCGCGCGCTCCGCAAAGCCGCTGGGCCTGATTATGTGCTGATGACCGATCCGGTGGCGGACTATTCGCTCGAGGAAGCCATCCGCGTCGGCCGCGATCTGGAGAAATTGAACTATCACTGGTTCGAGGAACCGTTCCGTGATTTTGAACTCGCGAAATACGCCAAGCTGTGCGCCGCGCTCGACATCCCCATCGCCGGCACGGAGACGACGCGCGGCGGGCCATGGGGCGTGGCGCAGGCCATCGCTTTCAACGCGGTGGACATCGTGCGCGCCGATGTTTCGTGGAAGGCCGGCGTGACCGGCACGCTCAAGATCGCGCATCTCGCCGAGGCGCACGGCCTGCGCTGCGAGGTCCATTGCACGACGATGGGCTTCATGGACATCGCGAACCTGCATGTCAGTTGCGCGATCAAGAATTGCGAATATTTCGAGTTGCTGGTTCCGGAAGAGCCATTCCGCTTTCCGATGAAGGACAAATATCCGATCGACAAGCATGGCATCGCACACGTCCCGCAAAACCCCGGCATCGGCGTGGAGTTGGATTGGGACGCCATTGACAACACCTGTGTCGAGCACAAGATTACCGGTACGAAATGAAACCCCGCTGCTTTCAAATCCAGCCCCAGGACAACGTCGCTACGTTGATTGACGATGCGCCCGCCGGGCCGGTCGAGGTCATCGGCGCCAGCCGCTGCGAAATGGTGGCGCCGGAAAAAATCGGGCGCGGCCACAAGGTTGCACTGTGTGAGGTGGCGGCAGGCGAAGCCATCGTGAAATTTGGCGTACGCATCGGCCACGCGACCAAACCCATTGCCCGCGGCGTGTGGGTTCACTTGCACAACCTCGCGAGCGACCTCGATGACCGCTCCGGCACGCTGGACCTGCACACCGGCGCACCGACCGACACCACCTCGGCTTATGTCTGACGCGCTGCTCACCAAATCATGGCAAGGCTTTCTGCGACCCGACGGCCGCAAGGGGATACGCAACCTTGTGCTCGTCGTCTACACGGTGGAATGCGCGCAACATGTCTCCTACGCCATCGCCAATGGCGAGGAAGACACGCATGTCATCGGTTTTCCGGGTTGTTACGACAACGCCTATGCCATCCGCCTGATGCTGGCACTGGCGCGGCATCCGAATGTCGGTGCGGTTTTGTCCGTCGGGTTGGGCTGTGAATACACGCAGCCGGAGAAGATCGCCGACGCGGTCCGCGCCTCCGGCCGTCCCGCCGAATGGTTTTTCATCCAGCAAGCCGGTGGCACGCGGACATCGGTGGCGAAGGGAAAAGAGATCGTCGCCCGGCTCCGGGCGCAAATCCGCAAGGAAACCCCGCGAGTGACGATGACCTTGGCCAATTTGACCGTTGGCTGCGAGTGTGGCGGCTCGGATGGCACGTCCGGGCTGGCGGGCAATCCCGCCGTGGGCGCCTTTTTTGACCGGCTGGTGGATGCCGGCGGTCGCGCGGTTTTTGAGGAGACGGTGGAGATGATCGGCCTGCGTGAGCATATGCTTGCCCGCGCGGCCAATCTGGAGGCCAGGCAGCAACTCGCCAAAGCTTACGACAAGGCGGAGCGGTATTGCCGGTCCGTCCGGCAATGGTCGGTGTCGCCGGGAAATTTCGCAGGCGGGCTGACGACCATCGAGGAAAAAAGCCTGGGCGCCTTCGCCAAGGGCGGTACGCGGCCGATCCAGGGCGTGATTCGCGTGGCCGAGCAGCCACGCGGGCCGGGTTTATGGATTCTGGACAGCGTGCCGGACGAACATTTCATGCAGTTCGGCTATACAAATCCAAACGATACGGAGGGGTTGATGGATCTGATCAGCGCCGGTTCGCAAATCGTCTTGTTTGTGACGGGCCGTGGCAGTGTCATCGGCAGCCCGGTAGCACCCCTTATCAAAATCACGGGCAACAGCGCGACGTTCCGCGCCATGGAAGAAGACATGGATTTCGACGCGGGCCGGGTGCTTGCGGGTGAAATGACCATCGCGCAAGCCGGTGACGAACTGGCCGACCTGGTCACGCAGGTGGCGACGGGCGCTCCGAGCAAGCCGGAACAACTTGGCCACCGTG
>DATHQS010000057.1:0-2980 GCA_035482455.1 Candidatus Acidiferrales bacterium | reverse complement strand
TCCCGCCGCACTCCAAAACGTCGAAGGCTTCCTGACAGCCTGCTTCAATAAATGAACCTCAACGGAGGAAGAGATAAAGAAAAAGCAGCAGTAAAGCCACGCCAGTTATCCACCAGAGCCAGGAGATGCCTTTCGGCTTGGGACTGCGGGTGCCGCCACCGAATTCTTCTTTGACGAAATTTTCGTAATCGAACTTATCGTCTTCGTCGGGAATACCGAGGCCGCTGACGTGGGCTTCGTCGGACCAGCCGGTTTTTTCATCGGCACCGCATTCGGGGCAGGATTTGGCTTTGGGCGGGACGTCGGCGCCGCAGTTGGGGCAAACCTCAGGAGGCATTTTTGAGTGCAAAGTATTGAATTCGGAGTGCGGAATAACAGCGGATTTTATTCCGCACCTCGAATTCCGCATTCCACATTTATTTCACCCGCCGACGCCGGTGTATTCTTCGTCGGTCTTGAGGTTGAGGCCCATGAGGATGTAATCATGTGTGACGGCCTGCATGTCCTTCACGTAATCTTCGAGGTGGACGAGCTTGCTGTAGCCGAGCATGGCGAACATGTGCATGGCGGCGGATTGTTCGCCGATGAATTCCGCCTCGACTTTTTCGAGGCCGGAGCGGCGGGCGATGTCCATGGTGACCTCGACGAGCGTGGTGGCGAGGCCGCGGCCGCGGTACTCCGGATGGACTAGCACGCTGATGCGTCCGATGTGGCGTTTCCAGCCGCCGAGCTGCTGGTGCAGGGTGACGACGCCGACAATCTTGCCGCCGATCAGCGCCACGATGGGGAGGTTGCGGCCGAAATCGATTTTTTTGCACCAGTCGCGGATGATCTTGATGTCGGTGACGCGATGTTTGATGAACATGCGTTCCTGTTCCGGGATGCCGAGGAACAGCTTGTGCAGGTCTTTTTCATCCGTCTTGGCCAGGGGGCGCAACACGGCGCGTTTGTTTTCCTTGAGCTTGACGTGCTTCGGAAATCGCTGGAGTTCGAGTTCGATGCTGAATGACATGAGCTGCCTTTCGTTGCCGCACTGTGCGCGGACGGCGGATTTCACGCAACAAAAATTTTCAGATGATGGCGGACTCGCCGGCGATGCCGGTGGCCTGCCGGCTGGAGTTCAGCCGGACTTCGGCGGGGTCAAGGCTCCAGCGGGCCGCGAGCACGGGGACCTTTTCGAAATTGGTCTCGGCATCGAGGATGGTGCCGTCGTTCTCGCCGTAGGCGAAGGTTTTCAGGCCGATCTCGATCTCCGGCAGCGTCTCGGCGCCCTGGTTCCAGACGGTTTCTCCCGCCCAGGCATAGGCGCGTGTGACACAGCCTTCATCCAGGCGCGCCCACGCGTGATGATGCATCAGGCGGCTGGCGTGGAAATATTGCACGTGGCCGAGCTGCTTGCTCAGGGCCGTGAGAAAAAGAAAGGTGGCATCCACGTCATCGCCCGGGTTGGGAAGGCCGAGCCCGGTGACGATGACCCAGCCGTGCACGCGCGGGCTGATGAAAAATTCGTGGCCGCCGGCAAGGCCTTCCTCCCAGGAACAGGGCGCGGCGCGGTTCAGGCCGAGGGCCATCTTGACGGCCTCGGGTGAAACGGAGCGGATGGCAAGCCAGCAACTGGGCCGGTTGGGGGTGAAGGACTGGGAGGGGAACGGAAAGAAATTCAGGGACTGGTTAAAGACCCGGTTTTCCAGCTGTTGCCGCCGGTGGATGGCGAGCATCCAGCGGAACATGGCGAAGCCAAAGGCAAAGGTAAAACCGAGCACCGCCAGCATCACCAGCGCGCTCAGGTCACTTGTGTTATTGAGTTCCGCCATCACCGGTTTGAATCTACGCCCGCTTGGGGCAGGTTCAAAGGAAAAATTATTTACAACTTGCCAATATCTTAATTTGGTAGGGAAGCCGCGCTGCGGCGTCCCCGCCCGAAAAGCGAAGCTGAGGGCGGAACGGGCGTGGTGAGATGAGCGTTTTGGCCGTTCGGTTCCGTCACCTGACGCTGCGCTCGGCGACGGGGACAGCGCAGCGCACTGTCCCTACCAGTTCAAATCAAGGCACTACCTGCAGCTTGCGGCCAGCCACGCGAGGTACTTCTTGCTGCCGGCGGACAGGGGGAGAACGAGGAATTCCGGGGTGTCGTAGGGATGCCGGGTTAGGACCAGCTTTTCCAGCGCCGCCAACCGGGATTTGGGGGTTTTGAGCAGGAGCAGGACCTCTTTGCCTGATTCAATCCTTCCCTCCCACCAATAATGGGACTCCAGCCGGGGGATGAGGTTGGCACAGGCGATGAGCCGGGCCTTCAAGGCGGCCTTGGCCAGCGCCCGCGCCGTTTTCAGATCCGGCGCGGTGACGAGGACCAGCGAAAACTGCGCGGCGGACTTCAAGCGGCGGTCAGTTCAGCGTGGAGAAATCACCCAGCGGACGGGTAAAGGTGGCCTCGGCGGGATGGACGACCAGGGTGTCAGCGGTTTTCTTGACGCTGCCGGAGGTGACGGCAAAGGGCAGGGCGACGACGAACACTGCGGAACCAACTATTGTGACAAGGAAGCAACCCGGGCGCACAAGGGCAAGGTCTCCAACTACTTCCAGCGAATTATCCGCGGAGGCGCGGGCAGGATTGATGCCGCCAAGGCCCATCATGATGGCGCAGAGAACCAGGAGAATTTTAGTTTTCATATAAGAGTTGAACCTGAACCAACAATGCACCTTCCAGCGGCAATATCAAGCGGATTGTAGCTTGGGCGGTGTCGGAATCTGGGTGTTCCGGAGCGCGGCTGTGCGCGAAGCGTCAGCCGCAGCGCGTACAATTTGCTGCGGCTGGTCTGCGACACAGCCGCGCTCCGGGGAAAGGCAGGCTGCGCATGCTGGTTAATCCGCAGACAGAGGCTGGATGAGCGAGTGAATTTTGCCGCTCAGGGCCGCCGCCTTTTTTTCCGCCTCGGGGAGCGGGAGGCCGGTGGGATGGCCGGGGCGCAGATGACCGGTG
>DATHQS010000056.1:0-7499 GCA_035482455.1 Candidatus Acidiferrales bacterium | reverse complement strand
CCGAGGCCAGCACCGCCGCCTCCGCCACCGGCCAGAAATACGTCACCGGCAAACCGAACGTCACCCGCAACACCGCCGCCAGCAGGCTGATCAATGCCAGCCGCTTGAACCAGCCCAGCCCCTGGCACAGCGCCGTCACATACGAACTCCACAACCCGCCCAGCACACACACCAGCGCGATCAACGTCAGGCTCGTCCGTGGAATGTTAAAATAGTGTCCCAGCGGCTTCACCAGGAGGATCGCCACCACCGACCCCACGATCGTGATATGCAACAGAAACTTCCGGCACCCCGCCAGCAACGCATGCAGCCGCGCGTCCTCCCCGCTGAAATGAAACCGCGCCACATAATGCGTCACCGCCTGCGTGGCGATCGTCAGCGGCAACCCCAGCAGCCCGATGAAAGACACCGTCGTCGTCACAAACCCGAACTCGCCATCCGTTTTGATGAGCAGCGGGCTCACGATCATCTGAAAACCGTAATGGATGCCCTGCGTCAGGATCCCCACCATTGCCAGGATGGCGCCGCTCTGCAGCAGATTGATTTTGCGCGCTGATTTGCTCATTTCTTTAAAACAGACCGCGTCCGGGCCACCGGCAAACCGGCCGGCGGCGACGGGCGCGGAACCCATAGCTTCGGCAGGAGCGGGCATGCGGGGCAAGTCTTTTCATCCTTGCGAATGAGCCTCCTTGGAGGCGGATGCTGGATACTGGCTCCTGCTCATATATTGGATTTGCTTTCCCCCAGAACCTGGAGCCAAGAGCCTCACATAACTTTCAACCTGCAGCCTGTAACCAGATTAACATCGCTAGCCCTGATATTTGGTGCCATACTGCCCCCGTTCCCAACCGTTTCCAATTGAATGGCCATGCCTGACCAAGCGCCAATTCCCGATGAACCGGAAATCATGCGGCTCATCCACCAGCATATCCGGAGCCTCTTTCCCAAGACCTGCTCCCGATGCCAGCGCCAATTTGCCACCTATCGCGACTACCTTGCCCACACCACACCCGTCGGTGCGCCTGTCTCCTTCGACCTCGAGCAGGGCGACACCAAACCCGCTGACTCCATCGGCAACCTGTCCATGGCCAACTGCCCCTGTGGCACCACCCTCTCCTTGAGTTCCGAAGGCATGCCCATGGCCGACCTCTGGAACGTGCTTAAATGGATCAAACTCGAAATCGAACGCCGCCACACAACCCTGCCCCAAATGCTCGCCTACGTCCGCCAACAAGTCATCAACCGCGAATTAACCTGAACCCGTCACTCGCCTGTTTCCCCATTTGGACATTGAAAATTTTGGGCTTCGTCATTGATTCGTCATTAGCGCTTAGTCATTCGTCATTTACGCCGGCTCCGACTAAACTCTCAAATTCACCAACTCATTCATTCCCAATTGCCCGCATCCCTGCCTTGACTCGACCGGTTTCATTGCTATTCTCTCACGTTCCGGTTTTTGCACCGGAAACCATTTATTTAATTTATGAAACGCCAGTATCAACCGTCGAAAATCCGCCGCAAACGTCAGCACGGGTTTCTCAACCGCAAGTCCACCAAAAGCGGCCGCGCCACCCTGGCCAACCGTCGCCGCAACGGCCGTAAGCGCCTGACGCCGGTCTGATTCCCGTGAATCCCGCGCCGAAACGCCTGCGTTTGGGCCGCACGTCGCGGCTGGCGCAAAGCCGCGATTTCGCCCGGGTCCGCCAGCAAGGCCAGCGCCTCGTGCTCGGCTGTCTCATCGCCAACTGGCAGCCGTTGCCGGACGGCTCCACGCCCAAGCTGGGTGTGGTGACGACCAAGAAGATAGGCGGCGCGGTGCAACGCAACCGGGCCCGCCGGCTGCTCCGTGAAAGTTTCCGCCAGCATCAGCACGAGTTCACGCAACCGGTGGACCTGGTCCTGGTGGCCCGCAATTCCATTACGAGCAAGGATTTTGGCGGCGTGGAAAAGGATTACCTGGCCGCCCTGCGCCGTGCCAACTTGCTGAAAGCGGTCGAAGCCGCTCCAAGCCAGCCAACGGTGAATCCAGCGTGAACGTGTTCCAGCACATCCTGATTTTGGGCATCCGGGCCTACCGGCTGGTGCTCTCGCCGGCGCAGGTGTTCCTGTTCGGGCCGGATGCGGGCTGCCGGTTCACGCCGACCTGCTCGGCCTACGCGCTGGAGGCGGTGCACGCGCATGGGGCGCTGGCGGGCGGCGCGCTGGCGGCCAAACGCATCTGCCGCTGTCATCCGTGGGGTGCCTGCGGCCATGATCCGGTGCCGCCCAAGGCGGTGCCGCAAAACAAATTTCAAACTGCGGTAAACTAAATTTTACATGGACAAGACTGGAATCATCGTTGTTTCGCTGTGTGTGGTGCTGCTGGGCCTGTGGATGTACAAACAGGCCGAGGACGCCAAGGCGCTGGCGCAATGGCAGCTGGCGCACCCCACCGCCCAGGCCACGAATAATCCCGCCGCCAATGGTATCAGCACCAACGGAACCGCGGCGGGTGCCACGTCCACCAATGGGACCAGCACGGGTACTGCGGCCACGGGCGCGGCGGCGAGTGCGGCCATTTTCAGCCAGCCGGCGACGGGTACCGAGCAGACCATCACGCTGACGAATGGCTCGGCGATTTACACCTTCACCTCGCGCGGCGGCGGCCTGCAGTCGGTGGCGCTGACGAATTATCCGGAGACCATCTCGGCGCGGTGGAAGGGCCAGATCCATCACAGCGACGCCGTGGCCTCCCTGAACACGCACGCGCCCGTGCCGATGTTGGCGGTGCTGGGCGACCCGGGCTTCGTGGGTGATGGCAATTTCACCCTGACGCCGCTGGCGGACGGTGTGCACGCGGAGAAGGTGCTGGCGGACGGTTTGGTCATCGCGAAGGATTTTCATCTCAGTTCGAATTACCTGGTGAACGTGAGCATCAGTCTCAAGAACACCTCGTCCGCGGTGCTGAACCTGATGCCGCAGGAGATCGTCGCGGGCACGGCCACGCCGATGGATGCGGATGACACGGGCTCCATGTGGGGTGCCATGTGGTGCGACGGCACGAATGTGACGGACAGCCCCCTGCTCTATTTCACAGGCGGCGGCGTGGGCTGCTCACGCGGTTCGCCGAAATCGGAAATCCGCGGCGGCACGGGCAACGTGATGTGGGTCTCCGCGCACAACCAGTTTTTTGCGATCCTCGCCATGCCGGCCGAGGCCGCGAGCGAGATGGTGGCGCGTTCGGTGGCGTTGCCGCGCTTTCAGGATGCGGGCACAGCCACGAATTCAGCCGCGCCGCAGGGCATCCAGACGGCGCTGGTGTTCCCGGCGCACCTGCTGCAACCGGGTGCGACGGTGACACGCGACATCGCGGTGTTCGCGGGCCCGAAAGAATTGCGCACCTTGGCGGTGATCGCGGAACAACGCGCCAACCACGCGGACCTGGTGATGAATTTCGGCACGGGCTTCTCGAGCTTCTGGGGCGTGGGCACGTTCTTCGCCAAGCTGCTGTTGTCCGGCATGAACCTGTTGCACGACGTGACGAAGCTCGGCTACGGCTGGGTGATCGTGCTGATCACGGTGATCATCCGCCTCGCGTTCTGGCCGTTGACGGCCAAGAGCACGCGCTCGATGAAAAAGATGCAGGCACTCGGGCCCGAGGTGGCCGCGCTGAAGGAAAAATACAAGGACGACGTCCAGAAGTTCACACAGAAACAGATGGAGCTATGGAAGAAGAACGGCGTAAGCCCGGTCAGCGGCTGCCTGCCGATGCTGGTGCAGATGCCGGTGTTCATCGGCTTCTTCACGATGATCCGCAGCGCGATCGAGTTGCGCGGGGCGAGCTTCCTGTGGGCGACGGACCTTTCCAAGCCGGACACCATTTTCATGATCCCGGGCATCACCTTTTTGCCGAGCCTCAGCACGCCCGAGGGTTTGCCCTTCAACCTGCTGCCGTTGCTGATGGTGAGCGTGATGCTCTGGCAGTCGCACATGACCCCGACCTCGCCGGGAATGGACCCCGCGCAGCAAAAGATGATGCGCTGGATCCCGGCGATCTTCATCCTGCTGTTCTACAATTATTCGTCCGGCCTCGCGCTGTACATGACGGTGAGCACCCTGCTGGGCATCCTGCAGATGAAGGTGACCAAGATGACGTCGGCTCCGGCCCCGGAGGCAACTCCGGCATTGACGGGGCCGCCAAAAAAGAAAAAATAAGCGATAAGTTAATTTAACCAGCCAACCACCATGCCCGCGCAACCCAAAGAAATCGTCACGAAGATCCTCGGCACGCTCGGCTTCACCGCGACGGTCGAGGAACACCAGTTTGATGACGGCCTGTTGCTGGACGTGAAGACGGATGACTCGGGCCGGCTCATCGGCCGTCAGGGCCAGACGCTTGCGGACCTGCAGTACCTCACCAACCGCATCCTCTTCCAGCAAGACCAAAGTTCGCCCAAGGTGACCGTGGATGTCGGCGGCTACCGCCTGCAGGCGCGCGAGGCGCTCATCAAAAAGGCCAAGGAAGCGGCGGAAAAGGTCCGCCGCTGGGGCGAAATCGTTGAACTGGAACCGCTCGGCTCCTTCGACCGCCGCATCGTGCACCAGGCGCTCAAGGACGATCCGGATGTGGAGACCTCCAGCGTGGAAGTGGATGGCACCGAGAAAAAGGCCCTGCTCCTGCGCCCGAAGCGCAAACAATAAGACGGCAGTTTTTGAAAACAAACAAGCGCGGACAAGTAATTGTCCGCGCTTGTTTTTTGGGCTGAAATTATTATTGGTCGACGACCTTGAGGGTGTAGAGCCTGGACGACTCGCTGTTCGGCTTCGGTGCGCTGCCGATGGCGTTGTAGAGGTAGTCGAACTTGAAACGGTAGTTGACCGCGCTCACGCCCGGCGGCACCGAGACGACGCCTTCCCAGCGGTTCTCGAGCATGGGCACCGCACGCAGGGGCGTCGGCTGGCCGTTGACGATGACGTAGGGCTTGATGCTATCCCAGCGCAGCGCCTGCTGCTTGGAATCGAAGGCAACCTCGACCGGGTAAAGGTTGTCGGCGTTACGCGGTTGCGTATTGGGCGTCAAACGCGTGAACTGGCCCGTCGTCGAGCAACCGGCGGCCAGCAGCAGGACGGGCAAAAGTGGCAAAAATTTCTTCAACATATCGCCCTAAGATGGCAGAAAATGCAATCAGTTGTAAAGTTGGATTTCTCCGCTTGAACGGTTGTGCCGTTTAAGCAATCCTGCCCTGCATGAATTCCCCGACTCCGTCCCGGCCGGCGGCCAGCAACTTTCGCTGGGTCATCTGCGCGCTGCTGTTCTTCTCGACCACTTTTAATTACCTGGACCGGCAAGTCATCAGCTACCTGAAGGAGTACTTCTGTACGCCGCTGGAAACTGACCAAAGCTTTTCCACCTTTTCGGCGAACGACATCAATCTGCCGGAATTTGCCGCCAAGCTCGCACACCCGGCCGATCCGGTGTCCGTCTATCTTAAATCCAGCCTGTCCGCGCCCACGCTTGCCGGGTTGGATAAATTTTCGCCCACCACCCCGCTGGCGTTGCAAACCAACCTGATCCGCGATCTCAACGGTCTCGTGACCAACTCGGCGGTTTACGACGGCCAGCGTTTTGCCGGGCTGACCCTGCGCCCCGAAACGCAAAAGCTGCTGGCGGCCAACCCGTCCGCCGATGTCTTGCCGCACTTGAACCGGTTGCTGCTGGATGACGCCTATCCGCGCGAAATATCCCGGGGCGGCTTTGGCTGGTCGAACACGGATTTTGGGAACCTGACCTCGTTTTTCACCGCGTTTTATGCGGGCATGACCATCATTGCCGGCTGGGTGATCGACAAGATCGGCACCAAGATGGGCCTGGCCTTGTCACTGATTGTCTGGTCAATCTTTGGAATATGGAACGCCTTTATCAGCCGGGCGGTGATGATGCATGTCCTGGTCCGGAGCGCGTTTGGCGTCGGCGAAGCGGGCAATTTTCCCGCTTCCATCAAGACGGTCGCCGAATGGTTTCCCAAGCGCGAGCGCGCGCTGGCCACGGGGATTTTCAACAGCGGTTCCAACTTCGGCGCCATGGTGGCCGCCCTGTTTGTGCCGTGGTGCATGATTTATTTCGGCGACCAGCTGGGCTGGAAGATGGCCTTCATCCTCACCGGCGCCGTCGGCTTTTTCTGGCTGATCTTCTGGTTCTGGTTGTATGACACGCCGGCAAAAAGCAAACGCTTGTCGCAGACGGAATATGACCTGATCCACAGCGACAAGGATGAGGCGCCGGCGGGCAACGGACCGGCGAAGCAATCGAAATCGTCGATCGGCAAATTGTTCACCTTCAGCGGCCGGGTTCCGAGCGCCAGCTTCTGGGGAACCACCATTCTGATCGGGATCCTGACGGCGTTTATTTTTCTGATGACGACCTTGATCGTGGTGCCCAACGGACGGGTATATGTTTCCGGGGAGACATTTGATCAGGTGATGAAGAAGATCTTTGTCACCCCCGATGAGGTCAAGGCCATCCTGGTGTTTCGCGTGGCGTGGCTCCTGCTGGCGGCGTGGGTCTGCATCGCTGTCCAGGTAAAACGCTGGCACGACCTCGGCAAGACCGGCTGGCTGGTGCTCATCAACCTGGTGCCTGGCATCGGAAGCTTGATTTCCATCGCGGTCCTCGGCTTTTCCAAAAGTTCGACCGCGGCGGCCAGGTTCGGGAACGAGTCCATCACGGGCGTGTTGGGATATCGCCAGACCTGGGCCTTTTTCTGGGGCAAGTTCCTTACGGATGGCGTTTGGTGGTTCTATCTGTTCTGGCTGCCGGACTATCTAAAAAAACAATTCGGCATGGATAAGCACCAGGTTATGCTGCCGACATTCATCGTTTATGGCGTCGCCATTGTGGGCAGTGTTTACGGTGGCAGCATTCCCATGACGCTCATCAAACGCGGCATGGCCGTCTACAAGGCTCGCATGCTGGCCATGTTCCTCATCGCGCTCGCCCCGCTGACCGTGCTAACCACCCAATACTTCGGCAACGTTGAGCATTTTGGCAACACCTGGGCCGCGGTGCTAGCCGTTGCCACGATTTGCGTCGGGGCCGCCGCGCACCAGGCTTGGTCGGCCAACCTCTTCACCACCGTCTCCGACATGTTTCCCAAAACTTCCGTCGGCTCGGTCACCGGCATCGGCGCCATGGCGGGCGGGCTTGGCGGTGTGCTCGTTCAACAGCTCGCCGGCGGTCTCACTGATGCTTACAGCAAGACGCCACAATTTGCCTATCTCATCATGTTCATCATGTGTGCGGCGAGCTATTTGATCGCCTGGACAGTCATGAAAATGCTCGTGCCCCGCCACAAACCCATCACGGACATCTGACCGCTGGTTGAAACAAAAAGCCCGTTGAAGATTTCTCTTCAACGGGCTTTTTATGCTTGCCGTAGTAAATCAGATCGTCTGGCTCAGATAACCGCCGTCCACGCGGATGTCCGTGCCGGTGATGAAAGAACTGGCCTGGTGCGACGCCA
>DATHQS010000055.1:0-2512 GCA_035482455.1 Candidatus Acidiferrales bacterium | reverse complement strand
ATTTTTTAGGCGCCGCGAGCGTGCCATCCGCCTGCTGGAGATAAACCGAGAGCTGTCCGCTCTCCGGTTCGGCTACGAGCAGATCCGGCCGGCCATCGCCATCCACATCCGCCCACAGAACGCCGCGGGCGGCCGCATCCGTCTTGTTCAGCGGCATCACCTGAAACTGTCCCTTGAGGAAGGCGCCGGACAGGGCCTCGCCGGGCTTGCGGGTAAATTGGGACAACTCCGCGCGACCGGTGGCGGCGACGATGGAGACCAGATAATTCGTCCGGTCACCCGCCAGCGTGTCGATGGTGAAGGAGCGGATGGGTTGCGATTTGAAAAAGACTTCCGGGCCCAGCTGGCCGCCGGCGATCTGCAGGCGGAAACGGTACGGCGTGGCGCTGTCAAAATCCACCAGCAACAGGTCGTTCTTGCCGTCGCCATCCACATCCACGATCTGCACGGCCTTGGGCGTGCCCGAGTAGGAGATCTTCACCGGCTCGGCAAACGTGTGGTCCGGTTGCTGGGCGAGGAAATAAACCGCACCGTTGTCGCCGAGAAAAGCGATGTCGGTGAGGCCGTCGCCGTTGAGGTCGCCGGTCGCAAGGGCGTTGGCATCCAACCGACCGTCTTCGAGGTGCCAGCGCTTGGGCTCGGACCAGCCGTTGGTGCCGAGGTTGTAACGGATGATCAGATCTTTGGTCTCGCCGAAGTAGCAGAGGTCCGGCTTGCCATCGCCGTTCAAGTCCACGGTGGCCAGCGCAGAGATGCGTTCTTCCGACGGGATGGAATCGATGCGGAAACGGGAATCGGGCGGCAGTTCGTTCAACTCCAGCTTGCGCGCCGTGGTGGTGTTGGCGACGTTTGTCTTGCCGGTCAAGTTGTAGAGGAGATTGATTTTGGCGCGGAGGTTGTTGACGACCACGATGTCATTCAAGCCGTCACCGTCGAGGTCAACGACATGCAACTGAGAGATGCCCTGGTCCACGGGATAAACTTCCTTGCCCGTGAAACCGAAAAGATTGGTGGTGTCCGCCTGCGCCGAAAAACGGAGGAAAACCGCCGCCGTTGCGAGGGCGGCAAAAATAAATCGTTTGAACTCTTGCATCCGCGCAACGTGCCATTGCCCGCTGAAATTGGCGAGATTATTCGCCATGGCTTGAATAATTTATCAGCTCAAAATACAAAGTTATTTTGAACGCAACCGGAACCCCCATTCAAGCCGGCAAAGCTTTCCGGCGGGCTTCCAAATCAGCGTGTATCCGCGGTTCAAGCAGTTCAAAACGCTTGTAGAAAAACACCGGGGCCGCCGCCAAGAAAAGACAAAACGCCGGCAGCCAGACGAAACAGAATCCGATGGCCTTGAGGGAGCCGGCCGTTTGCGCGGTGTTGGCGACATAGCCGTGCGAGCCCATGATCCACAGCGGTATCGCGCCACCCAAACCGGCCCCGGCCTTGAGGCAGAAGGCCGCGCCCACCGCCGTCAGCAAGCCGACGGCGCGAACGCCGGTTTTCCATTCGCCATAATCCACGCTGTCAGAGAGGACTGAAAATGGCATCGCCATGGCCATGCCGCTGAAGAGGAAACCCACGAACCAACCGCCGAAAAGAATGGCCGGCAACGAAACACTTTTTCCGAACCAGTAGCAGACGGTAACCTCCTGAGGCGAGGCCGAACCAGCCCCCCACGCCAGGACGAGCTGACCCAGGACCATGCCCAGCAAACCGATCGCCCATACCGTACGCTTGGATGTCCATTTGCAGAACCAAGGCATGCCGAGCGCCGTGCCCAGAGAAACAAAATCCAAGCTGTAAGCCAGCCACGTCAGATCTTCGCGGTGGAGCACGTACTGAAAATAATAGGGCATCGTGCTGATCCGCGCGATGAAACCGATCCAAAACAGGAAGCTGCTGGCGAAAATGATCAACCACGGCCAATTACCTTTGAGGGCGCGAAACGTGCCCAGGATGGGTTCGCGTTTCTTTACGACGGGCACCACTTCCTTCAGGTTGGTGAAGGCGATCAGGAAGAATACCACGGAGATGGCCGCAAATATGGGTACGGTCAGCATGTACCCGCGCCGGTCATCACCATGCCCAAGCTCTTTGACCAGGCGCAAGGCGGTAAGGTTGATGGCCAAGGTTCCGAGCTTGGATCCCAGCATCCGAAAACAGGTGAGTGTCACCCGCTCCTGCGGGTCGGCAGTGAGGGTGGACAAGATGGATGTCACCGGGGTGTTGAGGCCCGTGTATAGCACGCTGCATCCGATATAGGTGATGGCCGCGTACCAGACTTTGGCCGTGTAGCTCAAATCCGGGGTTTGATAGGTCAGCACGCCAAAAACGGCAAACGGCACACATAACCAAAGAAACCAAGGGCGGCTTTTGCCCCACCGGCTGTTCGTCTTGTCAAAAATGATGCCCCATACGGGCGCATCCACGGCGTCGATCCAGCGCGCCATCAACATGATATTGGCGCAGGCGAGGGCCGTCAGGCCGTAGACATCTGTGAAGAATTTGCTCAGGT
>DATHQS010000054.1:0-15738 GCA_035482455.1 Candidatus Acidiferrales bacterium | reverse complement strand
AATCCTTCACCGGCAACCGGGTCATCAAGGCGTACAACCTCGAAGCCACTGTCACCGAGCAGTTCCGGGCCACCACCCGGAAATCCGTCAGCCAGATGATGCGCGTCATCCGCTCGAACGAGCTGCCCGGCCAGTTCACCGAGTTTTTCTCCGCGCTCGGCATCTCCCTGGTGTTTCTTTACATCATCCTGTTGCCCGAGGCCCAAAGGCCGAAACAGGAGGACCTGGCCACCTTCATGCTGGGCATCGTGATTATTTATCCGGCGGTCAAACAGCTCACCCGCCTGCACAACCAGATGCACCAGGCCAAGGCCGCCAGCGAGCGCGTCTTTGAACTCCTCGCCACGAAAAATTCCGTGCCTGAACCCGAAGCGCCCAAGATGCTTAATGCTGACAAGGCGGACATCGTCCTCGAAAACCTCGATTTCAACTACGGAGAAAAACCGGTCCTTCGCAACATCAACCTCACCGTGAAATCCGGCCAGCTCGTCGCCCTCGTCGGCGCCAGCGGCTCTGGCAAGACCACCCTCGCCAATCTGCTGCTGCGTTTCTACGATCCCACCGCCGGCTCCATCAAGATCGGCGGCGTGGATTTGCGCGATGTCACCACGCGTGACCTGCGGAACCAGATCGCCGTCGTCGCCCAGGAAAACATCCTGTTCAACGACACCATCCGCCGGAACATCGAGCTGGGGCGGCTTGGCGCCAGCAACGAGGACATCATCGCCGCCGCCACCCATGCGCACGCCACGGAATTCATCGCCAACAAGCCGGGGGCCTTTGACTGCGTCATCGGCGAAAAGGGCGTCATCCTTTCCGGCGGCCAGCGCCAGCGCATCGCCATCGCCCGGGCCGTCTTGAAGAACGCGCCCATCCTCATCCTTGATGAGGCCACCAGCGCGCTCGACACGGAATCCGAACGCGCCGTGCAGACCGCCCTCGATGAATTGATGAAGCAACGCACCACCATCTGCATCGCCCACCGCCTATCCACCATTCTCCATGCGGATGTCATCGTGGTTTTGGACCAGGGCCGCATCGTTGAACAGGGCAGCCATGAGGAACTCTCCAGGCGCGGCGGGGTTTATCAGAAACTATACGACCTGCAATTCGCCTCCAAAGCGTAGCCTGTGAACATCCCTTGCTTGCTTCGGCGGGAGTTGCGCGGGTAAAATTCTTTCCTGATGTCGCACGCCGATTTTGTCCACCTGCACCTGCACACCGAGTACTCGCTGCTCGATGGCGCGTGCCGTCTGGACAAATTGATGGAGCGGGCGCATGAGTTGAAATTCCCCGCGCTGGCCATCACGGACCACGGTGCGATGCACGGCGTCATCGAGTTTTATCAGGCCGCCCGTGCCAAGGGCATCAAACCCATCATCGGCTGTGAAGTGTATGTGGCGCCGGGTTCGCGGCTGGAGAAAAAGCAGGGGAGCGGCACGCGCGATGTCTATCATCACCTTGGACTGCTGGCCAGGGACGAGACCGGCTACAAGAATCTCATCAAGCTCACCACTGCCGCGCATCTGGACGGTTACTACTACAAGCCGCGCATCGATAAGGAAATTCTCGCCCAACACAGCGCCGGGCTGATCGCCATGTCCGGCTGCCTGGCCAGCGAAATCCCCGATCTGATCATGAAGGACCAGGTCGCCAAGGCGCGCGACGCGGTGGATTGGTTCAAGCAGACGCTCGGCGCGGAGAACTTCTTCCTCGAGCTGCAAAACCACGGCATCCCGGAACAGGCCAAGGTGAACCGGCAACTGCTCGCCTTTGCCAAGGATTTTGGCCTGAAATGCGTCGCTACGAATGACGTGCATTATGTCGAGAAGGGTCATTCGCACGCGCATGACTGCCTGGTCTGCATCGGCACGCAATCCATGCTGAGCGACCCCAAGCGCATGAGCGCGGGCTACGTTCCGGAACAATTTTTTCTGCGTTCGGAGGCGGAAATGCAGGCGCGGTTTGCCGAGGTGCCCGAGGCGGTCAAAAATACGTTGGAAGTCGCTGAAAAATGTAATCTAGAAATTGCCTTTCCCAAAGCGGGCGACACCCGTTTTTATCCGGTCTTTCATCCGCCGGAGCATTTCACCCGCGACGGCTATCTGCGCCATCTGCTGGCGGAAGGCTTGTTCCGTCGCTATACCATCCACGCGAAGGCGGAGGGCAAGGAATTTATCGTCAGCGGCATTGACGAACCAAAACGGTTGCCGACCTTCGATCCGGACCATCCCAACCAGGAGCAAGCCATCCAGACGGTCATCGACCGCCTGCAGGTGGAGCTCAAGATCATCGAGATGCAGGGCTACATCTCCTATTTCCTCATCGTCGCGGACTTCGTGCAATACGGGCGCAGCAAGGGGATTTCCTGCGTGGCGCGCGGTAGCGCCGCCGGTTCCATCGTCACCTACCTGCTGGAGATCGCCAACGTGGATCCCATCCGTTACGCGTTGCTGTTCGAGCGTTTCCTGAATCCCGAGCGCGTCAGCCCGCCGGATATCGACATCGATTTTGCCGATGACCGCCGCGCGGACGTCATTGAATACGTCCGCGAAAAATACGGGCGCGATGCCGTGGCGCAGATCATCACCTTCGGCACCATGGGTGCCAAATCCGTCGTGCGCGATGTCGGCCGCGTGATGGGCCTGTCCTATGGCGACGGCGACCGGCTGGCGAAATTGATTCCCGCCGAGTTGAAGATGACGCTGGAAAAGGCGCTCAAGCAGGTGCCTGAACTCAAGGAGGCCTACCAGAACGAGGAGGTCACGCGCGAGCTGATCGACACCGCGTTCATCCTCGAGGACCTCACGCGCAACGCCAGCGTCCACGCCGCCGGTGTCGTCATCGGGCCGGAACCGCTCGTCAATCTGCTCCCGCTCAAGCTGGACGAAAGCGGCACGCTCGTCACGCAGTACGCCATGAATCCCGTCGGTGAACTTGGCCTGCTGAAGATGGATTTTCTCGGGCTGAAAACCCTGACCGTCATCCGCAATACGTGCGAAATGGTCAAGCGCACGCAGGGCATCGACGTGCCGATCGATAACCTGCCGCTCGATGACAAGAAAACCTACGACCTGTTGAACCGCGCGGAAACACTCGGGGTGTTCCAGCTGGAATCCGGCGGGATGCGCGACCTGTGCAAAAAATTTCAGATCAGCTCCGTCGAGCACATCACCGCGCTGGTGGCACTGTACCGTCCCGGTCCGATGGACCTCATCCCCGATTTCATCAAGCGCCGTCATGGTGAGATCAAGGTGGAATACGAGCATCCGCTGCTCGAACAGATCTCCAAGGAAACCTACGGCATCCTGATCTATCAGGAGCAGGTGATGCAGGCCACGCAGTTGCTGGCCGGCTACACGCTCGGTGGCGCCGATTTGTTGCGGCGCGCGATGGGCAAGAAGAAGGTCGAGGAGATGCAGAAGCAGCGCGAGACCTTCGTCAAGGGCTGCCAGGAGAAGAACAACATCCCCAAGACCAAGGCGAACCAGATCTTCGACTTGCTCGAAAAATTTGCCGGCTACGGTTTCAACAAGTCGCACGCCGCCGCGTATGCCATCGTCGCCTACCAGACCGCGTACCTGAAGGCGAATTATCCGGTGGAATTTTACTGCGCCATGATGACGAACGACATGGCGAACACGGAGAAACTGAGCGAATACATCGCCGAAGCCCGCGAGGTCGGCATCGAGGTGCTCGGCCCGGATGTGAACGAGAGCAGTGTTCACTTTGCGCCCGCGCAAAACGGCAAAGCCATCCGCTTTGGCATGGTGGCGATCAAAGGGGTGGGTGAAGGCGCGGTCGAGGCGATTCTCAAAGCGCGCAGCGAACATGGCGATTTCAAAACCCTCGCCGAACTTTGCGAGCGCGTGGACGGCCGCGCGGTGGGCCGGAAAACCCTGGAAGCGCTCATTAAAACGGGGGCGTGCGACACATTCAAGCAGACACGGGCAACGCTGACGGCGCAGATCGAACGCACCCTGGCGCGTGCGGCGAGCATCTTATCGGACAAGCAAAGAGGGCAGAGCTCGCTGTTCGGCGCCCTTGAGGAAAAAGCGCCGCCGATGCCGGAAGCCATCAGCAACCTGCCCGAATGGCCGCAGCACGAGCTGCTGGCGCATGAAAAAGAACTGCTTGGCTTCTACGTCACCGGCCATCCGCTGACGCCGCTGGCGCCGTTGCTGCAACGTTTCTCCCTGGCGAACACTTCGCAGCTCGCCGCGCTGCCAAACCGCAGCTTGACGCGCATTGGCGGGATGATTTCCGCCGTGAGCCACGGCGTTTCCAAAAAATCCGGCAAGCCGTATTCGATGGTGACGCTGGAGGACCTGGACGGCTCCGTGCAGTTGCTCGTGATGAACGACTACGACAAGTTCCGCCCGCTGCTGGAGCCGAACAAGGCGTTGCTCGTCACCGGCGAAATCAGCACCGGCGAGGACAAGCCGAAGATTTTCCCGCAGGACATCATGCCGCTGGAGGACGCGCCAAAAAAATACACGCGGCAGGTCCACCTCCGTTTGCCAATGGCGCATCTGCAGCCGGACGATTTGACGAAGGTATCCGAACTCGTCGCCGCGTATCCCGGCAAATGCCCGCTGTTCTTTTGTTTCATGCGCCCGGAAGGCGGGACAATTTTTGTACAGGCGCATGAACGTTTCAGCGTCGCGCCCTCGGTGGAGCTGGAGCACGCCGCCAACCGCCAGTTTGGCGACAAAACCTTTTATGCCGTGGTGGACCGGAGCCTGCCCGAAAAAGCCCGGCGCAGCTGGGAAAAGAAGGGCAATAATAATGGTGATGAATGAAGACCCGCCGTGATTTTTTCAAGTCCGCCGCGGTCATGGGCGTGCTCGGCGCCACCGGCCTGCCACTGGCTGCCGCGGAAGCCAAGTCCGGACCGACGGCTGGGGATGACCGGCGCCATTGGGTCTCTGTGCTCGAAAAAATCTCCCGGCCGGTCTTGGAAAACCTGGCGCGCCGGGAGTTGAGATTGAAGATGCCGGTCGAGGAACAGCCCGGATCCAAACGCAAAATCTGCACGCATCTGGAAGCCTTTGGCCGGCTGCTTTGCGGCATCAGCCCCTGGCTCGCGCTGGAGAATCTTTCAGGCGACGAGGGGGCATTACAGGCGGAATTCATCAGGCTGGCGCATGTCGCCATGGATGCCGCCACCGACCCGCAGTCCCCTGACTTCCTGAATTTTTCCGGGGACGGACAGGCGTTGGTGGACACGGCGTTTCTGGCGCAGGGGATTTTACGCGCGCCCAAAATTTTGTGGGAATCACTGGAACCACGCGTCAAGGCGCAGGTCATCGCCGCGCTGAAGTCTTCCCGAAAAATTCCGACCCCTGACCATAATAACTGGGTGATGTTCGCCGCCACCGTGGAAGCGGCGTTGCTGGAACTCGGTGAACCGGCGCGCGAAGACCGGCTGGAGGATTGCGTCCGCAAAATGCTGGGCTGGTATGTCGGTGACGGGGCCTATGGCGACGGTGAATTTTTCCATTTCGACTACTACAACAGTTTTGTCATCCATCCGATGCTGCTCGATGTGCTGGCGGTTTTAAAAAAGCGTGATGCACGATTTGCGGCGTCACACGCAACGGAGCTTAAGCGGGCAAAACGGTTTGCCGAAGTCCAGGAACGGCTGGTTGCCCCCGATGGCACCTTCCCATCCATTGGCCGGTCGACAACTTATAGATTTGGCGCCTTTCAGACGCTCGGCCAGATTTCGTTGTTGCATGAGTTGCCGGAGAAGATCAAGCCGGCGCAGGTTCGTTGTGCGTTGACCGCCGTCATCCGCAAGATGGTCGAAATGCCGGGGACTTTTGACACGAATGGCTGGCTGCAGATCGGTTTTTGCGGCCATCAGCCCGCGCTTGGCGAAACGTACATATCCACGGGCAGCCTGTACTTGTGCACCGCCGGTCTGTTGCCGCTGGGACTGCCGGCAGCGGATGAATTTTGGAGCGCGCCCGTCGCGCGTTGGACGGCCCAGAAGCTGTGGTCGGGAGAAAATCTTCGCGCCGACCATGCGATTACCGATGCGCCGACCGGTGAGTTTCCCGTGCTGAAGCGCGGACCGCAGTGATTTGGTTCAAAAGCAAAACGCCGCGTTGAAAACAACGCGGCGTTTGTTTGTTTGTAAATATGTCACTTCACCGCGGCCCAAACGCGGTGGACGTCGTCATGCTCGTCCAGTTCATGGAGAAAATCACCGACATCAGTTTGCTGCACCTCGGTAAGCTCGGGGTATTGCTTTGGCACATAGCCGATCTCGCTCGTCACCACCGTCCAGCCGTTCGCCGAGAGCCATTTTGAAACCGCGGCCACGGCGGTGCGTTCACAGATGAATTTTGCGCCGGCGGATCCCTCCGGAATGTCATCGTTCTGCTGGTGCGTGAGGGTTTCAACCTCGTTCGCCCCCGCTTCGATCGCGGCGCCTTCACGGTCCAGGTTCGCATCCGGATGATGCGCCTCAACAATGCCGACGTGGTCGAACAGAAATTTGTTGCTGCCGCTGGTGGCCAGCTGGCCTTTCTTGAAGAGCACCCGGATTTCCGGCGCCGTGCGGTTCACGTTGTCGGTATAGACCTCGACGATGAGCGGCACGTTGTGCGGGGCGCGGCCTTCGTACACGACGTGCTCCATCACCATTTTTTCATCGCCGATGCCCGCGCCCTTGTTGATGGCGCGCGTGATGGCATCCTTGGTCACGCTTTCCTTCTTCGCCTTTTCCACGGCGGTGAACAGCCGGGCGTTCATGGTCGGGTCGGCGCCGCCCATCTTGGCGGCCACGGAAATTTCGCGGGTAAGTTTGCCGGTCGTCCGGCCTTTTTTAAGGCCGGCAACCAGTCGTTTAGCATGAAGCCATTGGCGTCCCATATCGGAAATATATCAAATGTCGGGGGTGGATTTCAATTTCGCTTTTCACCCGTTTGCCGGAATCACCAGTCCTTGACCGGGCGCGAAGTGTCGCGCGGCTTCTCCGGCGGTTTCAATTGCAGCAGCTGTTCATCGCCCTTCTGCGCGTCCAGCAAGTGCTTCGCCTCCTCTGGCGTCATCTCCCCGGGCTTGACCGGCTGGCCTTCTTCCTTTTTATCCTGCTGATCGGCCTTATCCTTGTCAGGCTGCGGCTTTTTCTGTTCATCCTGCTTTTGCTGGTCGTCTTTCTTCTGCTCAGATTGATCTTTCTTTTGTTGGTCTTGCTGCTGCTGATCCTGTGACTTTTGCTGGTCTTGTTTTTTCTGCTGGTCAGACTTGTCCTGCTGGGATTGTTGTTGTTGCTGATTTTGTTGATTCTGTTGCTGGTTCTGCTGTTGCTGTTGCTGATTAAGCAACGCTTCCAGCTTTTTCAGCTTTTCATCGTTCGGATACAATTTAAGCCCCTGTTCCACCACTTCCTTCGCCTGGGGAATGCTGTTCGAGATATACAGCCGCGCGCCACCATGGAAAAAGTCATCGGCGGGCGCAAGTTGTGCGCCGGCTCTCTGCCCCGCCAGAAGCAGCAGGCAGTTAAGGCTGATGAGGAGTCGCAATCGCATCGATATCCTTCAGTTTTTTGGTGAAATCCTCAAATTGTTTGGCCGCGGCCTGGTATTTTGCCAGCCCCTCCATGATCTCCACGGCCTTGTGGTAATTCCGCTGGCGCACCGCCGCATCCGCGTTGCCCTTGGCCTGCCGCATCAACGCCTTGAGCAACCTGATCTGCTCCGCGGATTTTTGGGCATAGGACAGGTTGAATGCCGCGTCGGCGTCGTTTTTGTCCAAGGCCACCGCGCGTTCATAAGTTTTTGCAGCGGCGTCAAAACCTTGCTCCAGTCCGTCCAAATCTTTGGCCTGTTTCGCCATTTGAAACTGGGTGTTGCCCAGGTTGTAAAAAGCCCGTTGCTGTAATTTTAAATCAGGTGAAAGCGTGACCTGTTGGAACAGCTTTTCTGCCAGGTCAAAATTGGTGGCGCGGTAGGCCGCATCCCCGGCGTTGAAGACCAGCCTCAGGTCGTTTGACTGTACCAGCGAGAGTTGCGTGAACTGCTCCAAGGCGTTGGTATAATTACCGGCTTCATAGTCGCGCAGGGCGCCGGCCGGCGAGGCAAAGCCGCTGGCGCCTGAAAACAACAAAACCAGCCCTGCCAACACCGCCGCCCGCGGGGGAACCTTGCGGATCCGTTCCGGCAGGAAAAATTCCGCGAGCAACAACAGGATCGCCGCCGTCAGCGGCCACTTGAACTGTTCGTGGTAATTCTTGACCAGCTTTTCCGTGCCCTCGGACTTGGGCATGGGTGCGAGGCCCCGTTCGTATAAGGTTGAGATCGTGCTGCCGCCGCGTAGCGGCAGATAAAACCCGCCGGTAATTTTCGCGATTTGTTGCAGTAAAGGTTCGTTCAGTTTGGTTTTTAAGACCTGGCCCTTTTCATCGCGGATGTAATCGCTGGTGCCATCCGCGGTGGGGATCGTCACCAAGGTGCCTTCCGCCGAGCCGATGCCGATGGTAAAAATCTTCAATCCGGCCTTGGCCGCATTTTCCGCCGCCTCGACTGCGCCCTCATCATTGTCCTCGCCGTCGGTGAACAGGACCAGCGCCTTGTAATGGCTCTTTTCCTTGAAGGCGGCGAGGGCGGTGTTGATGGCCGCCGCCAGTGCCGTGCCGCCTTGCGGAATCGTGTTCACATCCAGCGCCTGCACGCTTTGCTGGAAGGCCGCGTCATCGATCGTCAGCGGGCAGGAGAGGAACGCGTCGCCGGCGAACGCCACCAGTCCGAGGCGGTCGGCTTTGGCGGTCTGCATCAGTTCCAGCGCGGCCAGCTTCGCGCGTTGCAGGCGGTTGGGCGCGATGTCCGTCGCCAGCATGGACTTGGATGTGTCCACCGCCACGACCACATCGAGGCCGCGCTGCTCAACTTCTTCCAGGTCGAAGCCCCACTGCAGCCGCGCGATGGTCACGATCAAAAGGGCCACGGCCGCGAGCACCAGGCCATAACGGAGCTTCCGGCGGCCCGGGGAAATGCCGACCGTCAACGATGCCAGCAGGCGCGACTCCACAAATTGCGTCAGCAATTTTTGTTTCACGCGTTCACCCCACCAGAAAAACGCCGCCAATGCCGGCACCGCCAGCAACAACCATAGAATCTGGTAATGTTCCCATCTCATGGGAGCCTCCTGAACGCGGTTTGGGCCAGGACAAGCTCGATCAGCAGCAGTGCCAGCCCGCCCGCCACAATCCATGGGAACAGTTCCTGGAACTGCGTATACTTTTTGACGCTCGCCTCGGTCTTCTCCAGCTTGTCGATCTCGGAGTAAATCTGCTGGAACCGCTCCGCATTGTCCGCGCGATAATATTTCCCGCCGGTCCGGTCCGCGATCTTTTGCAACGTATCCTCGTCCACATCCACCGGCACCATCTGATAAACTTTGCGTCCGAACATGTCGCGACCCGGCATGGGCGCCTGGCCGCGCATGCCGATGCCGACGGTATAGACCTTCACTTTCAATGAAGCCGCCGCTTCCGCCGCGAGCAACGGGTCGAGCTTGCCGGAATTGTTCTGGCCGTCAGTCATCAGGATCACGATTTTACTTTTGGCCTTCAAATCGCGCAACCGGTTCACCGCCGTGCCAAGGCCGTCGCCGATGGCCGTGGCATTCTGATCGATCGCCCCGATCTCCAGACGGTCGAGGTTTTCCTGCAGATAATCATGGTCCAGCGTGAGCGGCGTGGCGATGAACGCCTGCGAGGCGAACAGCACCAGCCCGATGCGGTCATTCGGCCGTTTGTCGATGAAGCCTTTCAGAACCGTCCGCGCCATGTTGAAACGGTTCACCCGTTCATCGTGCACCACGAAATCTTCCGAGATCATGCTGCCTGACATGTCGAGCGCCACCACGATGTCCACGCCGCTGGCCTTGACCTCCGTCGTGCTTTTCACCAGGCGCGGCTGGGTCAGGGCCGCGATGAACAACGCCAGCGCCAGCCAGCGCAATGAGCCGAGAAAGCCGCCCGCGCGCGAACGGCTGATGTTCTGCATCGCCCGCACCAGTTGCACCGAGGAATAAACAAACGCCGGCGGCGAACCGCGCCTGCCCTTCAACCACGCCAGGACCGGCAGCAGCAGGAGCAACAAAAACAGCCATGGATGCACAAACGTCATGACGGTGATGCGCCTTGGGTTGTGGCCTCCGGGCTTTGGATTTCGTGCGGCTCGGTTTCTTCGATCAACCGCACGGCTGAGGCATGCAGTTCGCGCAGTTCATTTTCGCCCGGCTCGTATTTTGCAAACTTCACGAGGTCGCAGCTGGCCAGAAAATTACCGAGGCTTTCCTTCTGCTCCGGCAGCAGCAGCTTCGTGCCGCTAAGCTCGCGCAAAAATTCCTCGGTCGTCCTCTCCGGCGCATGAAAGTTGAAGCGTTCCTCGAGATAAAACCGCGCCGTGTCCGAGACCAGCGTGCAAAAAGTTTTTGGCTGCGAGAGATAGGCGAGCGCATCGGCCAACTGTCGTTTCGCGCGGATGTGGGCGGGTATCGGCGGCGGGATCACAACCCGGGTCATCCGCTTGTGAAAATGCCGCCAAAGCAGGGAGGCCAGCACAAACACCGCCACCGCCGCCAGTGTCCACCAAAGCCACGCCAGGCCGTCCGGAATCTCGATGGGTGCCTTGATGTCGCGGATGTCGTTGACGACAGCGGTTGTTTGGTTCGTTGGCATGAGTTAGTTGTAACGACCTCCCTCGCCATGAATCCGCCGAGTCAAACTGAGGTGATAACGAGCCTCAATGCTTGTGAAAGCTCTTGGGATAATTAGTTTTACGCTCACCCTCACCCCGGCCCTCTCCCCCGGGGAGAGGGAGAACCGTTTGCCGCGTCCTGGCAAAACGATGATGTTTTGGTTCACGGGTTCTGTGCGCGATCGTATCGAGGAAAACATTATTCCGGTTTGGGTTTTCATCCGCGCAGCCTCCGTTTTTCCCGTTTCTCAAAAAATTTCCCCAGCGTTGAGGCATAGGGCTGGTCCGTGCGCAGTTGCATGGCATCGATGCCCGCCTTGCGGAACAGCCGCGCCAGTTGCTCCTGCGACTTCGCCTGGCGCTGCGCAAACGCCGCCCGCTTGCGCGCATCCGCCGTGTTGACCTCCACGATCTCACCGGTCTCCGCGTCTTGAAACACCAGCCGGCCCAGCGCGGGCAGTTCCAGTTCGCGCGGGTCGGTCACCTGCACGGCCACGACGTCATGTTTGCGGCTCGCCTGCTTCAACATCGTGAACGCCGCCTGCGCCAGTGATTCCAACAGCATCATCTGCGGACGAAATGCTTTTCCGCCCTCGCGCCGCGCCGGAGCAGGGGATCCCAGGAAGTCGGATACGATCACGGTGATCGCCTTGTGCGATTGCACGCGAAGGAAAAACTCGAGCGCATGGTTCAAGTCCGTTCCGCGACGCTTCGGTTCGAAGAACAACACTTCGCGGATGACGCGCAGCACGTGGCTGCGACCCTTGCGCGGCGGGATGAATTTTTCCACCTCGTCGCTGAAGAGGATGAGGCCCACCTTGTCGTTGTTGCGGATGGCGGAGAACGCCAGCACCGAGGCGATTTCGGCGGCAAGTTCGCGTTTGGACTGATCCTTGGAACCGAACAGGCCGGAACCGCTCACATCCACGATGAGCATGAGGGTGAGTTCGCGTTCCTCGACAAACTTCTTGATGAACGGATGGTTCATCCGCGCCGTAACGTTCCAATCGATCGCGCGCACGTCATCGCCGGGCTGGTATTCGCGCACCTCGTCGAAATTCATGCCCTGGCCCTTGAAGACGGAATGATAGGCGCCCGCGAGGGTTTCCGTCACGATGCGGTTCGTGCGGATCTCGATCTGCCGGATTTTTTTAAGTATCTCGCGGGGAATCATGAGGATGAAAATGACGAATGGCGAATGACGAAAGCTCGACTAATCGCCGGATTGGAAATTTTCAATTCGACATTCGTCATTCGGAATTTTCTTCACGGCACCGGCAGTTCATCAAAAATCTTCTGCACGACCGTTTCGCTGGTCTTTTCTTCGGCCTCGGCCTCGTAGGTGATGGCCACGCGGTGGCGCAGCACATCCATGCCGATGCTTTTCACGTCCTGCGGCGTGACGTAGCCGCGGCCTTTCAAGAACGCATACGCCTTGGAGGCGAGCGTCAGCGCGATGGTCGCGCGCGGCGAGGCGCCGAGCTGGATGAAATCTTTCACCGCGATCTTGTAATGGTCCGGGTCGCGCGTGGCGCAGACGAGGTCCACGATGTAATCCTTCACCTTGTCGTCCACGTAGATGTCATTGATGATTTCGCGGGCCTTGAAGATCTGCTGCGGGGTGACAACGGCGCTGCAAGTGGGCGTGCCGCTCGTTTTCGCCATCACTTCGAGGATTTGCCGCTCCTCGGCGCGTGTCGGGTAGCCGATCTTCAATTTCAACATGAAGCGGTCCACCTGCGCCTCGGGCAGGGGATAGGTGCCTTCCTGTTCAATAGGGTTTTGCGTGGCGAGCACCAGGAAGGGTTCCTCGAGCTTGTAGGTCTGGTCGCCGATGGTGACCTGCTTTTCCTGCATGGCCTCGAGCAAGGCGCTCTGCACCTTGGCGGGCGCGCGGTTGATTTCATCGGCCAGGACGAGGTTGGCAAAAACCGGCCCCTTGCGCGTGCTGAAGCCGCCGGACTGCGGATTGTAGATCTGCGTGCCCACGACGTCGGCGGGGAGCATGTCCGGCGTGAATTGCAAGCGCGAGAACTTGACGTGCATGCAGTTCGCCAGTGATTTCACCGCGAGCGTCTTGGCGAGGCCGGGCACGCCCTCGAGCAAGACATGCCCGTTGGCGAGCAGGCCGATGACCAGCCGCTCGGTGAGGTACTGCTGGCCGATGATGACCTTGCCGAGTTCGTTAAACAGCGGCTGTGTGAAGGCGCTCGCTTCCTTGACCGCTTCGTTGATGGCGTTGATTCCTGTGCTCATGTTTTTTCTAGCTGTTTTTCTGTGGACGACATTCTGACAATTTAAATTTCTCTGTGTTCAAATACCAAACACCCAATAAACATCCAAATTCCAAGCTCCAAGCTCCAGAGAAATTCCAATATCCAAGCTCCAAAACGTTGCAGCTCATCTAAACCGCGCTTCAGGTTTGGAATTTCTCTGGAGCTTGGATGTTGGTATTTGGAGCTTTCCTACGCTCCGGGCAAAACTGCCACCTGATTCGTGTTCAACCAGCCGATCTTTCCGGCATTGTTGGCGGCCTGAACCCAGTCATCGTGCCGGTCCAAAACGCGCAATTCCGCACCGTCATGCGCGGTGAACGCATTTTGCGCGTCCTCAAACGGCCCGCTGCGCGCCGTCGTATCCGTACTCGTCACCACGGCCACGGCCGAATGGAAATGATTGGCCGCCTGCAGGGCCAGCACTAAACCGGAGAAAATGGTCAGGAACACGGCCAGTTGCGTGGCACTCCGCAGTCTGGGGGCGAGCGCGGGACGGATCTGCCGCAGCGTGAGCAGGCCGAACAGCGCCCAGAAAAAGACCGCGGTCAGGATGGCGCCTTCATTGAGCGTGAGCGAATTCACCCAGTTCTGCCAGCGGCTTTCGCGCAAAGTCGCACCCTGGACCTGGTTGCGGACGAAGGCCAGATTCGCGCGCAATTCCGCATCGCGCGGTTCCAGCTGTTCGGCCTGGCGGTAAGCCGCGATGGCCTTGCCCAAATGCCCGGCCTTGAACTCCGCATTGCCCACGTTGAACAACAGCGCAGGTGATTGGGCGCCCGTTTTTAAGATGTTTTCGTAGGCCGTGGCGGCATCAACAAATTTGCCCTCGGCGTAAAGCTTGTTGGCCGCGGCAAAATCGGTCCCCGCATCGGCCGCCAGAACCTTGTTGGCGCAGGCCAGCAGCAACAACATTACACCCGCCAGATAGGAAAAGGTGTTTTTCATGCTTTCACCTCCTGCAACTGACTGATGGTCTTTTCGAATTGTGCGGCGACCAAATTCAATTCGCTGCTGCCGCGGACTGGCGCGTAGCGGGCCTGATTGCATAGCTGGAACAGTTCGCTCAGGCCATCGAGGGTGGCCTTGGGTGCACCGCGCAAAACCGGATGTTCCTCAATCACATTTTCAGTGATGGCCGAGGCCGGGCAGTCCAAGCGTTCGCCGAGCTGCTCCTGCAACAACCGGAATAGGGTGGCGAAAAACTCATCCGGCTGGTTGGCCGTGGCGTATTTTTTCAAGTCAGCGATGCCGGCGGCAACCAGTTGCGCGACCGCGAGCCGGCGGCGCAGGCGCGGATTGTTCGCAAGGTTATCCGTGCGCCGCCGCCAGACAAAGGCGGCAAGGAAAGCCAGCACCGGCACGGTTTGGGCGGCGAGGAACACAGGACGGCCGATCAACGGCGTTCCGGCCGGTGCGAGCACGCCGGGTTTTTCCTTGATGGGCAGAATATCTTGCGGCGACTGGTTTTCCGGCGCGGGATTTTTGGTCGCGGCCAGCGCGGGCATGGGCGTGGCCCCGGCGGCCTGCACGGTCAGCGGTGAAGCGACCGATTTAAGCGAATGATACTGGCCGTCGTCGGGATTAAAAAAGGTGAAATGCAGCGGCGGCAACTCATGCACATCGGTATTTAACGGCGAGATGATCTGTTCAAATGTTTTCGTCCCTTGCAACCCGAACTGGTCGCTGGCCTCCACTTTGGAAGTGGGCGGGTAGGCCTTGAAATTCTGCCAGGCATCCTGCGTCGGCAGCATGAGTGAATCCAGCGAGCCCTGGCCGGAAATCTTCACGCGTACGGTGATGGGGTCGCCCACGGTGACCGTCGTCGGCCCGGCCGTCGCGGTCATGGTGAAACTGCCGATCGCCCCGGCGAAGCCGGCCGGCTTGTTATCCTCCGGCAGCGGCACCGCTTCGACGTTTGCAGACTCGGTGGCGAGCGTGGCCTGCCGTTGTTCGCCAAAAAAGCCGCCCGGCAGCACCACGACAACATTGGCGGTGAATGGTCCGAGCGTGTACGGCCCGGTTTTCACGGCGGTTATGGGCATGGCAAATGGGATGATGGTATAAACGCGATTGCCGACTTGCACCCGGTGCCGCTGGTTGGGCAGTTCGGCCAGCTTGCCGGCACTGAAACCTTCCGTGAGCGCACTGGTTAACTGGAAATTGCCAAAGTTTTGCACATCGTCCCGGAGGTACAGGTCAAGGTGCAGCACGGCCGATTCACCCACGTAGATTTTTTGCTTGGGGAAGCCCAATTTCATGAAGGCGACTTCGTTGCCGGAATTCACGGCTTCGGCAGTCGGAGCACTGGCCTTGGTTACGGTCAATTTGAGCGGTTGCGTGGAAAGCTGCTGGCCGCCGACTTCCGCCGTCAGCGCGGGGATGGTGTACTCGCCCGGGTTTTGCGAGGTCACGGAAAATGACACGGTGACCGTGGAACTCATGGCGCCGTTGACGATGCTGAAATTCTGGGAATTACCAGTCTGGGAAATCTGCAAGCCGGACACATTCGGCGTCGGCACGTTGCGGGGCTGGGCACCCTCGAAGGTCAGTGACAACGTGGCGCTGTCGCCCAGCGTGATGCTATCGCGATCCAACGACGCGGTGAACGTGGCGGCAAACGCCGCACCCTCGACCAGCGCGGCGATGGCCAGCGCAAACCAGATTTTAAGAATGAACCGCATGGTTTCAACTCGTCATTTCAGACAAAACACGGACGGAAATGTTCACGAATTTTTAACCCTGAAGAA
>DATHQS010000053.1:0-17349 GCA_035482455.1 Candidatus Acidiferrales bacterium | reverse complement strand
TTCAAGAGTGCATGCGGATTATGAATTTCACGCTGCCATCACCGGCCGGCAGCCAGTTGGCCCGCTTCTCCCATCCGTTCCCGTCTCGACATCCCCGCACCCAAAACCTATGCTCGCCCTATGAAAGGCCGGTCGCCGCTGCCATCCGCCGAGGGCAGTTCCGCCCCTGCGGATTTCTGTGTCTAGGCGTATGAAGCATCCCATCAAGCATGCGTTGATTGTCCTTGTGGGCGCATTGACTTTGGCTGCGTTGGCGGTGTTCGGTATTTTCGTCTGGGCCACGGGCGCGAATATTGATCAGAGCAAGGGCCCGACTTCACGGGAGGATGCTCTTGTGCATTGCTCGATTCCGCTTCCGGCAAGCGCACGCAACATTCAATATGCTTCATATGCCGCTGGCCTTCAGGAGGGCCATTTTTATGTTCGTTTTGAGGCCCCGGTTGCAGATTGTTACAGTAATGCCAAGGCCATATTCATTGAGCGGGCGAAGCATGCCCCATCTTACGTTATTCCCGAATTCCAGCCTGTCAGCCATCCGGAGCGAGCGAAGAGTTCTGACCTTCGGATAGACTGGTTTGACAATGATCGGATCTCCAAGGGTATGGTGGCTGGGGCCGGACAGGGTTGGGAGCCGAAGATATGGATTGATGAGGAGCGGGGTGTTTTTTACTACGAAGACAATGATTAGCGCCCAACATGCGCCCAACCAGTCACCGGCCTGCCGCGCCGAATCCCGGCAAAAGAGACCCGCCCAATTCCAAAATCCGCCCGTTTTTGTAATAAGATGGCGCTGGACGTGCCGGACAAAAGGCGTTAGAACCAAGCTCATGAACCGTGATAAACCGCAATCATGCGGCTCACTCTTATGTTAGGCCACTTCGCGCCATGAGCATACAAGCATCAAAAGTTGTAGTGAGGTTCGCAGCAGTGGTTACGGTATTGGTTTGCGGTTATTTTCCGACATTTCTCCTGGCAAAGTTTTTCGGCGAATCATTGGGCCCGTCCAGGACGAGAGGTGGCGAAATTCTTCTCGTCGGCATTTTTAGTTTCTTGCCGATTCTTTTCATTTGGGAGTCCGTTCGAGCATGGCGATTTTTGCCAAAGAGCATTGGGTCATTGGGTGCCATTTGGGCGTTGGCTGGTTTGAGCGGCGTTTCCTATGGCTTGATTTTGGGTTTTGGGGATAGCTGGAAGATTCGGTACGACATTGTGACAGTCGTCGGATTGTTTTTATTTTTGCTTGGAGTTTGGATGACCAGACAACAGAAGAGATTATATGACGTGGTTTGACCACTCGCCGGAGCCAACGCGGTTCGCGCTTATCGTTTTGCGATTGAGTGCACGGATTCACCCTGCCACAGTTCCCGCGTACCTGAGCTCTGGACGTTAAGCGGCTTACTATGAAAGACACCATTTCCATCGAGACACGATTACGTGAGCATGTGCGCGGCACCGGGTATCCAGACATCGAGCACACCGGCATTCTCTCAAACGATTGGACAGTCACATATCTTCAACTTCTGGACGAAGCGGTCCGGGTGTGTGAAGGCGAGCCGTGTTTGCCACGTGGGATTGTCGCCGACGTGTATTTGGTTCGGATGCGTTTTAGCGGCGCCTATGATGAGTGGTTATTCAACGGAGGCGCATCGAGCGGGCAGACCGAACTAAACTTGAGCCAGGTGCAAGGACAGAGCGGGAATTTTTTAATGTCATTGACCAAGAACGATGAGAGACCAGCCACCTGACCAGTCGCCGGTCTGCCGCGCCGTAGCTGCGCGAAGGCGGGAGCCAACGCCTGTTGGCCATCGCTGTTCCGTCCCGCTCTGCGGGACGGTCAACGCCGCGAGCCGGCGGCGTCCCGCAGTCGCGGGATTTCCACGTTAGGCATACTATGCGCCCCATCCGTCCAGAACCGAGCGAACACCCGAAAATCAAGAGGGCATATCGTGCCGCCAAGTTTATGAAGTGGTGGTCTAATATGTTGATGGGTCTCACGGCCATTCTTTCCATCGTCGTCGGTCATTACACGGTTTGGTATCTCGGTCTCGTCTTGGTTCTGATTTTGTGGGGCGTGTTGCTCGTGGGTGGGTATTCCCACGCTCGCTGCCCGCACTGCGGTCAGGTATGGTGGTCATCACGCATGGCACTCATGTTCGTTTTGCCGTTGTGGTTGTTATTTTTGGGCGAGGATAATGACGAGACAGAGTCATTTGTATGCCGCCGATGCCGTTTGGACATTGGATATGGATTGAAATGAGCCGTATGCCTGACCATTCGCCGGAGCCAGCCGCCGTCCCGTCGAGCCGTAGCTGCGGAGCGAAGGCTGATGGCGCTGCGGTTGCAATTCTCGCCGCGAGCCGGCGGTGTCCCGCGGTCGCGGGATTTCCATATTAGGCTACATGAACGCGCTTTTGAAAAATATGTTGGCTAAAAATGCGGCATTCGACCGAAGGCTCCGGGAGTCGGTTCGTACGTCACGATTCGGTTCGCGCGGCTTGCTTGTTTGGAGCATGCTGGTGTTTGCACTTGCTGGCCTTTTCTGGATTGGCATCAGCAGGGCGGAGTTTCAGATTTTTAGGCCGACCTTATTATTTCTGGCAGTCACTTTCCTTGCCCCCTCATTGGTGGTGGTTGCTGTTATGGATATGGTCAGAAGCAGATGGGCATGGAGCAGGTTCATCGCTTTGATTATTTCATTGTGCGCAGTCCTTTTATTGGTGGCGGGAATTTATCGTTTGATGCATGGATACAATGCTGTTTAACCCATTACCGTCACCAACGCAGTCGCTCCGCCACAACGCCCCGGCCATCCGCATCACTATGAAAACACGACACCTCATCCCGCTACTGCTGTTCACCGGCTGCTGCGCCCTGAACGCGCAAACCAGTCCGGACACCAACGCCGCCGCCCACGCCAAGCCGTCGCCGCCGGCCATTTACGATGAATCGGCCGATGGTACCAAACAGATCACGGAAGCCCTGGCCGTCGCCGCCAAGGAACACAAGCATGTGCTCCTTCAATTCGGCGCCAACTGGTGCGGCTGGTGCCACCGGCTGCACAAGCTGTTCGCAACGGATCCGGACATCGCCGCAACGCTGAAAGACGGTTACGTGGTGGTGCTGATCGATGTGAACAAAGGCCACAATAAGGATATTGATGCAAAATATGGGCATCCCATGCAGTTTGGTTTGCCGGCCATCGTGGTTTTGGATGCCGACGGCAAACAACTGACGATCCAGGACACCGGCAAATTGGAGGAAGGCGATCATCACAGCCCCGCCAAAGTGATGGCATTCCTGAAAGAGTGGGCACCCAAAAAATAGCCAAGCCCCAGTAGTAGGACAGGCTTCCAGCCTGTCCAGTTTGCTTGGAAAAAGCGGCAACACGACAGGCAAGATGCCTGTCCCACTACGTTTTGCAGAGATTTCCAACGGAATTCCGGCCCAAAGCCAGGGGTTGTCCCGCCACTGCGGGAGGCTGTCCTGCTAAACGTCCCCAATAATCTCTCTCATTTGCCACCCAATTCCAATATCAGCCCGTTTTTGTAATCAGATGGCGCTGGACGCGCCGGACAAAAGGCGTTAGAACCAAACTCATCAAAAAGTGATAAACCGCAATTATGTGGCTTACTAACATGTTAGGCCACTTTCACACGCATGAGCGATAACACGGAAAAGGTCACAGGCATCGGCGGCATCTTTTTCAGAGTCCGCGATCCGGCACGGATGTCCGCCTGGTATCGGGAGCAGCTTGGTATTTGTGCGGACGATGGCCACGCTGATTTTATCTGGCGTGAGCATAAGCGACCGGATGAGCTGGGCCGCACTGTCTGGTCAGTTTTCCCGGCGGACACGGAATATTTCGGTTCTTCACGTCCGGCGTTTATGATCAACTATCGCGTTTCCGATTTAGACAGGATGCTGGCACAACTTCGGCAGAATGGTGTAGCGGTAGAGAAGGTTGAGGACTACGATTATGGACGGTTTGCATGGATTACCGACCCAGAAGGCAACCGCATTGAGTTATGGGAACCAAAGAGCAAATAAAGCCGTGGCCCAACAAAGTCGCCAAAGCCAACCGCCGTTGGCGCTGTCAGTTCCGCTGTCGCGGTTCACGCCGCAAGTCGGCGGCGGCTCATCTTTAAACGTCTAGGCCACATCGCCGATGAACACTAAAGATCGCAACACGATTGAGGGAGGCTGCTTTTGTGGGGCTGTCCGGTTTCGTGGTGAGCTTGACCTGCGGAGCGTTTGTCACTGCCATTGTGAGGACTGCAGGCGCGCATCTGGTGCGCCCTTTGTTACTTGGGCCTGTTTTGAACGAGACCGCTTCCAAATTACTGGATCGCCCAAACGACACCTCAAGAACGAGCGGGCCAGATACTTCTGCCAGGACTGTGGCACTCAATTATTATGGCTTAAATCCGAGGATGAGCCCATCATTTGCGCCACGGTCGGCAGCTTTGATGATCCACGCCAGATCGCTCCGAGAATGCATATTTGGACCGAAGATAAGCTTCCTTGGATCTCTCTTTGTGACAATCTGCCTGTGCATCCGCGATGATCTGACGATAAAGCGCACCCATCATGTTCATTGATCCGGATAACCCGTTGGCCGCTGAAATCCTGCAAGAGGCAGGCGAAGCCTATTTTGCGGGGTGCAAAAAGATGGTCGCGGCTCTTGAAGTGCTGAAGACTTTCGACAGTGCGGTTGGTGTCGTGGCCCGGGAAGAGGAGCGGCTGGCGCGCAGATCTCAGTTGCTTGATGATGCTGCCGAGCGGGTTTATTGTGTCCTCATCCAACGTGACGCTATGCGGCTTTCCGGGTCCGAGACGTTCCTTGATGATTACGGAGTCCCGGCAGAGGTGATAGCGTGGATGGGACAACGCAAACGCAAGTAAGAGACGTTTCAGATGGGACATCAACGGACATTCTAAACATGACACCTAACCAACCAATCCACCTGCCTATGAAAACCAAACTAACCACCACCCTTGCCACCGTCCTCATTCTGTTCGCCGCATTGGTCAGCACTCCCGCCGCGGAACCGAAGCCCGTTTACTCCGCCACCGCGGCCAGCGACGTCCTCGCAGCCGCCTGCCAGCAGGCCGCCAAGGAATCCAAGCTCGTCTTCCTCAAGTCCGGCTACCCCGAATGTTCCTGGTGCCGGGTGTTTGACAAGTTCCACGGCAAGCCCGAGGTGCAGAAGATCATCGGCAAATATTACGTCGTGGCCGTCATTGATTGGGAAGACATGCCCGATGGCAAGGCCGTCTTCGGCCAATACGCCAAGATCGGCGCGCCCTCCTGGGTCATCCTCACGCCGGACAAAAAGGTCATCATCGATTCCTACGCCCCGTCAGGCAACGTCGGTTTCCCCGGCGCCCCCGATGAAACCAAGTACTATCTCGCCGCCCTCAAAAAAGCCACCCCCGCCATCACCGCCGACGAACTGCAAATCCTTTCGGACCAAATCCAAAAAGCCATGCAAAAATGAAAGCCCGCCCCGCGAATCCGGCAACCTTCATGTAGGGCAGGCTTTCGAGCCTGCCGGTGCTAGCGACTTTCCAGTCGCCAGTTGATTCTTCCATCTTCCATCCTCGTCTTTCTTTCCACACCCATTTTCCCTCTCCTCAATATCCAAGTAACCTCAAACCTTACTTAAACCCGTAGCCTCCGATCTCCCTCTCTTCCACGGAGTGGAGGAGAGGGTCGGGGAGAGGAGGTGCTTATTTTCTACGCCATCTCTTACCATGTTCATATCGCCTTACCGATACTGTCGGCTTTACCCGATTGCATTTTCCCATTCATGGGTGACTGTTGCAGGGCTTATGCGATTTCGCTTCCTCAAACGTCTGTCCCTGTCCCTCGCCGCACTTTTCCTGCTGACCACCTCGTGCCTCGCGCTGGAATTTCGGAAACACGGCCCCTCGGCCGTGACCGCCCGCGTCCAATCAGATGTGGTCTACAGCCACGCCGCAGGCCAAGACCTGAAACTCGACCTGTATTTTCCCACCAACGCGGCGGGCGCGCGTTTGCCGGTCGTGATGTACGTCCACGGCGGCGGCTGGCAACTGGGCAACAAGGAAATGCTCGGCCTCATGCCGGGCCCGGTAGAATTATTGCGCCGCAATTACCTCGTCGTCTCCGCCGATTACCGCCTCGCGCCGGACAATAAATTTCCCGCCATGCTGGAGGATGCCAAGTGCGCCGTCCGTTTTCTCCGCGCCCACGCCAAGGAATTCAACCTGGACCCCAACCGCATCGGCGTCATGGGCGACAGCGCCGGCGGCCATCTGGTCGCGTTGTTGGGCCTGACCGATGCCAGCGCCGGTTTCGAGGGCGCAGGCTGGACGAACGAATCCAGTCGTGTGCAAGCCGTCGTGGACCTCTACGGCCCGAGCGATTTGCTGAGCGGCCCAACCAATAATCAATCCAGCATCAAAATCATCAAGGCTGCCTTCGGTGCGACGAATGCGCTGGACCCCGTGCTCGTACGCGGCAGCCCCGTGACGTACGTTACCAGCAACGCCCCGCCGTTCCTCATCTTGCACGGCAACCGCGACCAGCTCGTCAGCCTCCAGCAATCAGTCGAACTAAACGACCGGTTAAAAGCTGTCGGCGCAGATTCCACCCTGGTGGTCATCACCAATTTCGCGCACGGCTACACCCCGTTCTGGCTAAAATCCTCGCCAACCACCGCGGAACTCTCACGTCGCATCGCAGATTTCTTCGATAAACATCTTTAACGGCAAAACGACCGGTGGCCCGGAACTAACCTTGACCCCATCTAAAACCCACGGCACCGGTCTCCCTCTCCTCCGCGGAGTGGAGGAGAGGGCCGGGGAGAGGAGGTGCTTTTTTCCGCGCGACCACGATGACCTTCTGTTCCTAAACTTTCAAATTTTAAGCAACCGTCCAACGGCTGTTCCCTCTCTCAGCGGGAGAGGGTCAGGGTGGTGGAGAGCGCGTTTGCCAACCCATGGCAAGGTGGCATGTATTTTTAAACCTCTGATCAAACCATATACACCCGTTTCCTCATTCTGATTGCGCTGGTGGCAGGATGGTTGGCGGGTTGGTCAAGGCCGGCAGCCGGTTCGTAAACACCGGCGGACGATTTGTGAAACCGGGCGTGTTATTGTTCAAGATCGGCAGCCGGTTGGTAAAGACCGGCTGGCCGTACGGGTTCGGGGCGAGTTGCTGGTTGTCTCCATTGCCTTGCTGGCTGTTGGCATTGCCTTGCTGGTTCAGTGGCGCGGACTGGGCGGGTTGCTGGAAGGGAAAACTCGTGACCGCCGTCGGGGCACCGGTGTTTGGCCGGATGCCTTGCATGCCTGCTTGAGGCAGGTTGCCAGATTGTGGGGTGTTGCCATTCGGCGCAACGAATGGCGCACCGTTGCCGGGATTTACGGTGCCAGTATTAATGGTGCCATTTGGATTGAACGTGCTGTTTGGGTTTACGGTGCCGCTCGGATTGACGGTGCCATTTTGATTCAGGGATCCGTTCGTGTTCACCGTGCCATTCTGGTTCACGTTATTGTTTTGATTGTTCTGGGCCGGCGGCATTTTGTTCAGGCCCGGCGGTGCGGTTTTCTGTTGCGCGCTGGGAACGGCTTGCGCCGGTGCCGGACCGATGGCCGCGCCGGTCAGCGGCCCCGCCTGGGTACCCAGCGCCGCCCCTAAAACAATCGCAATGACGATGGTATGTATTTTCATGGTATCGTTGCTTTCAACCATGAAAGATGGCACCCGGTATTCACCTGGCATATCAGGTGTTCTCCCCCTTGCTATACGCGAAAGCGATTTTAAAAATGGTGTATAGCCGCTCTGAATCAGTCCTTGTATCCGAAACGGGAGGACCATTTCCACTTCTTAGGCAAAACCATGGCAGTCTTCAGCACTACGACTTGTGAGTTTTAAGCAACCGTCCAAAGGCTGTTCCCTCTCCCAGCGGGAGAGGGTAAGGGTGAGGGAGAACGCGTCGCTCACGAGGAACCTTCCAATCACACCAAGCCGCAGTCGCTTTTGAGACCACAACATTTTTTTACTGCCATGCAGCGATCTGTCCCCGTCACCGGTGGTAAGCCTCACCCCGGAAACGCCGTTGCAAAATCATACCCGCCTTGAAAATCCGCCCTTGAATCCGTCGGTTGCCGGGCCGCCAATCCCGCCTCGATCACTTTGAACAGGATTTCGCCGAAATCTTCGCACCGGAAAAATGCCCCAACTGTTCAATGTCGCCCGGGCGTTGGTGCCATAGGTTTCCAACGCCAGCTCGCGCAGGCTCTCCAACAACTCGGCGCCGGAGATGTGTTCGGGCTTGCAGGCGCTGCCGTAACGTTTTCGCTTGGCGTGGGACATGCCGTCGCACACAAAATCATAGGCGTGCACCGTGTAGCGGGGATCGGCCTTGGCCAACGACTTGAAGACCTGCACGGGTTCATCAATGATGGGAACCTTGAACCCGCCTTCGCCAGCCCGGTACAGGGCCGGGTCCACGAATTCCTTGCTGCAAATCCCGCAGAAATCTTGCTTCACCGTCTTGTCCCGAGAGATCATCGTCAGATGAACCGTCGCGATCCGTTCATTGCAGCGGTTGCAAAGCATGATGAGATAACCGGGTTGCCGCTTAAGCGAAGAACCACAAACGCACGGTCCGGAACAAAATGACCGCCAGTTGTGTTATGACGATGACCAACAAAATCGCCACCAACAATTTGGCTCCCATCCGCCACCAGCGCGAGAACCCGGTGCGACCCCCTCGCGGGCCGTTGCGATCCGGTTCACCGAGGCCGCCGCGGATATTTCCCGTCCGTGGCGGACGCGGTGGCGGCGAAAGCGTGGCCGTATTCATGTCGCAACACTACGCCCATCAATGCAGAGACGTCAAGGCCCGGCCACTCCGCCGCTGTCCATCATTGCGACCTTTCGCGCTTTAAATTATGGGGTCTGTAACCTCGCTGAGATGGGGTAAAGACCTGCCTGCCAGGGAAAATAAAACTGATCACAATGTCCGGGTTAAGTGTCTAATTCATCGGTTGGCATGTCACAATCTGCCCACACATTGCGTGTCGTTTGCCAAGGAACAATCGGGGAGCATTATGGAAATGCTCGTAACCAATAAAAATGAAAGGATTAGTATGAAGACCTTGCAGTTTTATCTGGCAGTCGCAATCGGATCGGTTTTGGTGGGCACTTCCGCCCGGGGTCAGGACCCCAGTAACAACACTGCGACTTCAAACTCAACCTCAACCACGTCCACGATGAGTAACTCATCATCCGGCTCGCTGTATGATATCTACGCGGCGAATGAATTCTCCGCCGACGCCTTTTCCAGCCTCTCGGTGGACAAACAATCAGCCAACGGCTCAAGGCGCGGCGGACGTCTCGGCCTCGGTATCGGCGGAAATTACTTCTTCAACCGCTACTTCGGTGTGGGTGCGGATGCCTACAGCGAAAACGTCTCCGGCCCGTTCATCGACAGCATGTCGGCGAGCGCCATCGGCCGGTTTCCCATCAACGACACTCCCTTCGCACCGTATGCCTTTGCCGGCCTCGGTCACCAGTTCGACCTCGTCCAGCAGACCTTCGGGCAGATCGGTGCCGGTCTGGAGTATCGGATGACGGAACACATGGGCTTTTTTGGGGATATCCGTGTCGTTATCCCGGACAAGACCGATAGTTACGGGCTGTTTCGCGCCGGCTTCCGCTGGCGCTTCTGACGTGATGTAAGGACATGCGCGCGGTGAGGCGCCGGGTTTGCCGGCCTTCACCGCGCCTTAAAAAAATTTCTGAAATAATTTTTAACCTGCGCCGCGTCGCGTCGGTCTATGGTTGTATGGTTAAGACAGGGTTTAAAAATCGCGGGTTCACTTTGATCGAACTCCTCGTCGTCATCGCCATCATCGCCATTCTGGCGGCGATGCTCCTGCCGGCGTTGTCGGCCGCCAAGCAGCGGACGTGGCGCATGGTGGATGTGAACGACCTGAAACAGTTTGGCGTGGCCATGGCCATCGTGGCCGGTGATGACGAAGACCGGTTGCCGTGGGCCAACTGGATGTCCGGCGAGATCGTGACGCATCAGCAGGGTTGGTTGTATGCGCTGGACCCCACCGCCTCCGGCCCCGCGCAGTTCAAGGTGGATACCGGCTCCTTCTGGCCGCTCCTCAAACAGCAAAAGATGTATTTCTGCCCGAGCGACGACACCAACAGCCCGTTGTTCCAGATGCGCGGCCAGCAGATCTCCAGCTACGTGATGAACGGCGCGGTCTGCGGCTACGGCCTGACCCCAAATTCACAGAAGCTCTCGCGGATGACCCCCGGCGGCGTGGCTTTCTGGGAATGCGCCAACAACACGGTGAGCGACAACCAGATTCTTTTCAACGACGGCGCCAGCAGCCCCGATGAAAATGTCAGCGGCCGGCACGGCAAAGTGGCCGTCTTCGGTGCCTTCGATGGCGGGGCGCGGTCGATGAAGCTCACCGATTGGACCGACCTGGCGATGGCTGGCAGCGCCAATGACCTGTGGTGTTTCCCGGGTGACCCCACCGGCCGGTGACGCCTTTCCGGAGTGCGCCCGTCCCCGGGCGCAGCAACATCCAAAGGGAAGAGAGCTTTCGTAAATTTCCTGCGGCCCGGCTCGCTAAAGTTGCTGCGGCCGGGGACGGCCGCACCCCGTATTTTGCCCCTCACATCGGCAGGAAATATAACACGTGCACCATCTGCGCCGTGGCGAGCGCGGCGAGGATGCTCGAGACGATCCACAACGGCTTTTTCTTCACGATCAGGCACATCGCCCCCAGCGCGATGGCGATCTGGAACAGCGTGATTGCCAGCCCCATCCCCTTGGAATGTTCCGCCACCACCGTGGCCGTCTGGCGCGCCGCGTCACGCGTCGCCTCAAATCCCTTTGCCTTCGCCGTGACATCGGCCTTGTCCGTTTCGTATTTGGCGATCTTGGCCTTCATCTTCGTCACGGCGGCGGCGTCCGGCGTGGGCGCGGCATTCAGATGATCCAGTTCGATTTCGTACAGGTTTTTCTTGATCGACAGGGCCTCAAAATAAGACCACTGGTCGGAGGCCTGCGTCTGGTTGAACGTTGCCTCGTTCATCTCCTTCAGCGTGCGGGTGGAGAACCCGCCGCCCTTGAGTGTCGCGATCGCCGCCAGCACCGCGATGATCACCATCGTCAGCGACACATATTTGGTCCACTGCTCGCTCTTCGCCTTTTCCTTCTGCGCCACGTGTTCCGCCCGCAATTCCTGCACCAGCCCTTTTAATTCGTTCAAGTCAGAAGTCTGCATAGTTGTTTGGATTATAAAATGATTCCACGCCTCGGCCACCGTGGCCGAAAACGGCCGGTTAGAATGCAAAAATCCTCCCCACCTGTCCAGTTCCCGTGCCGCCCTGGTTGTATCCTGATTTGCTGTTGCTCGGAGCGCGGATTGTCCCAATCCGCAGCGCGTGGCAACGCAGAAACGCTTAATGAGCGCAAAACTGTTATGTTCGGCGGAACGCTGCGAGTTGGGATAACTCGCGCTCCGGTCAAATTAGGATACTGCCGCCGCCCTCCGTGGTGGTCACCTTACGGCCATCGTTTCACCGTCTCATCCCGTTGAAAAAGGGGATCCAGGAGGATGCCGATGCCCACAAACAGCAGATTCAGCAGAAACCAGCCGATCACGGACATCGGCAACACCAGCAGGACGGCAAAAGCCTTTCCGTCCGTTGCTGACCGGGCCACGGTTCCAAAAACCGCCAGGTTCCATAACGCCGCCACTGCGCACCACACAAATGCCGCGAACCAGCCAAAGAGGCGCTTTAACAGTGGCTCGGGTGCTTCCGGCTTTTTCTCCTCCGTCGAATGTTCCAGATCTGGCCGGGGCGGGCGATGCGATAAGTCATGATGACCCCCAAAGCCGAGCATGCGAACGTGACAAACAGGTTGAGCATCACCGCCCGGTTGCTCGCCGTCTTGACGTGCTGAACGGCATGGCACGCCCCCACGACCCAGCCGAGCGTCCACACGCCCGTCGCCACGATTCCGGCATATTTGGAGACTGGAGTGCGCGCCGTGTCCATGAGGGTAACGTGACAGGCCCGCAGGTGCGGGTCAATAACGGGTGATGATTGTAGCCTCGTCCCTATTTTCCCTGTTCCTATTTTCCATTTCCATCCAGCGCTGAAAACGTCCGGCCCCAGCGGGGCATCCAATAATTCTCCTTGTCGAGGGAAACCACCACGCTCGCGGTACGCCCCACGATCTGGTCGCGCGCGACGGTGCCAAAATAACGCGAGTCAAAGCTGTTGTCACGGTTGTCGCCCATCATGAAATAATGGCCCGCCGCCACCTGCACGGGCGCAAAGCTGCGCATCGCCTGGACGCCGTTGATGCCCATGACCGCATGCGCATGGTCGGCCAGTTTTTCTGTCGCGAAAACGCCGTGGTCATGTTCCAGTCCGGAAAGCCGCTCAGGTATGGTTGCCGCCGCCGCCGCGTAATCCACCGGCTGGCCGTTGAGGATGAGCTGGTCGTTGCGCAACTCCACCGTGTCGCCCGGCAGGCCGATGACCCGCTTGACGAGCCGCGTGCCGTCCTTCGGCGAATAAAACACCACGATGTCGCCGCGTTGCGGATCGGCCCACTGCGCGATGTGCCAGGTGGTAAACGGCACCTTAAGATCGTAGGCCAGCTTGTTCACGAACACGCGGTCGCCCTCAAGGATCGTGGGCTTCATGGAGCCGGTGGGCACATCGTTCCAGTCGGCCAGCGAGGAGCGGATGGAAAAAAGGATCGCGCACAGGATCAACAGCGGCCGGATTTCCTTGCGCCACCAGCGCAGGGCGATGATGCGGTATTTTTTACTTTTTCGATTCATGGGCATTTGACCACCAGATTAATGGTGCGTTCATTCTTGGTCCTCACGGAGTGCGCCCGTCCCCGGGCGCAGCAACTTGTGTGAGTAACAGGAAAAGAGGCGCAGAGTGAAAACAATATTGGCTGTGACGCAGTCACCTCTGCGAGTCTCAGCGCCCTCTGCGTCTCTGCGTTTATCGGAGATTTCAGAGTTGGCCGCCCGCTAAGTCAGCCGCACGATGGGAGTGCCATCCATGCGTTTGGACAAATCTATCGGGTCACCCACGGAGACTTGGTTGGGATTCACCTGGTAGGCCCACACTTCAAAATGGACGAGGTTCGCTTCGCCGTAAATCGTCGCAAACGCGCCGTCCACCGCATCCGCACCGTGCGCCACCTTGACGCGGCCGATGCGCGGGACGTTAAAACGCGCATCAAACGTGAGCCAGTCGTTCCCCAGATACACCTCGAAATAAGCGTGAAAATCCATCGGCGTGCCCGGATCGGTGAAGCCGATGTCCGGCAGATGGCCCGTGACGTAACGCGCCGGCAGGTTGAAGGCGCGGCACAGCGCGATGGCCGCGTGCGCGAAATCGCGGCACACGCCATAGCGCCGTTCGATCACCTCGGACGCGGACAGGTCGGCGCGGCCGGACAGATAGCGGTATTCGATGTTGTTGTGCACCCAGTCGCAGATGGCCTGCACGCGTGGCAGGCCGTGGGGAACCTGGCCGAACTGGTTCCACGCAAAATTCATCAGCTTGTCCGAATCGCAATAACGGCTCGGCAACGTGTACCGCAACAACTCATGCGGCAGTTGCCCCACTGGCAGGATGTTGCCAAAAATTTCCCGGCTGTCCGGCAGTGAAGAAACGGCCACCAGCGCATCGTGCCGCACCTCATTGCGCCCCGGCATGAACGTGGAGCGATAGGTGATGTTGCCGTGGCTGTCCTGAAATTCATACGACGGCAGGCCGATGCCGAACGAGAGCCGTTCCTGCATCACGATCACCTTGCCCTCGAGCCGTGGCTTGAGTACGAAGAGCACGGGCGTCTGCACGGTGGTCTGATACGCGAGATTGCAGCCCACGCGGACGGTGATGTTTAACGGATTCCAATTCATAAATTAAGCGGCGGTATCCAGCCTTTCACGCACGATTTGCGCGAGCTTGCGCGCTTCAAACGGCTTGGTGAGAAAGTTGACGCCTTCCTCCAGCTGAAAATCTTTGCTGGCGATTCCCGCGCTGTAACCGCTCGTATAAACCACCTTCAATTTCGGGTTTTGTTCCAATAATTGTTTGGCCAGTTCTTTGCCGGTCATTCCCCCGGGCATCACCAGGTCGGTCAGCAGGAGATGGATGTCATCACGATGCTTTTTCCAGAGCTTCAGCGCTTCGACGCCGTTGAACGCTTCGAGCACGCGGTAGCCCAGGGGCGCCAAGATTTTGCACATGGACGCATGCAGGAACGGCTCATCTTCGACGAGCAGGACGGTTTCATCGCCGCCACGCATGGCGGCCAATGTCGGCGGCTCCGGCTTGGGCTGGGCGGTTCCGGCCAGGCGCGGGAGATAAATGCGGAAAGTCGTCCCATGATCGACCTCGCTGTAGACATTGATCCAACCTTGGTGCTGTTGGACGATGCCAAAAACCGTCGCCAATCCCAGGCCGGTGCCCTTGCCGATGTCCTTGGTGGTGAAGAAGGGTTCAAAAATCCGGGCAAGGTTTTCCGCCGGGATGCCGCAGCCGGTGTCGCTTACGCTCAAGCACACGAACGAACCGGCCCGCGTCTGGGGTGACTGCTGGCCGGCCGGTTCCGTAAATTCCGCGATCGAAGTCTCGATGACCAGCCGCCCGCCGGTGGGCATGGCGTCGCGGGAATTGACCGCCAGGTTCATGAGCACCTGATCCATCATGCCCGCGTCGGCGTGGATCAATAATGATTCCATGGAAAATTTAAACTGGATCTGGATGTCTTCCCCGAGGATGCGCCGCAGCATCTGGGTGGTGTTGTTGATGGACTGGTTCAGGTCCAGATCGCCCAGTTGCAGCGCTTCTTTGCGGCTGAACAACAGCAGCTGCCGGGTCAGTGCCGCGGCGCGTTGGGCGGCGTCGCCGATCTCTTTGGCATAATCCAGCTGTTTGGCGGAAAGGCCGCCGGATTCCCTCATCAACTCGGCCTGGATTTGGATGACCGCCAAAATGTTGTTGAAATCATGCGCCACGCCGCCGGCCAGCTGGCCGATGCCGTCCATCTTTTGTGACTGGCGGAATTGGGCCTCCAGTTTCCGGCGTTCGGTGATGTCGCGGAAAGTCCAGATCCGGCCGTAATGTTTTCCGGCCCGGTCGCGGACGGGGGAAGAATAGCGGTCCAGGAATGTTCCATCGATCAGCTCAATCTCGTCGCGGCTGACCTCGTCGGGATGGGAGTAAAGATAGGCGACCTTGTCGGCAAATTCTTGGGGGCTTTTCGCCCGGCTGGTGACGAACAGCACCTGGGCGCCATCGTCCTTGTCCTCCGCGATCTGCGGGGGGATTTTCCACAGGTCGTTCATGCGCTGGTTTTGCAGGATTTTTTTGCCCTGATTGTCCACCACCAGGATGCCGTCCAGCGCAGATTCGATCTGCGCTTCCAGAAAGGCTGTTTTCCAGCGTAACTCCTCCTCCGCCCGTTTGCGCTCCGTGATGTCGCGGACATTGCACTGCAGCACGTTGTGGTCACCGGCCAGATAGACGTTGCTCACGAACTCCACGGCGATCTTGCGGCCATCCTTGGTTTCCAGGGCCAGGTTTTCAGAGAGCACATAGCCCTGCTGTTGCAGTTGCTCGAATTTGGCCTTGTTGGCGACGAGGTCCTTGAACGGGCCTAGTTCCCAGATGCGGGTGCCGACCAGTTCTCCGTGGGAAAAGCCCAGCAACCCGGTCAAGAACGGGTTCACATCACTGATCCGTCCCGTGTCGGATTCCAGGATCAGGATGCCTTCCTTCGCCGCCTCAAACAAACGCCGGTAGCTCAGTTCGGAAACGCGGATCGCCTCTTCACTCCGTGTCTCCGCCTGCTCTGAGCGGATCTCCGCCTCTTCCGTCCGTGTCTTGGCCAGTTCGGTGCGGGACTCGGCCTGTTCCGAGCGGATCTCCGCCTGTTCCGACCGCACCTCGGCCAGTTCCGTGCGGGCTTTGGCCAGCTCCGTCCGGGTTTCGGCCTGCTCACTCCGCGTCTCGGCCTGCTCCGTCCTGGTCTTGGCGAGCTCGGTCCGTGCTTCCGCTTGTTCCGTGCGCGCCTCGGCCTGCTCGGTGCGGGATTGGTTGTCCGTCACGTCTTCGTTTTCATGAATGCCCTTCATAATTTTAGCTCCGGCAGAATTTGTGGCTTACGAAGTCAAAATCCCTTTGCGGAGTTCAGGTGCGATATTAGACGGTTACTGGGCGCGGGCGGCTATGGGGTATAACCCGAACACGGGTGAAGGGGCCAAGAACCGGAAAAGCACAGAGACGCAGGGGGGCGCCGGGACTCGCCGGGAAAAATCAGAGAACCCCAAGCTTGGCCCTTGGCTCGGTCCTCTCCCAAGTTTGGCGGGGAGAGGAAGTCGGCAAACGCCTTGCTGCGATTGAAGGCTTTGGTTCGCAGGTTTGTGCCGTGGTCAGATCCCAAGTGTGGCGTGGATGACCCCGTCTTTGATTTGCACATCCTTGAGGATGAGCCGGACCACCTTGGTCTTCATGTTCTTGGGCTTGATGGTGTACACCGGAATCTTTTGCACCTGTTCGCGGATGACCGCCGAGACGGCATTTGTGCTCTTGTCGAGGTATTGTTGCGGCACACCTTGCAGCGTCAATTTGCTGACCTTGGGATCCGCGAGAAAGAATTGTTTTGTTTCATACCGGTAACTGAGGCCGGTGGTCATGACGACGGTGCCGGTGAATTTCTTTGGCTGTTCCCGCGGCTTGAGGGCGGCCTCCAGCGCGGCATCCACCCCGACCTCGATCCGGCCGGACTCTGGCAGCAACGTTGCGTGCGGGTTGGAATAGGTGACGTGCAGGATGAGCAGGTTGGTTTTGGTGACGGGAAAATGCGCCTGGAGCGCGTCATCGATCTGCTGCTGCGTGATGGTGACATCAAATTCCCGCCCCGGGAAATAGAGCCACGCGCCGAGGATGACCAGCACCAGGACAATGCCGGCGATGAGGGTGGCGCGTTTCATTTGCGCATGACTTCAGTGCTACGGACTGGCCTTTAGTCTCATTATTGAAAGGATGTGATAAACGTCCTTCATATCACCAGTTTGTGCAGTGCGTTGGATGAACATTGTCAGAAACTCATCCCTTTCCTTGAGATATATTTCGACGGAAACCTTGCCATCTTTTGCAAAATCGTTCGAAATAAACCCGTTAAAATCTCCCCGGTTGAATTGCTGCCATGAATGGCCTGATCCCGCCGGTGTAAAAGGGGCCTTGTATAGAAGCAAGGCGGTATATCGCCGCAACTGTGCCAG
>DATHQS010000052.1:0-17087 GCA_035482455.1 Candidatus Acidiferrales bacterium | reverse complement strand
CGCCAGATTTCCGGCTGCTGCCACTTTTGCCAGAGTTCCTCGATGGGTGGCCCCGGCACGAACAAATCATGGGTGCCGACGATCAACAATATGTTTTCTTTCGGGATGACGGGCGTGGACAAGGTCAGATTCAACCGGGTTGTATCGATCGCTGCTTGTGCCGGCCTTAGAGCCGCGAGCACTTCCCGAACCCGTGGCCAGATGACCGGGACGGTGCGACTCAGGCGCACGGCGGGCACGGTCAGAATGGCACAGGCGATACGGGTGTCGCTGCAAGCAGTCAATCCCGCCAGCCAGCCCCCGAACGAAAGACCCGCAAGCCCCACGGAGGGGCAACCTTCAGCCAGCAGCCAGCCGGTCAGTGCGCGAATCTCGGCGACGCCCTGGGCCATGGACCGCGCAAACTCCAAACAATCCCATTCAAAGGGCCGGCGCGGACGGCGTTGAAGATGGTAGGGAGCGACCCAGGTGGCCGCATTGAATCCGGCCCGATTGAGCCGGCGGGCAAGCCAGGGAAGTACGGTATGATAACCGCCGGAAGGATTGCCATCCAACAGGATGATCACCGGCCGTTCCTGCCAGCGTTCCGCGCACCGGTAGAGCCGGCCATACGCGGTGTTGTTCTCCGCGACTTTGCCCGGGCGTGGCGTGGGAAATCTGAAATCTCGCAGTCCGTCAAATTCAATTCGCGCCGGGTCGCTGGCGGCGGGGATAAAGTCCGGCCCATTCAGAAATTTGAGCGCTTCCGCCAATTCCCATTTTGCCCTGGGCACAGATTTCACCCCGGCAACGGCGAATGCCATCTGGAGCGCTGACCAATCAATGAATTTTGCCAGGGGGGCGATCATGTGTGGTTTCCGTCCGCACAAAGGGGCGATGTGGATTTTTCGCGCATCGGCGTTCGGTCGTCCAGACAATTCGGCAGCGGGCCGATCTGGTGTGGCTGGTGATGAGTTAAAGAGTTAAAGCGGTGGGGTGGGGCAGCGAGGACGAGGACGAGAACGAGGACGAGGAGGATTGATGGGGCCAAAGTGACGTTGGATCCGGGCAACCAAGTTGTTGGGGGTTGAAGGTTGAGAGTTGAGAGAGAGAAAATTGAGCCTCCTGACGTCGGCTGCTACAAAACATAAGGCGCTTGCCTGCCACAGCGAAAGCGGAAAGTATGTTGCGAACATGAACGTCGCGAAAGCAGGTACCAAGGCGTCGTTGGCCATCATTGTTCTTATCGGGCTGCTCTTGCTCATGCCATGGTCCGGGCTCGCGGCGACGCTGGAGGTGCCTCCGGCCGCCGGCGGGGATGGGGTTCAGCAGGCCCTGGACCAGCTTGGCGCGGGCGGTGAAGTGGTGCTGAGCCGGGGGAATTATGTCGTCCATCAACCGATCATCCTGCGGCAGGATGGACAGACCTTGCGCGGCGCCGGGCCGGAGACGATTTTGTTCCTGGCCGACGACGCGAATTGCCCGGTCGTGATCCTGGGCCCGCCGAAGGACATGACGAAAGGGCCGACGCAGGGCCTGCATCTGGCCGCCCTGCTGGTGGACGGAAACCGGACCCACCAGCCGGACGAACTTTGGGAAATCCTTACCAATGGCGTCTGCATCAACAATAATGGCGTTCAAGTTTGCGACGTGAGCAATGCCATGATCGAGCATGTGGTCTGTCGACGTTGCCGTTCGGGCGGTTTGGTGTCCACCGGCCGGACGCGGCGTCTGACACTGCGGGATTACACGGCGTACGACAATCAATTTGACGGGCTGGCCTGTTACCGGACGGAGGACAGTCATTTCAGCGGGCTGAATCTGCATGACAATGTGGGGGCGGGAATCTCGCTGGACCTGGGTTTCGACAATAATACCATCGACGGCGCGGTTCTCACCGACAACGACCTGGGTATTTTCATGCGAAATTCCCGCGACAACTGGTTTGAAGGGGTGAGGATCCGGCGCAGCCGGCACGACGGGGTCTTCATGGCGCAGGCGGGCGAGGCAACCGACTCAGGGTGGCGGGTTTCGCCCGGCACCCAATGCACCGGCAACACGTTTAACAACTTACGGGTGGACGGGTGCGGCGGCCGGGCATTCCGGGTGAATGATGCCGCTTGCACCAACAACGTGATCAACAACGGGCAGTTTCTGGATAACGCGCAAGGCGGACTCTCGCAGCCGCCGTGATGAGTGCGGAATGCGGAATGGGGAGTGCAATCCTTGCGGGCGCTGACCCTTCTCCATCAAGTACAGCAGGATTTCGGCCCCGCCCGGGCGGACGGCATTTCGCCGTTCAAGTTGCTTTGTAGAAAGCTTGTCAACCAAGCAAAGCCGGGTTGAAAACGGCAGGTTCTGTGTTCCAGAAGGGAGGTATGGGAGTGATGATGGAGGAGAAAGCACCACCTCTCCCCGGCCCTCTCCCCCGTTGCACGGCGGAGAGGGAGCCAGAGGCGTCGGGTCTAAGAAAGGTTTCGACAGGGCACGTTCAAGGTTTGACCAGGCGGAAGAATTGTGCGGGCGGGGAGTTGGTGACCAGGACGGCGATGACGGGCATGGCATTGCTGACGGTCACCCAATTGGTGGTGGAAGCCAGGTTGGTGGTGCTTTGCAAAACGTAATTGGCTTCCCAGGCCGGCCAGTACAGCACGCTTTGATTGCCACCGGATGAAACGGATGAAATGTTCAAAGTGGCCGGAGCGGTACCCAATCTAAATACGAGGCCCCCGCCGAGGTTGCCGCCGAAAAGGGTTGTTCCGTAAAGATTGCCGTCGCTGCCCCGCAGGAAACCGGCTTGCGGTCTGGCGCCGTCGGGATAGTAGTTGAAGGTATGAAACACCGACAAGGCGCCGTTGGTCGTGAGCTGGAAAACGGTGCCATAGTTGTAGTCACCACCCTGAGAAGTTGTTCCATAAAGCGTGCCGTCAACGGCCTGCGCCAGATTGCCATTTGGATTCGCGCCGTCGTGGCCGCCGGTGAAGGTATAAACCAAACTGCAATAAGGCTGGTTTGTCAAACGGGCGACCCGGAAGACCGTGCCGTAGCCGTAGCCGCCGCCGGCAGAGGTGGTTCCGTAAAGATTGCCGTCAGCGGTCTGCACCAGGCCGCCATTGGGGCTGGCGCCATCATAATCGCCGGCAAAGGAATAAAGGGTCGTCACGACGTTGTTATTGGTGGCAAACCGGAAAACCGTGCCATGGCCATAGGCGCCGCCGCCAGAGGCGGTTCCGTAAAGATTGCCATCGGCGGCCTTGATCAGGTTTCCATTCGGACCATAGCCGTCGTTGCCGCCGGTGAAGGAATAAAACTTGGAAAAGACGCCGTTGGTGGTCAGCTGGAAAATCGTGCCGGCGCCGTTGGTGCCGCCGCCAATGGTGGTGCCGTACAGTTTGCCGTCACCGGCCTGTACCAGGCCGCCAGCAGGGTAGACACCGTCGTAGCCGCCAGCGATGAAGCCAGTGAAGGTATAAAGATTGGTAAAGATGCCATTGGTGGTGATCCGGAAAATCATGCCGAGGTTGTTAGTGGCGCCATAGGAGGTTGCCCCGTACAGTTTGCCGTCGCTGGCCGGCACCAGACTGCCGGGCTGGACGTTTTGAAAACCAAAAGCGGCATTGGTGAAGGAATAAAGATTCGTATAAACGCCATTGGTGGTGATGCGGAAAATCGTGCCAACGCCGTTGGAGCCGCCATAGTAGGTTGTCCCGTAGAGTTTGCCATCGCCAGCCTGCGCCAAAACCGCCTGAGGTTCCGCACCATCATAAACACCGCCACCACCACCACCGCTGAAGGAATACAGCGGGATGATGTTGGTCTGGGCGCCGGCCAATTGGGTGCCGGCCAACAGTGTGAAGATGAGGAGGAGTTTAGCCTGGGTTTTCAAGCGTGACATAAATTTGAGTGGTGACGGTTTCAGTGGGCGGCAACGCCGGCGGTGGCGCGAAGGTGATTCATAATTCTTAAAACGGGCAGCCGGTTTTTTGCGGATTTTTTTAAACGACTCCGGTGAACCTGGCAAGAACATAAGGAATGTGGAGTGCGGAACGCGGAGTGCAGAATGGGGAGGGAGGGGCGATTAAAACGATGATAGAGGATAGAAGGTGGAGGATGGCGGGGTGGTTTGGGAGGTGGTGAGTTAAAGAGTTGAAGCGGGGGGGACGGGGGACGGGATGAAGTCTAAAGGCCAAAGGCCAAAGGCTGAAGACGGAAGGGGTGATTCGAGAAACGGGATTCAAGATGCGGGGTGGGAGACGCTCAACGTTGCTGCGCTCGTTTCGCGGAAGTTTGGGCGGACCGGCAGGTCCGCCCCACCATTTTGGATTTTGGAATCAACTTTTGGTTGACAAATACTAACTCTGTTAGTATATATGCTGCTGTGGACAATATAAAGTCTAACAAAATGAGTGTGGCGGGAAACTCCAAGGGTTTGGGGTCTGGCGTCTGGCGTCTGGCGTCTCGGGTCTGGGCACACGCCGGGTCGGAGGCTGGCGTTCCAGCCAACTTGCCGAGGCGGTGCTCGGCGCTCCGGGGGCGGGGCTGCCGCCAAAAAAACATGAAATTACGAAACAAAGCCAAACTGGAATCGCAAAAAGCGCCTGATTTTACAGGGTCAAAGTGGCGATTGTGGCGGTAAAAAACAAAGCCAAATAAACCCAAATAAAGCCAATCCAAACCCAATTCAAAGCCAAATGGAAGCCATTGGAACCCATTTCAAAGCCAATGTATAGCGTACGGCCACCAACCACTTATTTGTTTTCGATATGCGAATGACGATTTACGAGCGGTTTGGTGGCGCGGGAACCAAAGTGATGATCAGGCCACAAAGTGCCCGCTGCGCGGGCAAAGTTTGTCGCAGCGCAACAAACTCCACCTTTACGGACGTGCCGGAGGGCGGGGAAAAAACAGCGATTAACAGTGATTAACAGGGATTAACAACCGCCGCATCTACGGAATGACCAAGGTACTTGCGTACGGCCATCACTTGCGATGGAAAATGACTAATGACTAAAACCTAATGTCTAATGAATGACGAATTTCAAATGACGAATGGACGAGCGGTGACTTCGGGGCATTCGAAGGATCTTGTGCGGACCATGTTCCTGCAGGGTACTGGCGTACGGCCACCAGACCCGCGCTCCGTCCGCCTACGGATTGCTGCGGCACGGCTGGTGGCAGTACGCCAGTACCCATTGCAAGGGCAAGGCTATTCTTGACTCGGGGGCATCACAATTTATCATGGTCGTTCGTTTGTACGGCAAAATTTAAAATCCATTTATGAGCAAAATCGTTGATATCATCGCGCGCGAAGTCCTCGACTCCCGCGGCAACCCCACCGTCGAAGCTGATGTGAAGTTGTGCTGCGGCACGATCGGCCGCGCGGCCGTCCCCTCCGGCGCCAGCACCGGCGAACACGAAGCCATCGAACTCCGCGACGGCGACAAGAAGCGTTACCTCGGCAAGGGCGTCAGCAAGGCCGTGGCGAACGTCAACGGCAAGATCAAGAACGCGCTCATCGGTCATTGCGCCGCCGACCAGGTCGGTGTCGACGCCATCATGCTCAAGCTCGACGGCACGGAAACGAAGTCCAAGCTCGGGGCCAACGCCATCCTCGCCGTCTCGCTCGCGACCGCCAAGGCCGCCGCGGAATCCATGGGCATGCCGCTCTACCGCTACATCGGCGGCACGAACGCCAAGGTGTTGCCGGTGCCGATGGCCAACGTCATCAACGGCGGCGCGCACTCGGACGCCCCGATTGATTTCCAGGAATTCATGATCCAGCCGCACGGTTTTAATACTTTCAGCGAAGGTCTGCAGGCGATCACGGAAATCTTCCACGCGCTGAAGAGCGTGTTGAAGAAGCGCGGCCTCTCCACCGCCGTCGGTGACGAGGGCGGTTTCGCGCCCAAGCTCAACAGCGTGGAAGACGCCATCGAATCCATCCTCGAGGCCGTCAAGAACGCGGGCTACAAGGCCGGCAAACAGGTCAACCTCGCGCTCGACGTGGCCGCGTCGGAATTTTACAACCACGACGGCACGTACACCTTCAAGAAATCCACCGGCAAGACCATCACCGGCGAAGAGCTGGTGAACTACTACGCGAAGCTCGTGGCGAAGTACCCGATCGTCTCCATCGAGGACGGCTGCGCCGAAGGCGATTGGAAGCATTGGAAGCAGCTCACCGACAAGATCGGCGACAAGGTGCAGCTCGTCGGCGACGATCTGTTCGTCACGAACGTGAAGTTCCTGCAGAAAGGCATCGACACCGGCACGGCCAACTCGATTCTCGTGAAGGTGAACCAGATCGGTTCGCTCTCCGAGACGCTCGACGCGGTGCAGCTCGCGCAGTTCCACGCTTACACGGCCGTTCTCTCGCATCGCTCCGGTGAAACGGAAGACGCGACGATCGCGGACATCGCCGTCGCCACGAACTGCGGCCAGATCAAGACCGGTTCCTTGAGCCGCTCCGACCGTTTGGCGAAGTACAACCAGCTCCTGCGCATCGAGCAGCAGCTTGGCAAGAATGCGGTGTATGCCGGCATGAGCGCGCTGAAGAAAAGCAAGTAAGCCGGTGAACCGGGCTGGTGACGGCACCAGATATTGCTGACATAATTCAATTCAACCCACGGAGGCTTAACGGCTTTCGTGGGTTTTACTTTTATCCGGTGGGTGGGCTGGAAAGCATGAAAAACTGCTTAAGCTTTTTACCTGACCACCGATAGACAGGGTGCCAGGCCTGCAGTGTTGCAGGTGGCTTTTGCGGGCAGGACTTTGGGCCTGTCAGACAAAGGCACAATTGAACCATCAACGTGATGTGATGGTTCAATTGTGCCTTTTTATTTGCCCGCATCGGCCGGCCGCCGTGAGTGAACCCTATGACATTTGAACCAACGACTGCCACCGCTGCCGCTCCAACCGCCGCGTCCGCCACTGCGGCGCTGGCCGGGAAGTATCTCACGTTCCAGCTTGGCGCGGAGGGCTACGGCTTTCCCATCCTCCGGGTCCGCGAAATCATCCGCCATCTGACGCCCACGTTCGTGCCCCGGCTGCCGGAGCACGTCAAAGGCGTCATCAACCTCCGGGGCAAGGTCATTCCCGTCGTGGATTTGCGGCTCAAGCTCGGTTTTCCCGCCGATATTTCCGGTGAACGCGCCTGCATCGTTGTTCTGCAAGTTGAGTGTCCGTCCACCGGCGGCCGGGTCATGGGCGCGATCGTGGATGGCGTGGAGGAAGTCATTTCGGTTGCGGCGAGTGAGATCGAAGCGGCGCCCAATTTTGGGGCCGGCCTGGAAACGGATTACATCCTCGGCATGGCCAAGATCCGGGGCACGGTGAAAACCCTGCTGGACGTGGATCAGGTGTTGACCGCCGTGAACTTGGACCACCTCCAAGACCAAGCCAGTCCGTTGCCTGCCTGACCGCCAGAGAATTGTTAATCACTCAACCGCACAACCAACATATGAATTTTATGAAAAACATGACCATTGGAAAACGCATCGTTCTCGGTACCGGCGTGCTCTGTCTCATCATCGCCGCCATCAGCGCTTTTGCCATCATCCGTATCATCAACCTGAGCCAGATCAGCAAGGCCATCTCTGAAGATTCGCTGCCCGGCGTGATCGCGGCGGGCCAGATGAATAATCTTCAGGCCGATAACCAGATTCGCTGCGGTTTATTGCTGACGGCAAAAACCCCGGAACAGCGGCAGGCGATCCTCGCCGAAATGACCGCCAGCGCCCAGGTCATGAACCAGACGGTCTCCAACTATGAGGCCACGGTTTTTGAGGAAGTGGACCGCAAAAACTTCGATCAATTCAAGCAGACGCGCGTCGAGTATCGCAAGATTCGTGAACAGTTTGTTGCCATGGTGGAAACCAATCCGACGGCCGCGGGCGAATTTTTGAACCTCAGCCTGATGCCGGCGTACAAGACCTTTTCCAAGGCGGGTGATACGATCATGGAATACAATGAAACGCAGGGCCATGAACGCGGTGCGCAATTGTCCACGCAGGTCACGGCGGACATCCGCATCCTGGTGATCACCGGTCTTCTCGGCCTGATTGCCGGCGTTGTGGGCAGCTTCTTGATCGTGACCTCCATCAGCAAGGCGCTGCGCGACATTGCCACCCTGATCGCGGATGGCGCCGACCAGACGGCCTCCGCGTCGGCGCAGGTCTCCTCCGCCAGCCAGGCGCTCGCCGAAGGTGCCAGTGAATCCGCCGCTTCGCTGGAAGAGACCAGCGCGTCCCTGGAGGAGATGGCCAGCATGACCAAACGCAACGCCGACAACGCCCAGGTCGCCAAGGACGCCGCCGCCCAGACGAGCGCGTCCGCCGACAGCGGCTCGCATCAGGTCAAGAACCTGCTGACGGCCATGACCGGCATCAAGACCGCCAGCGAAGACATCAGGAAGATTCTCAAGAACATTGACGAGATCGCGTTCCAGACGAACATCCTCGCGCTCAACGCCGCGGTGGAGGCCGCCCGCGCCGGTGAGGCTGGCGCCGGTTTTGCCGTCGTGGCCGATGAGGTCCGCAACCTCGCCCAGCGCTGTGCGCAGGCCGCGAAGGAAACCGCGGTGAAGATCGAGGACAGCGTCATCAGGAGCCATGAAGGCGCCGCCATCAGCGCCGAGGTGGCGGGAAATTTCGAACAGATCCAGACCCGTATCCGCCAGTTGAACGAACTGGTCGCGGAGATCGCCACCGCCACCACCGAACAGAGCCAGGGTATCACGCAGGTGAACACCGCCATGACGCAGATGGACAAGGTCACCCAGAGCAACGCCGCCAGCGCGGAGGAAAGTGCCAGCGCCAGCGAGGAACTGAACGCCCAGGCGGAAACGCTCAAGGCGACCGTCGCCGACCTCAACCGGTTGGTGGGCGTCACCACCGCGGGCCGGCCGGCCGGTCAAAATTCTTTCCACCCGGCATCGAACATCAGCCGTGCGAAAAAATCCCTGCCCAAGCCGGCCCCCGTTGCTGGTCACCGGTCTGCCGATACGGCTGGCGCCTTCAATGGCCGCCCCAAGGAAGACCTCATTCCAATGGACGGCGCGTTCAAGGATTTTTGAGCCGGGAAAAAGGGTCAAACCATGAACTGTTCCGGCTTCAAAACCATCCTGATCATTGACGATGACGCGCCGCTGGCCGGCGGCATCCAGAAGCTGCTCGTCCGAAACGGCTATGTCGTCCACGTGGCACGAAACGGCAAGGTTGGGCTGGCCTTGCTGGAACGGGAGCCGGTGGATTTGGTCATAACGGACATCTTCATGGAGGAGATGGAAGGTTTGGAAACGATTCTGGCCATCCGCCGCCTGTTCCCAAGCATCCGCCTCGTCGCCATGTCCGGCGGCTCGACCTTGGTGGGTCTCGACTGTCTGGACCTCGCCCAGGCCCTCGGCGCGGAAACGGTTCTCCGAAAACCCTTCGCCTTCGATACCCTCGTGGACATGATCCGAAAATTGGAGCCCGTCCCCGCCTGAGCTTCCGTTACCCGCGCCTTTAGGGAACTCAAGGGTGTGATTCTGTTCAAGCCCCGGCCTGTTCTGACGATAAGGTGCCAGCGGCCCTGATGCTTGGGATTTTCTGGCAACCGGATTTCTGCGCCTGCAAAGCGCGGAAATTGGTTTCAAATTCCTTTGGGCTGCTGTATTACGTGATGGCAGTAAATCAGAGCCCGCGCGGACTCTCTGCCCGTCCGCCCGGATCCGGTTGCAGGCCGGCTGTTCGCACCTCTGACCGGATGTAAGCAAATCATGAAGCGCCCGGACACTCATGCCCGCGACCTCAGCTGGTGGCAACGCCTGCTGCTGGTGGGCATTGTCGGCGCGGTGCCACTTTTCATCGTCTCGGTCGCATTGATCCGGTCTTCCTACAGCGGCAGCATCAACTTCGGCCTTCAGGAACAGCGTGGCATCGCCTTCCAACGTCCCTTGGAACAATTGCTCGACCTGCTGCCCTGCTACCAGGCCGGCGGCGTTCCGGGCCGATCCGACCCGGCAGAACTTCAGCGGCAGATTGACCGGGCGATGGACGACCTGGCGGCAAAATACCGTGGTGAACTGGGGCGGGCCTTGAAATTTTCCGACAAGGATCTGGCCGTGCGCAAGCGTGACAACGCCCGCCTTGAATTCCTGCAAACGTGCTGGCTCAAACTCAAGTCGGGTTCGCTACCACCGGCGGCACGCGATGAACTGGCCGGCGCAATGGTTGGTTCCATCCGTTCGATGATCAACCATGCCGGTGACACGTCCAATCTGATATTGGATGACGACCTCGACAGCTATTATTTGATGGATATCACCCTGCGCAAGCTGCCGTCCATCCAGCAGCAGCAGGGCGACATCGCGCGGCAGGTCGGCGGCTGGCTGCGCGATGGCCAGGTGGCCGCGAACAAGATTCCAATCGCGGTCATGTCGGTGATCTTGCGGCAGGAAGCCCTGGAATATGTTGCACAGCGCGACGTGCAGGTGGTCTTGAATGAAGACCGGAATTTCAACGGCCTCAGCCCGTCCCTGCAAACCAACCTGCCGCCGGCCGCCGAAAAATTTCGCGCCGCCAACGCGGCCTTGGTGTCGCTGCTTGACCGGATTGTGGACGGGCAGCCGGTGGCGGCGGTGGAATTTGAAACCGCGGCCTGGAACGCCCACGCGGAAAGTTTGCGCTTCTGGCAAACCGGCGCGGATGAGCTGGACCGGTTGCTGGATGCGCGCTTGCAGGCCATCCGTTCCCGCCGGCTGCAATATATTTTGATGATCGTCTTCACGTTGGGGCTGGTCGCCGTTGCCATGGTGTTGTTGATCCGCAACCTGCTCGCGGTACGTTACGCGGAAGGGTCGAAGATGGCCGAGGTGTTGCGCGCCAAGGAAGCGCAGGTCCGCGCCATCGGCGACAATCTTCCCAACGGCATGGTCTACCAGATCATGCGCGATTTTGACGGGACCATGCGTTTCCTCCATGTCAGCGCGGGCATCGAGCGGCTTAATGGCCTTTCCGCCGCCGCCGTTTTGAACGACGCCACCCTGTTCACCGGCCAGGTCATTGAAGAGGACCGGGCCCGGCTGGTCACCGCCCGGCAGGCTTCGCTCGCGAACAGGATGGTGTTCCATGTCGTGGTCCGCATGCGCCGGCCCGATGGCGCCCTGCGTTGGATGCAGCTGTCCAGCACGCCCAGCCGGTTGCCGGACGGGCGGTTCGTCTGGGACGGCATTGAGACGGATATCACTGAGAATTCTGAGGCGGCCTTGCGCATCGAACACCTGAACCGTGTTTATGCGGTGCTGAGCGGCATCAACCATACCATCGTCCGTGAAAAAGATCCGGACACCATGTTCGCAGCGGCGTGCCGCATCGCCGTGGAGAAGGGCCGGTTCCGCATGGCTTGGATCGGCATGCTGGAGCCTGATGGCGCGCGTCTCAAGCCGGTGGCGTCCGCCGGAACGGTGGATGGTTATCTTGATTTGTTGAACATCGATTTGCGGAACCCTCCGGAAGCTTGCGGACCGGCGGTGCGTGCGATGCTTACGGGCAGCCATGTCATCAGCAATGACATCGAGCGTGATCAGCTCTATGCGCCCTGGAGTAACGAAGCCCTGCGGCGCGGTTATCGCTCGTCCGGTGTGTTTCCGATCAAGGCCGGTGGCCGGCTCGTCGGTCATATCAGCTTGTATGCGGACGAGCCGGGTTTTTTCGACAAGGACGAGATCTTGTTGCTCGATGAACTGGCGATGGATATCGGGTTCGCCTGCGAAACCCACAATTTGGAACTGCGCCGGCAGGCGGCAGAGGCTTCTTTTAAACAGTCGGAGGAACGTTTTGCCCGGATTTTCCACAGCAGCCCCATTCCTATTTCCTTCAGCCGGCTGGAGGACGGGATAATCATCGATGTCAACGAAGGCTTTCTGCGCATGAGCGGATTCACCCGGGACGAGGTCATCGGCCGCTCGGTCTTGGATTTGAAGGTTTATCCCGACCCGTCCCAGCGCGCACAGATCGTGGAGCTCCTGCAAAAAAACGGCCATCTCCACGGCCATACTCAAAGGTTCCGGACGAAGACCGGTCAGGTCCGCGATCATATGTTGTGGGCCGAGGTGATCATTCTCAACGGGCGGAAATTTGTGCTGGTGATGGCCATGGACATCACCGAACAGAAACAGCTTGAGGACCAGTTGCGGCAGGCGCAGAAGCTGGAAGCCCTCGGCACGCTCGCCGGCGGCATCGCGCACGATTTTAACAACATCCTCGGCGCCATCATCTCCTTCGCCGAGTTGTGCAAGATGGACAATCCTGATAACGTCGAGTTGCAGGACAACATCAATCAGGTGCTCAAGGCCAGCGACCGCGCGGCCAGCCTGGTCCGGCAGATACTGTCGTTCAGCCGGCAGCAAAAGCACGACCGCAAAAACTTGCAGCTCGCCCCGGTCATCAAGGAGGCCCTGAAATTGCTCCGCGCCACGTTGCCCGCCACCGTTGAGATCCGGAAATTCATCGACGGCGCGATGCCGGATGTCCTGGCCAATCCCACGCAGATTCATCAGGTCATCATGAACCTCTGCACCAACGCCGCCCACGCCATGAAAGGCGGCCACGGCGAACTGTCCCTCAGTTTGGACCGGTTGCATTTGGACGACCAGGAACCCCGGCCGCATGTCGAGCTTGCTCCCGGCGATTACGTGCGCCTGACCATTGGCGACTCCGGTTGCGGAATGGATGAGCCGACCTTGCGCCGGATTTTTGAACCGTTCTTCACCACCAAGGGCCCGGGCGAAGGCACCGGCCTCGGCCTCTCGGTCGTCCATGGCATCGTCAAGGAACATGACGGCGTCATCGCGGTGGCCAGCACGCCCGGGTCCGGCACCACGTTCACCATCTATTTCCCGGCCCGCGCATCGTCGGCCAAACTGGACGCCCCGGTCGCGGCGGAAATTCCCCGGGGCAACGGCGAACGCGTCTTGTTCGTGGATGACGAGCCGGCCTTGGGCGAGGTGGCCGGCAAAGTAATGACCCGGCTCGGCTACCGGCCGGTGGTCTTTCACAATCCGGAAACCGCGTGGGTAGCGTTTCAACAGGACCCGTCGGCCTATGACGTGCTGGTCAGCGACCTGACCATGCCCGCGCTCACCGGCGTGGATCTGGTCCGTCGCGTTTTGGATCTCCGCCCCGGGCTGCCGGTCATCCTCGCCAGCGGCCACAACGACACGCTCACCCCGGCGGAGATGAATGCGCTGGGCATCCGCGAGCTGTTGACCAAGCCGATCGATCACGGCGCCTTCGCTCATGCCCTCGCCCGGGTTTTGCGCCCGGTGGAAGAACAACCCGCCCCCGTTGGAATCACAGCTTGAATCATGGACGCCACCAACCAGCCTGACACCAATTCCGGACGCATCCTGTTTGCCGATGACGACGAACAATTCCGCCTTGGCCTCGGCAAGCGCCTGCAGCGCGCCGGCTTTGAATGCGATTTCGCCGGCTCGGCAACGGAAGCCGTCGCCCTGTTGCAATCCAAGGAATACGACGTCCTCCTCTCGGACATCAACATGCCCGGCAACGCCCGGTTGGAGATGATCGAGAACCTTCCCGCCATCGTCGCCGGCCTGCCGGTCATCCTCATCACCGGCGGCCCGACCATGGAGACCGCCACGCGTTCCGTCCGTCTGCGCGTCACGGCCTATCTCACCAAGCCGCCGGAGTTTGACGAACTTTGCCAGTTGCTCCGCGTCGCGGTGGCCGAGTGCCGGGATGCCCGCATCGTGAACGGCAGCCGTCGCCAGCTTCAAGATTGGGACCATGACCTCGCGCACATCCAGAAGCTGCTCTTGCAACAGCCCGGGCCCGGGCGGCAGGTCGCCATGCAAAGCTACCTGCGTCTTACCGTGCGCAACCTCGTCGTCGGGTTGGTCGAGCTGGAACATCTCCTCATCCACGAGGGCGGCCGGCTCGGCACCGACCAGGCCTTGGAAAAACAGGATCTCCTCAAGGCCGTCCGCAAAACCATCGCGGTGTTGGAGCAAACCCGCGCCCATTTCAAAAGCAAGGAACTCGGCGAACTCCGCAAGGAACTCGAAGGCCTCCTCGGTGGCGGCTGAAACTGTCCGCGACGGTTCCTTCTCCCCCTTGGGGGAGAAGGTTAGGATGAGGGGGAGCGCGGACTTATGTTTTGAAATCATACGCGTATCACTCTGATATGGTTTCAATGTTCCCCCGGGACTCCCGGCCTTTTCACTGGTGCCGCTTCAGCCGCGCCTCGGCCAGGTCGATGTCCTGCTGGATTTCCCGCAGCACCTCGTCGTTGATGACGCTTTCGTTGCGGAGTTGGATGATCGTTTTGCGCTCCTGCTCCAAGGCCAGTTGCGACAGCCGTTCGTATTCCGCGGAGAACAATCTTATCCGCTTGTCCGTGCGCCCCGGCGCCGAGGCCTTCAATTGCAGGATGTGGTCCTCATACTCCACGCGCAGCCGCTTCAACGCATCCATCTTGGCCGGCTCGGTCTCGGCGATTTTCTCCAGCCGGTCCAGCGCCGCCTGGTTCGCCCTGATCCGGGCCTTGCGCTCCTCGTTTTCCGCGCTGCCATCCTCCTCGATGCCCAGCCAGCGGATCAGCGCCGGCAGGCTCAGGCCTTGCAGCACCAGCGTCACCAAAATCACCATGAAGGTGAGAAATAAGATCAAATCACGACCGGGAAACGGCACATCCTTGTGGATGAATTCCGGCACCGACATCGCCGCCGCCAGCGAGACCACCCCGCGCATCCCCGTCCACGCCACGATCGTCACGTGCCGCCACGAGGGGTAGGGGTCGCGTTCGCGGATGCTCTTGAACAGCATCCGCGGCAGGTACGTCGCCGGAAATACCCACAGGATGCGCACGCCGATCACCGCCACGCTGATGAGGAACGTGTACCACACGAGCCGGCCCACGGGAATGTTCTCGTTCGCCAGCCCTTGCAGCACGGTGGGCAGTTGCAGTCCGATCAAAATGAAAATGAATCCGTTCAGCAAGAAGCCCGTCATCTCCCAGACCGGCCGTGCTTCCAGTCGCGTGCGGAAATCGGTGATCTCCGGCAACTGCCAGCCCAGGTACAAACCCGCCGTCACCACCGCCAGCACGCCCGACACGCCCAGTTGCTCCGCCAACAGATAGGCCGCAAACGGCGTTAGCAACGAAACCGTGATCTCGATTGGCGCATCCTCGATCTGTTTGTGGAACCACGTCGCCAGCCAGCCCACCGCCAGTCCGATGACGATGCCCCCGAGGCTCACCAGCAGAAATTGCTCGCCTGCCTTGGCCCACGAAAACGTCCCCGTGATCATCGCCACCACTGCAAAGCGGAACGCCACCAGCGCCGTCGAATCGTTCACCAGACTTTCCCCCTCCAAAACCGTCACGATGCGCCGCGGAACCTTCAGCCGTTGCGCGATGGCCGTCGCCGCGATCGCATCCGGCGGCGAAATGATTGCGCCCAGCACGAACCCCGCCGCCAGCGGCAGCCCCATGAAATAATGCGCCAGCCACGCGATTGTCACCGTCGTGAACAGTACCAGCCCGATGGCCAGCAGCGAGATCGGCCGCAGGTTCGCGCGGAAATCGCGCCACGAGGTGAACATCGCCGCCGGGAACAGCAGTGGCGGCAGGAAGAAAACGAAAACCAGTTCCGGTTCCAGCTTCAGTTGTGGCAGCCCCGGGATCACTCCCAGCAGCAGGCCGCCGATCACGAACAGGATCGGGTAGGGGATCTGCAGCTTGCGCGCCACCAGCGCCAGCGCTACCACCGCCAGCATCAGGCCCACAAAAATTTCGACGATGGCGGTCATCCCGTGTGGTCTTCCGTTCAGCCCGCCGTCAACGCGGCGCGTTCATCCAATATATGCGTCTTCTCCAGGAAGTAATCATATCCGCCGACATACGGCGTGACCGTGCCCGCGTTCACGTGCAACACCTTCGTTGCCAGGTGCCGGATGAAATGCACATCGTGCGAAATGAAAACCAAAGTGCCCTCGTACCGTTCCAGCGCCAGCGTCAGCGATTCCACCGTGTGGATGTCCAGATGCGTCGTCGGCTCGTCCATCAGCAGCAGGTTCGGCGGGTCCACCAGGAACTTGATGAGGTTCAACCGGCTTTTCTCGCCGCCGCTCAATACCTCCGTCTTTTTGTAGATGTCATCCTTGCGGAACAGGAAGGAGCCCAGGATGCCGCGCACATCGTCCTCGCGCATGCCCGGCGCGCACGCCAGCACCTCGTCGATCACCGATTTCTCCGGGTCCAACGTCGCACTGCGGTGCTGGCTGAAATAACCGATCTTCGCGTTGTGCCCCAGGTCGCGTTTGCCCTTCTGAAATTCCACCACGCCCGCGAGGATTTTCAACAACGTGGATTTCCCCGCGCCGTTCGGCCCCACCAACACCGTGCGTTCGCCGCGCTCCACCGTGAGGTCGAGGCCGGCATAAACCTTGTTCGTGCCATACGCCATGTGGATGCCCTCCAGCGAAATCGCGCGCTGCCCGCCGCGCGGCGGCGGCGGGATCTGGAAACGGAACGGCTTGCGCGGCGCCATCGGCTTCTCGATCAGCTCCAGCCGCTCGATCTGCTTCAGCTTGCTCTGCGCCTGCGACGCCTTCGACGGGATCGACCGGAACCGGTCCGCGAACGCCTGCAAATCCGCGATCTCCTTCTGCTGGTTCTTGTAAGCCGCCAGTTGCTGTTCGTACCGCGCCTCGCGCTGTTCCAGGAACGACGAATAGTTGCCCGTATACGCGATCAGCTTGCGCTCGGAGATCTCATGTACCTGCGTGATGACTTCATCCATGAACACGCGATCATGCGAGATCAGCAGCACCGCGCCCGAATAATTCTTCAGGTAATTTTGCAGCCACAGCAGCGAGAGCAGGTCCAGGTGGTTCGTCGGCTCGTCCAGCAGCAGCAGGTCCGGCTCCATCACCAGCAGCCGCGCCAGATGCGCCCGCATCACCCAGCCGCCGCTCAACTCCTTTGCCGGCCGGTCAAAATCCGTTTCGCGATAACCCAGCCCCGCCAGCATCTTCTTCGCCTTGGCCTCCACCTGGGGATCATTGAGCGCATCATGTTTCGCGTGCGCCTCCAGGTATTCCGGG
>DATHQS010000051.1:0-3378 GCA_035482455.1 Candidatus Acidiferrales bacterium | reverse complement strand
GGGATTGGATGTTGTAATACAGGAAATGATGCTGCGTCCATTCGATCCCGTACAACTGGTCGAACAGCTCGAACTGCCCCGGCGTGCTCAGCGGCGCCGGCAGCAGCTTTGCCACGCGATGTTCGTACGGCTTGTCGACCAGGAATTTTTCGATCGGGTTCAGCGTGCCGATCTCATACTTCTGCTTGTAATCCCAATGGATGATGAACGGCAGGTTGGCGCGCCCCATGTCAAGCAGCAGGAAGGCCAGCAGCAGGACCGAGCCCGCCTTCGCGCGCGGCCCGGAAAAGAATCCCTTCGCCGTCAGCGCCAGCAAGATCACCGCGCCCGCAAGGATCCAGACAAACCAGCCCGCCTGGCCGATGCTGAAGGTCGCGATCAGGGTGGCGAACGTGTCGTCGCCGTAACCGACCTTCTTGATGTATTGCACGAGCTGCTCCTTGTGTGTCGAATAATAAAACCAGCCGGCCACGCTCGCACCCAGCAGGCCCGCGAAGCCAAGGATCATGTTCCGGTCGAAGCCGTCCCATTTTCTCGTCCCCGCCTTGGCCGTCGCATCCAGATAACGGCGGCTCAGCGCATCCATCCCGTACGCAAACAATATCGCCAGCGCCCAGGCCGTGAAGATCTCAAACTTGGCCGGGTTCCGCATCGCGGAAAAGTGCGGCAGCTTGTACAGCAGCCCGTAAAACATCGGCGCGAACCGCCCCCACGCCACCAGCAGCGAGGCGACCATCACGAATCCCCAGAACCATATCAAAATCTTTTGGGTGCGCGAAAACACCGGGTTTTGCCGCCGGAAACTTTGCACCAGCGCCCACAGCGCCACCAGCACCGTCAGCACGCCCGCATAATAGCCCGCATACCCGAACCGCATCAGCCCGCCCGGCGGAGTCGTCCCCGCGTCAAACGCGCGGTCGATCTCCGGGCTCCGGCCGATGCCGCCCCAATATACCCCGCCGTTGTAACTGTCCGCCAAACCTGGCTCCATGTGCTTCGGCGTGTCCATCCGGTATCCGAAGACGCCCGGCACGAAGATGCCGATGGTTTCCAGCTTCGGCAGGCTCCATTGCGTCGCCCAGTCCCAATGCGCCGCTTCCGATTCCTTGTTGTCGTCTGAGTTGCCGACGAGGCCCGGCGTGCCCAGCAGCGAAATCACCGTGCTCACCGCGATGAATATCGCAAATAGCGCCACGATCATCACCCGGCCAACCCCGCACGCCGCCCTCATCACCACGTCGCCCTCGGATTCAATCAGCGACTTGAAAAAGACAAATCCCGCCACCAGCACGCTGCACAGCACCCCGATGTCCGCCGCCTCCATCACGTTCACACCCACGCACAAGCCCGCCAGCGCCAGCCGCACTGACCGCATGATCCGTGACTTCTCCCCGTCATTCCCCATGAACAGGCCCATGGCCAGGAAATCAAAACCCACGGCGATCTCCGCCGAGGCCACACCCCAGCAGACGCCCGCGAAATAACACGTGTTCAGCACCACGGCGAACGTCCCCATGATTGTCGCCAGCCACGTCAGCTTCAGGCTGCGCAGGAACGTCCATGTCCCCAGCCCCAGGATGAACAGCGCGAATGGCGCATAAAATTTGGCGTACCCAAACGGGCCGAAAATCCAGCGGAACATCACGCTCAGGTTCAGCGGCCACGCGCCGCCGGAGCTGCCGATGTCATTGTTGTCGCCCCACGAACCCAGGAAGGCGCCGGGCAACGCCACCGAGGCCGTGGCCTGCGCCCCCAGCGGGCCGTCGTTGGAGAAATGGACATAGTCCGGCAGAAAGCTGCGCCAGAACATCAGCGAGAGCACCACCAGCAGCAACAGCGCCGCGCCCTTCACTCCGTCCCAGTTCTTTTGCGTCTTCGTCTTGATCTTATTCATAGTCAGGTTCCTGTCTGCCGGCCGCACACCCGTTGTTTCGGCATGGGCGTGAAGGGTGATTGTTGTTGTGTTTCATGATGGAGTCAAGGCAGGGTAAAAGCTTGGTAGGGACATCGCGCTGCGATGTCCCCGTCGCCGGGCGCAGCGTCAGGCGACGGAAACGAACTACGGGAAACACGTTTTACGACACTCGCCCCTGCCGCATCATGTTGCCACCCGGTGGTCATACCGCCTTCTCCTTCAGCAACACCCGGGAAACGAACAGCCCCACAAACGGCACCTTCCGCACCACCCGGTAATAAAACCAGTCCACCAGCCGGTTCTGCTTCACAAACGTGATGGCGCGCATCATGAAGTTCTCCTTGAACAGGAAACCGTGGATCCGCAGCCGGCGCAGCCATTTAAAATGCAGCTGCGGCATCGGCTCCGCCGGTTTTACCGCGAAATGGTTCTCGATCTGCCCCACCAGTTGCTTCGCCCGCGCCGTGGCCGTCGCATTCGCCAGCAGCCAGTCGCGCTGCGCCTGCAATATCCGGTGATATTCCTCCGTCGGCTTCCCGTTCACTACCAGCCGGTTTGCTTTCGCCATGAAATCAGCCTTGTCCGAGTAGCTGATGAAATGCGGACACTGTGGCGCGCACGCCGCCGGCTTTTCATCGTAATGCTTGAACATCACCAGCGCCCCCGCCGCCATGATTTCGTAATGCCGCGTGCAATCCCACCCGCCCTTGCGCATCGTGATCCCGAAGTACGACCGCGCCAGGTCGTCGTAATAATCCTTCTCCTCCGTGAACTTGTAGCCCGTCTCGCTCGTGAATTCCGTGTCCTGCACGTGCGTCTGGTGCAACTGCGTCTTGCCCGTCGCATCCAGCGGACGCACCAGCCGGTCCGGCACGCAAAAACCCGTCGGCAACACCCCCGGCGCCAGTTCCATCAGTTCCCGTTTGAAATACGGACGCCGCTCGGGATCGATGAAGACATCGTCATAGCCGTCCAGGTAAACCACGCGTGGCGCCTTGTCCCGGTTCTGCACCAGCACCCGCCAGTCGATGGGCATCTGACGGCGGTAGCTGCTGTAGATCACCAGGTCCACGTCCTCCTTCAACGCCCGCGCCGCTGCCGGCACATCGGGAATCGGCTTGGACCACACCGTAAAACCCCGGCCGTACATCGAGGGAAAATCCCCGTACATGATCGGCTTGCGCGGCCAGTCCACGCAATCCGCCCCATACACGTCGCGGAACCCCACCAACAGCGAATCCGCCAGGTAGTCATACAACGGGGCCGTTATGAACAAGATTTTCATCCAAATCAGGCGGGTTTTTCATCAAAGCCGCCGCTGGTTGAGCGGGGATTTCGAGAAGGATGACCTGCGAGCTGTTCAAAGAAAAAAACACGGTTTTTTTGAACATTTAACACCTGTCACCCGCCTGTCCGCCACATTTTAGGCCCCGCCACCCCCCTGTCAACCACCCTGATTCACC
>DATHQS010000050.1:0-16496 GCA_035482455.1 Candidatus Acidiferrales bacterium | reverse complement strand
TTCAAACAGCGCCCGGACGGGACCTGGGGATTTGACGACAGCACCTTCTACAAGCTGCCGCGGAAGTGGGAGCTTTCCAACACGCGGTACCTGCTGGGCCCGGCGCCGTTCGTGGACTCGTTCAACGCGCAATTTGACCCGGGCCGCAACCGGTTCCACATCCTCGAGCGTTTCAGTGTGAACCTGAAGCCGGGCGTGACGGAGTTTCACCAGAACCTGGAGGAACTGACGGCCTATCCGAACGAGAACGGCGATTATGCGCTGATCGAATTCACGGGCGCGCTGCCGCGCGTGAAGCTGTATGCAAACTGGCAGGTCACGACGAACGATCCGGCCATCCTCAAGACGCTGGCCGACCCGGATTTTGACCCGGCCAAGACGGTGATGGTTTCCACGCCGGCGACCGGTGTGCCTGCGATATCCACGAACGAAAATTCCGGCACGGTGGATTTCAAGGATTATTCGAGCAAACACATCGTGTTCAGCGCGAACGTGGTCACGCCGTCGGTGATGCTGCTGAACGACCATTACGATCCGCACTGGAGCGTGACGGTGGACGGCAAGCCGGCGGAACTGCTGCGCTGCAACTACGTGATGCGCGGCGTGTATCTCCAGCCGGGCCAGCACACGGTCGAGTTCAATTTCAGCCTGCCGAACCGGCCGCTGCTCGTAACGCTGTCGGCGATGGTCATCGGGCTGCTGCTGGCCGGCTGGCTGGTGGCCGCCACGCGCGAGAAAGCCAGGACCGCGAGTTGATGATTATGCGCGCGTCGGTCATCGTCATCACCCGCAACCATTCCGGTTACCTTGCCGAGGCGCTGACGGCGCTGTCGAAGCAGGATTACCCGGACTTTGAAGTCGTCATCGTTGACAGCAGCAACGGCGAGGAGAAGGAGAAGTCGGAAAAGATCGCGGCGCAGTTCGGCGCGAAGTATGTGCCGGAGCCGCGGCTGGGCCAGTCGCTGGCGCGGAACACGGGCCTGCCGCATTGCACGGGCGAGATCATCGCCTTCACGGATGACGATTGCCTGCCGGAAAAGAACTGGCTGTCGCTGCTGGTGGAAAATTATTCGAGCCCCGAGATCTGGGGCTGCTCGGCGCGCATCATTCCCCACCGCAAGGAATCCGCGGCGGATCTATTTGAGGAAGTGGCCGGCCAGGATCTGGGCGAGAACCGCCGGGTGTTCAAGCCGGAGGAAGTTCGTTTCAGCGTGGGGTTGATCCTGGAAAATGTGGGCAAGGTTTTTGCGAAACACATGAAGGGCAAGGGGCTGGCGCCGTGGTGCGTGGGCCACGGGAGCGGCATGTCGTTCCGCAAGCTTGCGCTGGACCAGCTGGGCGGATTCGACAACCGGCTGGGCGCGGGCGCGCCGTTGCGGAGCGGCGAGGATATCGACATCAACTACCGCGTGCTGCGTTCCGGTCATTGCATCGTCTATGAACCGCGCGCGGTGGTGCGGCATAATCATCACCGGATGACGAACGAGGACGTGTTCAAGACGCGCTACGCATACAGTTTCGGCGGCGCGGCGCTGATGCACGAGAACTCCGGGAACCTGCTGATGTTCTGCATGAAGGTGGGCCGGCTGACGCAACTCTACATCAAGATCGTGCAATACAAGCTGACGGGGAAAAAGGAGCTGGCACGCGTGTTCAGCGAGGACCTGCGCGGGGTGCGCGACGGCATCGCGGCGCAGCAGAAAAGCCCGCGCGACCCGAAACTCAAGCCGGACCTATAACCCGGTGGGGTGGTCGAGGAACACCCACGGGAGCCGGAATTTTTTGGACAACGTCGCGGCAAGCGCCTTCACCCCGAACGTCTCTGTCGCATAATGGCCGCCGTAAAGGACGTTCACGCCGAGTTCCTCCGCGAGGGCATACGTCCAGTGCGGTCCTTCGCCAGTGATGAAGGTGTCCACGCCGGCCGCCGCGGCCGTTTTCAGGTCGCCGCCGGCGCCGCCGGTGACGATGCCGATGCGTTCGCAGAATTCCTTGCCGCCGGGCAATATCTTGGGTTTGGCGCCGGTGGCGTGTTCGAGTTTTTTGGCGAGCGCGATGCGGGAAATTTTTTGGCGCGTGCACAGGCCGATGTCCTGGCCGTGGCTGAAGAAAAAGGGTTTCAGATTTTTCAAGCCCAGCGCGGCGGCGAGCCGGGCGTTGTTGCCGAGCACGGGATGCGCGTCAAGGGGCAGGTGGGAGCTGTAAACTGCGAGGTTGTTTTCGATGAGCAACCGGAGCAGTTCGCGGCGTTGGCCGGTCCAGGGATGCGTTTTGGACCAAAAGAGGCCGTGATGAACGATGAGCAGGTCCGCCTTGGCGGCGATGGCCAGCCTAACGGTGGCGAGGCTGGCATCCACGGTGGCGGCGATGCGGGAGACGTGGCCGGAATTTTCGACCTGCAGGCCGTTCACGGCGCCGTCGTAATCGCCGATATCGGCGGTGCGGAGGACCCGGTCGCAATGCGTCACGATGGCTGGCAGCGGCACTTTTGACATGGCGCGATGAAAGCAAATTGCCGTGAAACTGCAAGGCGGGAAAACGCGCGCCAAATCTATCAGTTGCCGGAGGGGTGAACGTGCGGCAAAATAACCATTTATGGTCCGCGATGAAACCAGGTCCCTGCGCCCCAGCCGGCACGAGATGAGCCGGCTGACGGTGGCGCTGCTGATTTCATTGTGCCTGCATCTGGGCACCTGGGCGGGCTACCAGGCCGGCAAAAAGTTCGGCTGGTGGGAGCATTTCCACCTGCCGGCCTGGATGCACCGGCACAGCCCGCCGGTGCAGGTGGCAAAAAAGGAGCAGGAGGACCCGCTGGTGTTCGTGGAGGTGACGCACGAAGAACCGGAGCCGCCCAAAAACACGCCGAATTATTCCAACAAAAATTCCCAGGCAGCCAACCCGGATGCCACCGTGGACACGAGCCAGCCCAAGGTGGACGGCAAACAGAAGGATGTGCCCAAAACGGAGGACGCCACCAAGGTGCAGAAATTGCAACCGACGCCGTCGCCACCGCCCCCGGAGCCCAAGCCTGTCGAGGAGGCGCATCCGTCTGAGACGTTGAACATCGGCGACCTGAAACTTAACAAGCCGCCGGAACCCAAGCCGGCGGACCAGACCCCGGACCAGCCGGCACCGCGTCCGCGCACCCTGAAGCAAGCGCAGGCGCAGCAGCAACAGCAGGAGCAATTGCCCGGGCAGAAAATGCAACAGCAGGGCGGCGTGCGCCGGCAGCGCGTCTGGTCGTCGCTGGACGCGAAGGCCACGGCGTTCGGGGATTACGACCGGGCCATCATCGATGCGGTGACTGCGCGGTGGTATGACCTGCTGGACAGCCACCGTTTCGCCCAGGACCGCACCGGCAAGGTGGTGCTGCATTTCAAGCTGAAGCCCGACGGCACGGTCGAGGAGATGAAGATCGTGGAGAACACGGTGGGCGACCTGCTGGGGTATGTCTGCGAGGAATCGGTGCAGGAGGCGGCGCCGTTCGGCAAATGGCCGAGCGACATGCTCCGTGAAATCGGTGCGAATTATCGGGATATCTCATTCACGTTTTATTACTATTGAACCGTTCGATTTTGTAAAAATTTATGGACATCATCGTTTACATACTGCTCGGCGCCACCTCCGTGACCGGGCTTGGCGTGGTCATCTGGCGCGCGTACATGCTGCGCTGGGAGAAGGTCGTGCCGACCAACCTCGCCACCGCCGCGATGGAGTGCCAGGATGAAAATGACCTGGAAAACCTGCGGCAATATTGCGTTGCCGAGCCGTGCCCGCTCGGCCGCCTGTTGTTGCTCGCCATCGAGCATCGCGGCTGGCCCAAGCCGGACAACGAATCCGCGGTGGAGACCGCCGCGCGCCATGAGGTTGTGAAGCTCGAGCGCGGGCTGGTGGTGCTGGAGATCATCGTGGGCATCGCGCCGCTGCTGGGGCTGGTGGGAACAATCTTCGGCATGATGAGCGTGTTCGGGGACATCGGCCAGACGGGCCTGACGAACATGAACGACGCCTCGAAGCTGGCCCAGGGCATCAGCCTGATCTTGCGGACGACACTCATCGGTTTGCTGATCTCCATCCCGTCGCTGGTGGCGTGGAGCTACTTCTCGAAGAAGGTCGAAGTACTGGCGGTGGAGATGGAGACCATCTGCGCCAACTTTATCCGCAAACAATACGTCGTGACCGAGTGATCACCTGAAGCCATGCGCTTTATCCTCCATAAACGCCGGACTGCGCCCGCGGTGATCATCGTGGCGCTGATTGACGTGCTGATCGTGCTGGTGATTTTTCTGCTGGTGACGACGACCTTCAAGCAGCAGCCGGCGCTGAAGCTGGCGCTGCCCACCTCCACGGCGGCCATGAAATCCGGCGCGAATGAGAATCCGCCGCAGATCGTGTACATCGACGACCAGAACACGCTGCGTTTCGGGCCGAACGCGGACGTGGTGACGCCGGACCAGTTGCGCAGCCGGCTGATCACCGAGGCGGAAAAAATCCGCGCCGCCGGCCGGGAGCCCATGCTGGCGGTACGTGCGGACAAGGCCGCGCATTGGGAGCGCATCGTGCAGGTGATGGACATTGCAAAGGCGGCGAACATCCGCGTCTTGAGCGCCTATACGAAGGAAGCAGGCAAGCAGTAAAAATTCCAAGCACCAATCCCGCGAGGCGGGCTCCAGAGAAACTTCAAGCTCCAAACATCAGCGCGAACGCGGCTTGAAGTTTGGAGCTTTTGATTTGGAGCTTTATCTAGTCCGTCTTGCGGCGCATGTAGATCGCCTTCATCGGCGGCGTCGCGGGGTAGGTGGCCAGGAGGTCGGAAATCCGCATCAGCATCCACGGCTGGCGGTAGTTGTTGCCGTTCTTCGTGAACACGATGTCATCGGCCAGGAAGACGGCGGAGTGCTTGACCTCCTGCTTGTCGTTCATCAACAAAAGGATGTCGCCGCAGATGGACGGCGCGGCGATCGGGTAATAATTTTTCCGGATGTAATCCACCGCAAAGGCCGGGTCGTTGAAACGGTTGTCCGGCGTATCGTTGCCGAAGTTAAACGTGGACCAGTGGCAATCCATCGTGGGTTCGCCGGCCTGGGGCGGCAGCGGGAAGGTGTACAGCCGGTCGCGCGCGAACTTGGGCAGCAGGTAGAACAGGCTCAGGTTGCCGCCCTCTGGCAGTTCCTTGAGAGCCTCCATCATCGGCCGGATATCGGTGAAACGCACGTTCGGCAAGTTGCCCCAGTAGCTGGCGATCTTGTCGATGTCCGTGTCCGGCTTGATCATCAGGCCGGCAAGGACCGCCGATTGGCGGGACATTGAACGGGCCAGGGCCACGCGCCGTTCGACCGTGGGGATTTTTGTCAGTAAAAACGGGTAGTCGCTCAACTGATGGACGTTGCCGTTGAGATAGGTCAACTGCTTGAACAGCGCCACATCGTCGGGATTCAACCGGCTGTCGTTCAAGATGGACCCGATGATGTCGCCCGGGAAGATGTAGGGGTAATCCAGGTACAGGTTGACCCCCAGGCCGGCCAGCGCAATGTACAGCTTCGCGCGCACCGGACCATCCAGCGCCAACAGAAATTTATCCGACGGCTGCAAGACCGTGCCGTTTCCCGTTTCGGTGAACGTTCCCGGCGCAAACGCCGCGGCCACCTGCGCGGCGGACAATCCGTTCTGGGTGAGCAACGCCTTCACCGCCTCCGGCTTCAGCCCGTTGAACGTCCATGCCTCCGGCTTGGGGTCGGCCACTTCTTCCGTCAAGTATTCCACCGGCCGCTCCAGGTCGATGTCCCGGGTGATTAGCGTGCCCCACGCGCCCGTGTGCACCGACTGGCTTTTGTCCTTGGGATTTTTCGCGAAAGTTTCCTCGAGCTTTGGCCGGTTGTTGGCCGTCAGCTTGTAGCCCACGAACGAGGAAACCCCGACCAGGGCCAGGCTGAAAATGATGAGGCCTGCCAGCGAGAACTGGAAGACATTGGCCGCCGATGCGGCCTCCTGCTTGCGGGGCCTTTTCATCGCAAGAAAACCGGCGGCAACCCGGCCGCCGGCCAATAGAACAAATGGTACGTCATGTTTGCCCGTGAAGGACGGGCAGAACATAGCAGAGGTTTCACGGAATTCAAATGATTTGGGCCAGAATAGTAACCATCCGGTTACTAGTTTGGCGGGCGGCGGTCACGTTAACGTGTCACTTCATCAGCTCTTCGGCGATCTGCACCGCGTTCAGGGCCGCGCCCTTGAGCAGCTGGTCGCCGCTGACCCAGAAGCAGAGGCCGTTATCCAGGGCGCAATCCAGGCGCAGCCGGCCGACCTGGCAGTTGTACTGCTCGGAAGTGAACAGCGGCATGGGATACTGCTTGTTCTCGGGGTCATCCACGACGTCGAGACCCGGGGCGTTTTTCAACGCGGTCCGTGCGGCTTCGAGCGTCACCGGCTTGTCAAATTCAGCCGTCACGGCCACGGAATGGGAGCGGTAGACGGGCACGCGCACGCAGGTCACGCTCGCGCGGAACTTGTCATGGTGCATGATCTTGCGGCCCTCGTTCTCCATCTTCATCTCTTCCTTGGTGTAACCGGTCGGCAGGAAGGAATCGACGTGGGGCAGCACGTTGAAGGCGATCTGGTGGGGATAAACCTCCTTGGTCACCGGCTTTTTATTGACGACCTGTTCCACCTGGCGCTCCAGTTCCTCGAGCGCCTTCGCGCCGGTGCCGGAGACCGCCTGATAGCTGGACGCAAAAATGCGCTTCACGCCGAAGGCCTGGTGCAGCGGATACAGCGCCATGAGCGTGATGGCCGTGGTGCAATTCGGGTTGGCGATGATTCCCTTGTGCTGCTTGACGTCGGCCGCGTTGATCTCGGGCACCACGAGGGGCACGTTGGGATCCTGGCGGAATGCGCTGGAATTATCCACGACCACGCAGCCGGCCCTGGCGGCGATCGGGGCGAACTCCTTGGAGATGCCGCCGCCGGCGCTGAACAGGGCGATGTCGATGCCCGCAAAGCAATCCTTGGTCAATTCCGTCACGGCGATGTCCTGGCCCTTGAACTTGAGCTTTTTGCCGACGGAACGGGCGGAGGCGAGCAAGGTGAGCTTGCCCACGGGAAAATTTCTCTTCTCCAGGGTCTTGATCATCTCGATGCCCACGGCTCCCGTGGCACCGACAATTGCGACATGCGGATTACGATTCATAAAAGGCCTGACATACTAGCAGAAAAATCATCAGCGTCAATTTTGGTTTGGAAGTACCCGGACATCTCACGGTTGACCGGCCACCGTGGGATGAATGAAAAAGCTCCAAGCACCAACATCCAAGCTCCAGAGAAATTCCAAGCTCCAAGCATCAAATCGCCGGGTCGGAGACCGGCGTTCCAAAGCGGGCGGCTGGCGCAGTAGCCTGCGCGCCACGCCTCACTTCACGTTCAACTCGCGCTGGATGCCAAATTTCTCGATGCGTTTACGCAGGGTGGCGCGGGTGATGCCGAGCATCTTGGCGGCGTGGACCTGGTTGTTCTGCGTCTCCTTCAAGGCCTGGATGACCAGTTCGCGTTCGACGGCGGGGATGATCTTCAGTTTCGGGTCGCGCTTGGCCCATTGGAAGAGCTGGCGGGCGAGGGCGGCGGCATCGGTGGAGGCGGCTTCGCCGGCGATGGTGCTGGTGGGCACGACGGACGGGCCGGTGGTACTGCCGGAGATCTCCGGCGGCAGGTCGCCGAGGAGGATGGCGTCGCTCTTGGCCATGACATGCGCGCGGCGGATGGCGTTCTCGAGTTCGCGGACGTTGCCGGGCCAGTGATATTTTTCGAGGGTGCGGATGACGCTGGCGGCGATGGATTTCGGGGCGCGGCCGTGTTCGCGCGCGAGTTTCTTGACGAAATAATTCACCAGCAGCGGGATGTCCTCGCGGCGGTCGCGCAGGGGCGGGATCTGGATGCGGACGACGTTCAGGCGGTAGAAGAGGTCTTCGCGGAACTGCTTGGCGGCCACGGCGGCCTCGAGCGGCTTGTTGGTGGCGGCGATGACGCGCACGTCCACCTTGATGGGGGCGTTGCCGCCGACGCGTTCGCACGTGCCGTTCTGGAGGATGCGCAAAATTTTCGTCTGCGTGGGCGGCGTCATGTCGCCGATCTCATCCAGAAAAATCGTGCCCTTGTTGCACTGCTCAAATTTGCCGATGCGCTGGACGGTGGCGCCGGTGAAGGAGCCTTTTTCGTGGCCGAACAGTTCGCTCTCGAGCAGTTGCTCGGGGATGGCCGCGCAGTTGACGGCAAGGAAGGGCTGTTCGTTGCGGTTGCTGTGATGGTAGATGGCGCGGGCGACGAGTTCCTTGCCCGTGCCGCTCTCGCCGGTGATGAGCGCGGTGGCGTCGCTCGCGGCGACCTGGCCAATGAGCTTGAAGACCTGCTGCATCGGCTCGCTGCGGCCGACGATGCCGAGCTCGTAATCCTCCGATTCCAGCAGGGGCTGGTAGGACACGATCTGTTTCATGTCATTCGCGGCCTTGAGGGCGTTGGCGACGACTTCCTTGAGCTTGGCGATGTCGAAAGGTTTGAGCAGGTAATCGTACGCGCCGAGCTTCATGGCCTCGATGGCCATCTGGGTGGTGCCGTAGGCGGTCATGAGGATGACGAGCAGCTTGGGATCGGTCGCGCGGATCTTGCGGAGAGTCTCGAGGCCGGTCATGCCGGTCATGCGGATGTCCATGAGGACGAGGTCGGGTTTGAACTTGGGGATGACTTTCAGACCTTCCTCGCCGCTGGCGGCGGTGGCGAGTTCGATGTCCGGCGACGCAAAGATCCGCTGGATCGAATACCGCACATCTTCTTCATCGTCTATCAGCAAAAGCTTGCTCATTACGATTTATAATAAAGGTTTTTTGGGCGGCGGACAGAGAATTTTGGTCCTTGCGGCCGGCCACCGGGCGGCAGGGGGAGTTGAACAACAAAGGAACAAAGTTGGGGCTGCCGCCTTTGGCTAGGCCCAAAAGCGCAGCCCGATCAGGCCCCAATAGCCGAAGTAAATTGCGGTGCCCGTCATTGCCACTGCGACCAGCACGGAAAAGCAGTAAGGCGCCCGTTTCATGGGCGTGTGCCGCGCGCGCCAGGCTACATACAAGCTCGCGATGGCCGAGAGCGGAAAGGCCAGGCTCGCGAGCCAGATGCTGAGCGACAGCAAACCCGGCCTGCCCAGGCTGGTGTCATCGATGAATCTGCCGGTCACGACGCCATGAAAGCCGAGGAAGATCAGCCCCATGTAGGCGGCCAACAGGGCGGCGCTGGCCAGCGGCAGGAAGCGCACGGATAATGGCCCCGGATTGCGCGATTTGCCCAGCCAGCGCCGCACGATCCAGATGGGGGCCATCACCAAGGAGCTTATGACCAGCAAGCAGACCAGGATGAAGCCGGCGAACAGCGCCCAATATTGCAGCGCAGGAATCCGCTCAAAAGTTGTTTCCATGCTGGATTGGATCCGGGTGTGTCCGTCCTTGTCCGGCAGCAAAGCCAGGGTAGGCAGGGCGGTGTCCTCCGCGCGATACAACCGGTCCGTCACGGGCAGCATGAGTTGCTTGTGCCGGGCGATGGAACTGATGAGCAGGCCGTTGGTGGTGACCGTCAATATCCGGCCACTGAGCACTTGGTGAAAACCTTGTGCCCATTCCATGGTCGGACTGATGAACCGGTAATATCCGGCGTAATAGCGCTTGAGGTCATCAGACACTGCCACCACCGGCGGCAACGGCGGTGCGGTCAGGCGCGGCCGCAAGTATTCACGGATCAGATTGGCGACGCGGTCGGCCGCCGCATAACATCCGGAATTGATCATGAGGGCGTAGCCATAGCCCTGGTCGGGCAGGTAGGCGAATTCAACGATGCCGCCCATCGTCGCGCCGTTGTGGCCGTGAAAGGTGAACGGGCCGTAGGGGATTTGGTAATTGTACAGTCCGTAGCTGGCGAACTGACCCAATTTCGCCGCGGGCAGTGTTTCGCCCCGTTCCATCCGCCCGATGGATGCCGGCGTCAACAGTTGCGTGCCGTCGAAACTGCCGCGTTGAAGATAAAAGTGGAGATAATTGGCCATGTCCCGCGCCGAGGCGTTCAATCCGGCCGTGGGCCAGAGGCCAAAGTACCAGTACGGATAGGGCGTGACGCCATCGGGACGGTACAACTTGGCGCGCCGCCGTTCCACATCCGGCGTGTCGGCATAACTCGCGCCCAGATGCAGGGGATTGAAAATATTGGTCTGCACGTAAGCGTCAAAAGGCAGGCCGGAAACTTTTTCAATCACCGCCGCCAGCATGGCCGGGCCGGAACTGCAATAGGACATGCGTTCGCCGGGCGGCCAGCGGCTCACGCGCGATGAGGCGCCAAACGCCAGCGCCCCGTTCAAGGTCATGGCCGGGTCGTTGAGCGCATATTCGCGGAGGTGCATGTCTTCAAACCCCGTGGTGTGCTCCATCAGATGCACGAGCCGCACGGGATCGGTGGCTTCCCACGGGTTGACGAACGCGATGTCCGGCGCCCATTGCCGCACGGTGTCGGTCAACTTGAGCTTGCCGGCCTCCGACAATTGCAGAGCGGCCAGCGCGACGAAGCCCTTGGAGATGGAGCCGAGACGGAACAGCGTGTCGGCAGTGACGGGCCGGTCGGCGGCCACATCCGCCTTGCCGAGGCCGGCCAGCCATTCGGTTTTGTCGCGCGAGACGATGACGATGGCGGCCCCCGGCGTTTTGGTTTCTTTCAGAACGGATTCGATGGCCTTCTGGAGGTCCGGGATGGTGTGCGGCTGACCATTGGTTTCCGCACCGGACACCGGCAACAGGCTGAGGCCGATCGGCAGGCAAATCGACAACAGCAGCAGGCGTTTGATCATTTGCGATTTTTGGGTTGCGTGAGTGTGCGCCGGAATGGATTTTGCATCAATTTGCGCGTTCAGGCCGCTCATTTGGACAGGTCAAACGGATAAACCTCACGTGGAGCGCCGGTTTCCAGCCCGATTCATTGTCTTACAAACGGTTTTATTTTCGCAATTGTATCCGGTCCAAAATCACCTTTGCCGTTTCCGTTCACCCAAGTTTTTCCCGTGCCCTGGTAAGAATAGCCGGTCGCGCTGATCTTGAAGAGCGAGTCATATTGATCGTCAACCGGCGCCTTTTCGGTGATCAACGGCTCATCGTTTGGGAGGTCGCGCAAATTTCCGGTCTGCAAAAGCTGGTATCGCTGAAGCATGGTTCCGTCAACCGGTGGATTGAAGGAAGATGCCAGCTGTGAAATGTCGCCGGGCAATTGTCCGTTGTTGGCCGCAACATAATTTGCCAAGGCTTCGCCGATCGAATTGGCAAACGTCCGTTTGGCATCGCGCCGCAATTGGCTCAAAGCCCGGCCAAAATCATCATCGGTTTTCAATTCAGCGGTATAATTCGCACTACGCAACCATTCTTGATCGGTCAGATATTGAAGCTCGGGAATTTTATCGTTTGGATTCTGCTCCATCCATTGTTTCAATTGTTTCACTTTGGCGGCCACACCTTTGGCGGCCACGTCGGCCGGGTCATTGGAATCATTTTGGGCATTCGCCGTTCTTAATTGCGTCACTTCACCGCGCAATTTCAAAAGCTCATGCTTGTTTGGATCTGCATTTGGATTTGATTTCAATTGGGCATTTTCCGCAACCAAGCCGGCCAACCGGTTCGTCGCATCAGCCAATGATTGGCTCAATTGCCCGACTTGCGCCATCAACGATGCTTGCTGCTGTTGCAATGACCGGTTTTGCCCCTGCAATTGCGCGGCCTGATGCGCTTCAAAAACACCTGCGCCCACAGTCACTACGAACGCGGCGGTCACGATGGTTTTTTGGAATGTGGTCATGGCAATCGCTTTCGTTGCGGCAATAACTGCCGCCGTGGTTGTGGTTGTCCCTAAAAGTGCGGTGGAAGAAATCGCGGCCGCAAGTCCGGCGGGCGCGGCGTGGACAGAATTTGCCGAAACCGCCCCGGCAATCGCCGCCGCCGTCAACGTCACGCCGCGTTGCGCAAAAAATTTCCGCAATTTTTCAAGCGCGCGTGTCACGCTTTTTTGCGCCGCTTCTTCGCGGATGCCCAGCAGGGCCGCGGTTTCCGCCGCCGTTTTATTTTCGTAAAAGCGCAGCACGAGCAAGGCGCGGTCGCGCGCGGCCAGTTTGTCCATCGCCGCTTCGAGATGCGGCGCGAGTTGCGGCCAGACACCCGCGGTTTCAGCCTTGTTCAAGGTGGATTGCATGTAAGCCTCCTGTTCGCGTGCCGCGCGGCGGGCCTGTGTGCGGAGCCAGCGCGCGGCGGTGAAGCGCGTGGTTTCGTAAAGCCAGCCGGGCAAAACGGTCTTGCCGCCGAGAGAATCCGCCTTGCGCGCCAAAATGATAAACACCGCCTGCGTCACGTCCTGAGCGTCGCCGTCGTGGCCGGTGCAGCGGCGCGCGACGGAATAAACGAGCGCGATGTTCCGCCGCACAAGTTCGGCAAAGGCGGCTTCGGAACCGTTGCGGGCAAATTCCCGCACGAGGTCCATGTCCGGCACGTCTGGCATTTACCATTTATCCCCGCCAACGGCAAAAGCGGACAAGCTATTTTGAGGTTTTTTTGGAATGCCGGCTGGCGACGTGAACAGCCATCTTTTTTTGGTTGCAGTCCCGGCCCTGCTTGCCATGCTCAAACCCCGACCACAGCCAAACCAAAGGATTGCCATGAAAAAACTTCTTTTGCTCTCCGCGTTGTTAATCAGCGCCGCTTTCACCGCCACTGCCCAGGACTGGGCCAAGGCCAAGCTCGACAAATCACCGCGCCATCCGGAATGGGTGAAGGTCAAGCATGGCGACCGCGAGGTGAACTGTTTTGTGGTCTATCCCGAGGTGAAGGACAAGGCGCCGGCGATCGTGCTTATCCATGAGATTTTCGGCCTGACGGACTGGGCGCGCTCGGCGGCGGATGAACTGGCGGCGGAAGGGTACATCGTCATCGCGCCCGATTTGCTTTGGGGCAGCGTGACGAATGGCGGCACGGAGGAACTTATCAAGAGCGGTGGCAATGTCGGCAAAGCCATCCAGGCCCTGCCGGCGGACCAGATCACGGCCGACCTGAATGCCGCGGCGGAGTATGTGGCGAAGCTGGATGCGTGCAACGGCAAGGTGGTGGTCGCCGGTTTTTGCTGGGGCGGGGGACAGTCGTTCCGGTTGGCGACGAACAACAAGGAGATCAAGGCGGCGTTCGTGTTCTATGGCACGCCGCCGCCGGCGGATAGCATGGCCAAGATCAACTGTCCCGTGTACGGCTTTTATGCGGGCAACGACGCGCGCGTGACCGCGACCGTGCCCAAGGCGACCGAGGGAATGAAGGCGGCCGGCAAGATTTATGAACCGGTCACGTACGACGGCGCGGGGCATGGGTTCATGCGAGCGGGGGAAGATCCGGGGAATACGAATCCGGCGAACAAGAAGGCGCGGGATGAGGCGTTTAAACGGTGGATGGAAGTGATGAAGAAGATTTAGATGAGAAGGCCATGCACGTTATGAAATATTATCTCGCATTATTCGTGGCACTTTGTTTTGGTCTGGAGTCGCAGGCCCGCTTAATGCAGACATGGAATTACAACATGCTCAATGACAAGGCCACTCTTGTCGTCATTGCCAAAGCCACCCAGGTCAGCCCCACTTCGGAGCGCGCAGCGTTACCTAACATCATCGCCGGTACAAATGAGGTCATCGCTGCCGGTGTTGAAACCAGCTTCAAGGTTCTGACGGTCCTCAAAGGGGATCGCAACCTTCAAACTTTTGTTTTGCATCATTACACCCCAATCCCTTCGAAAGAACTGTCGTTAAACGGTCCAAATCTGGTCAGCTTTGAACCGAAAGACGGGAAAACATTTCTGCTCTTTTTACAACAGGAGGCTGATGGGCGTTATGTAGCGGTGTCTGGTCAGACGGACCCTTTTTGGTCGGTCTCCGAGTTTGCCGGACCATTACCGCACTTGCTTGCTCCAGACATTGACATGAAAAATGCCAAGCAGTTTTAGTTTGCGGCTGCGCGAGATGTCATACGTCCACTTGCATAAACGAATTTTTAGGAGTAAAGAACATGAGAAATCCCATGCACTCACTTTTAGCCAAGCGCATTGAAGTGCCGGAAAACTGGTTTGACGCCCTGATGTTTGCGTTCAAGCTGCCCACTGTGATTTTGCCTGTCTGGTTGCTGGTGTGGTACGCGTTTTTGCCGGCGTTTCACACACAAGCAACAGATTCCTATGGTGGACTAATGGATTCGGCCACAGATGATTTCGTCGCCGTGGCCTTCCAGTTGAGTGCCGTACTTCTGCTGGCGGCGGCAGCGTTGATTGTCGGCGGACTGATTCAATTATTCCGGTATTCGAGCCGGTCGGCTGGCTGGAGTCTGGGGTTCGGCGTCTTTGCGCTCGTTATCGGCATCGCTTTGACCTGCGCTTCGTCGCCGGAACAATGCGTTATGGTTATCAACACGTTCAAAAGCATTTAACGATGGTTTCTCAATGTTGGTAGGGACATCGCGCTTGCGATGTCCCCGTCGCCGAGCGTAGCGTCAGGCGACGGAAGCGAGCATGCAAGGAGCGTGTCCAACCACGTTCGCTATAGGTTGAACGTCCAAGTCGCATACCTTGCCATAATCATTCCGCCCTCAGCTTCGCTTTTCGGGCGGGGACATCGCAGCGCGATGTCCCTACCTTTTGGGTTTGCCAGCCTGATGCGCCCTGAATAATTTCCCGCCGTGGAAGTGCCCCGAAGAAAATCTCTGCCGCATGATGTGCCTTTGTGGGTTGATCCGCACCGCGAGGTCTATTTCATCACCATCAAATGCCAGGAACCCAACCGCAACCAGCTTGCCTTGCCGGATATTTGCGACCGCTTGTTTGAAACCGTCCGTCATCGGCAGGAACAGTTTTTATGGTGGCCGCATATTTTTCTGCTGATGCCGGACCATCTGCATGCGTTGATTTCTTTTCCGCCATCCGGCAAGCCGCTGCAAACCATTGTCAGTAAATGGAAAGAATGGACGGCGAAAGACATTGGCATTGGCTGGCAACAAGACTACTTCGAACATCGCCTGCGGCATGACGAAAGCCGGCAACAGAAGGCACACTATATTCTGGAAAATCCCGTGCGCAAGAAGCTGGTCGCGCGCCCGGATGACTGGGGATTTGTTTATTTTGCTGACGGTCAGCGCCCGCAGTTCGACAGGTAGGGACGGCGCGCTGCGCCGTCCCCGTCGCCGAGCGCAGCGTTAGGCGACGGAACGAGTGTTCAAGACGCGTGTTTTACCACGTTCGCGCGGGGTTGAGCGTTCAAGGCTTCAAGGCGTGTAGTTTGCCATAACCGTTCCGCCCTCAGCTTCGCATTTCGGGCGGGGACATCGCAGCGCGATGTCCCTACCATGCGTTTTCCCGCTTGCAGTTCCATACGCCGGGGTTCAATTTGGTAGACGACTGATGAAAGACATCAAACGCATTTTGTTGGTGGCCGCCGGAGTCTGCTGGCTTCTGTTTGCCGGGGGCATCGGGCTGGCGTTGATCCAATACTTCGCCGGTGGGGGCGGGATGCAGGTTTTTGGTTTTCTTGGGCTCTCCTCTCTCACCGTGGTGTTGGGGTTGGGGCAGGTCATCGGATTTGTGGTGGCGGCTTTTGTGTGCTTTGCGATCGGGATGCTTTTGTGTCTGCACGGTTTGATACCGAGCCGGACTTCGGAGCAGGTTGCCCCGTCGGTGCCGGATTCAATTTCTTCATCTTCATCCAATTAAGCCATGCGGGTTTCCTTTGATCTGGACGACACTTTGATTTTTAAGACCGTTGAAGGGCCGACGGATGAATCGCTGCCGCCGTTGCAGCGGAGTTACCAGGAGGAAAGGCTCCGGGCGGGCACGCGGGAGGTCATGCTGGCGCTGGCGGAACGCGGGCATGAGCTGTGGATCTACACGAATTCGTTCCGGGGCAAAACGGAGCTGCTGAACTGGTTCGCGGAGTGCTGGCTGCCGGTCACGAACATCGTGAACCAGCAGATGCACGATATGAAGCGGAGCGAACTGGGTCCCGCAACGCTGAGCCCCGCCAAGTGTCCCCCATGGTTCGGCATCGATGTGCACATCGATGACTCGCTGGAAATCGAAGCCGATGCGCGGTTGTACGGGTTCAAGGTCATCCGCATCGCTCCGGATGATGCGGACTGGGTGGCAAGCGTGCTGGCGGCGGTGGATGCGCTGTAAATTTGGTTTTCGAAAATCTTCAATTTCCCAAGCAAATCCGCAAGTTTTCGCAAGGCAGTCTTCTTGGCCACACCAATTATCCCTAATATCCACGGGGTGTTTTAAATTTTTTAGGAATTTTTACCGGGCGACCCCCATCCCACTCCGGTTTTTTGAAAATAAATGGCATAAATCTGCATTCTACATTCCGGGGAGAAATTCAACTATTGACCACCTATGATACGCTGCGGGGTGTGCGACGCATATGG
>DATHQS010000049.1:0-7569 GCA_035482455.1 Candidatus Acidiferrales bacterium | reverse complement strand
GAATGCAGCGCCGTGAGATGGGTGGCACCGAGCGTGGACTGCCGGGCGCAGGTCATTTACGGCAACCATAACTGGAACCCCGACCGCGTGCTGTGCACCACGCCGGACTTTCTGGCCATCCGCAAATGGGATCTGTCCGAGGGCGACCTGTTCACCGATGACGATGTGCGCAGCCTGACGCCGGTATGCCTCATCGGCCAGACGATCGTCCGGCAGCTGTTCGGGGACGAGCCGCCCTTGGGCAAGGAAATCCGCGTGAAGAACATCGGGATGAAGGTGGTGGGCGTGCTCAGCCGCAAGGGCGCGAACATGATGGGCCGCGACCAGGACGACATCATCATCGCGCCGTGGACGACGGTGAAGTTCCGGGTGACGGGCGTGCGGTCTTCCGTCTCGGGCGGCGGCAGTCCGGCGGCAGCTTCAGCGGTGAACACGCTGAACCAGATTTATCCGAACCAATCGGTACAGCTTTTCCCGCAACAAGACTCGATCCAGGCGGCGGACATGCCGCAGATGACACGGTTCACCGACCTGGATGATGTATGGATCTCGGCCGCGTCGCCGCAGGAGATTCCGGTGGCCATCAAGCAGATCACCAGCCTGATGCGCGACCGGCATCGCATCCAGGCAGGTGCGCTGGACGATTTCCGGATCCGCGACCTGACGGAAATCTCGCAGGCGCTGGCTTCCACAAGCCACGTGATGACGAACCTGCTGCTGGTGGTGGCGCTGATTTCGCTGGTGGTCGGCGGCGTGGGCATCATGAACATCATGCTGGTGTCGGTGACCGAGCGGACGCGGGAGATCGGCCTGCGCATGGCGGTCGGCGCGCGGGCAAAGGACATCCTGCGGCAATTCCTGGTGGAAGCGGTGGTGCTGTGTTTGGCGGGCGGCATCGTGGGCATTTTGCTTGGGCGCGGCGCCTCGATGGCCGTGACGGCGTTGCTGCACTGGCCGACGATTGCGTCGCTGCCGGCGATCATCGCGGCCGTGGCGGTGTCGGTGACGGTGGGAATCGTGTTCGGGTATTATCCGGCGTGGAAGGCGTCGCGGCTGGATCCGATCGAGGCGCTGAGATATGAATAGGGAAAGCTCCAAGGACCAACATCCAAGCTCCAGAGAAGCACCAAGCACCAAGGGTTTGACGCGATTTGCACGAATTGACGCGAATTGAGGCGAGCGGTCAGGAGACAGAAATGTGGCTGCCCGGTCTGGGGAAGTGACGGAGGGCGTTGGTTGAGCGCATTGGGATTGACCTGCAATCGGAATTAAAGACCATGGGATTCAGCAGGCGGCGGGCGGGCGCGACATCCTATGAAGAAATGTCCATATTGCGGGGCGGAGCATCCGGACGATGCCGTCATTTGCGCGATAGACCATACGCCGCTGGACCCAGCCGGCCGGAAAGAGGTTCCCAAGCCGCCCCCCATCCCCAGTTCCATGCTGCCGCCAAGACGAAAAGTTCCGGAGGCGCACAGACCCATTCCGTATCACTTATTCATTTGGGTTCCGTTCTGTGTTGTGCTGCTGCTGGTGGCGGTTTTTTACCTGGAAGAGGACTGGCGGGGCAAACGCGCGTGGGAGCAATGCAAAAGCGAACTGGAAGCCAAGGGTGAAGCGGTGGATTGGAAGGCGTACATCCCGCCGCCGGTGCCGGATGACCAGAATTTTTTCAAGGCCCCCCACATGGCGGACTGGTTTGTGAAACGGAAAACGGGAACCGCACGGCCCGATGAGCCATCGGTCCGGATGAATCTGGCAGGATTTGGCCGGGGGGTTTCCAACTCCGTGACGCTGGCGGAGCTGACGTTTGTGCCGACCCCGTACACAAACAGTCCGGTCACGGATGCAAACAATGGCGGGATCGTGTTGCGCTATATTTCCCAAGGTCCGGCCGCTTTCTGGGAAAATGAGCCGCGCCTTGCGATGTCCAACGCGACAGAGCCTTTGCCGGTTGCGGGCAACGAGGTGCAGATTCCGCTAATCCAGTTCGGTGATGTGCCCATCACCACGGCGATTGAGAACCTGGCGCGCCAGGCGAGCATCAATTACATGCTCGACCCGAAAATCGGTTACGGGCAGCCGGACGAAAATGGGAAGATCAAGCCGGAGCCAAACTTGAATATCCGCTGGGAAAATATCAGCGCGCGGCAGGCTTTGGTGGCGATACTGGACAATTACGATCTCCAGTTGATGGACGATCCCAAGACCGGCATCTCCCGCATCACCCTGAAGCGTCTGGTCAAACATCCCGCGGACACAGCCTCCACGTGGCCGGCTGCAACCAACGATGTGGTGATACCGCTGATACAATTCAGTGACGTGCCGCTTACGGTAGCAATCACAAATCTGGCGTGGCAGGCAGGCATCCAATTATCAATGGATCCTAAAATCGGGTACGGCAAGCGGGACAAGGAAGGACGGTTCAAACCGGAACCCAAGCTTTCCCTCCGCTGGGAAAATATCTCAACCAGGGACGCCTTGCTGGCGCTGCTGGACAATTACGGTCTGCAGCTGGTTTACGACCGGAACACGGGAACAGGAATCATCATGGTGCAGGAACCGGCGGGCATAACCCCGCGAGCTGAAATTCCGCTGGCCCGGGATTTTCCGTGGCCGGCCGACACCAACGATGTCCATACCAGCATACCGTTGATTCAATTCAGCGATGTACCCATCACCACGGCGATCGAGAATCTGGCGCGGCAGGCGGAAGTCAATTACATGCTCGATCCGAGAATCGGTTATGGCGAGCCGGACGCGAACGGGAATTATAAAGCCGAACCGCAGCTGTCGCTGGCCTGGCAAAATATCACCGCCGGGGAGGCGTTGCTGGCGGTGCTCAACCAGAATGACCTGCAACTGGATTACAATCCGGAGACTGACATCGCCAAAATCACGGCGAAGAGCAAGGGGGCACGTTCGATTTACATCCCCGCCAGAGAGCGGGAGGCGCTGATGGCACGGTTGGAGCAGGCCATCGGGAACAATGTGGCCGGTTCGCAGGGGATGGCGATGCTGGCCGGGGCGGCGAGCCGGGTCCGGCCGGTACAGGTCACCCTCTGCTCGGAGCGAACACCGACGGACGGGGAATTGACCGCGCTATTTGCGGACTTATATCCCAATGGTTCAACACATCCGGGATCGCCTGCGTTACACGTGAAGCCGGCGGGGAAAAACCGCTTTCAGGTGGTCATGGAGGCGGCACCGGCGGCGGATTATCTGGCCTGGTCGGACACATTTCAGGGCGACTTCGACCTGATCCGGGAGGCCTTGAAACGTCCCTATGCGCGAATGGATGGGGATTATTCGAGTCCGATTCAAATGCCGATCCCCAATTATGTCAATGTGCGGGCGGTGGCGCAGGTGCTCGCGCAACGTGCGCAATGTGAGCTATTGTTGGGCCGACCGGAACAGGCGCTGGCAGAGCTCACCTTGCTGAATGACATGCGACGCCTGCTGGAAGCGGCTCCCACCGGCAAGCCGATGACCTTGGTGGCGGCGATGATCAATGTGGCGGTGACCGGGGTTTATACAGATGTGATCGCAGATGGAATCCGATGGCATGCGTGGCGCGAGCCGCAACTGGCCGCATTGGAAGCGCAGCTTGCGAAGATCAACCTGGCTCCCGATCTGGTTGGTGCGTTGGGAGAGGAAATGCAAATTCCTGTTTATGTGATTGACCATATGCAATATTCAAAATCCGACCTGTTCCATGTCGGGAAATTCGATTGGATGCCACGCGGATGGCTGTACCAAAACCTGGTCTTCATATCAGCCATCGACCACAAGGCGGCGGCAAGCTGGGATGCCGGTCAGAACATTTTCCTGCCCGGCAAAATGGCCGAGTGCCAACGCGACCTGGATACCATCAATGACAGGTTCCGGCCTGATTTTTTACTGGCCATCATCGCGGTTCCAAACTACTCCCGGGCGGTTGAGACCACCGCCTGCAATCAGGCCAGAGTTTGGGAAGGGCAGATGGCCTGCGCCCTAGAGCGGTACCGGCTGAAACAGGGAGCATACCCGGAATCGGCCAATCAGTTGATGCCGGGATTCATGGAGAAACTGCCGCATGACATCATCGGCGGCCGGCCATTGAAATATCGCCGGACGGAGGCGGGGAAATTTTTGCTGTATTCAATCGGCTGGAATGAAGCGGATGACGGGGGGATGATGGGACTCAATAAATCCGGGCAGGAGGATGCGGGCGCGGGGGATTGGGTTTGGAAGAATTGAACGGGCGGCGGTGGTGGAAGCCTAAAGGGCACCCATCAGGGCGCGCGGTCAATAGATAACAGGTGCAAATAACCGGGATCCCTTGGCGTGGCGAGATGTTCGGATGTGGCCAGTTCACTAAACAGCCTGTGAACCATCATGGTTTGGAAAAAGTCCCCGATTATTTCCAATTGCCAATGAGGATGAAGGGGGACCAGAAGTACGGGTGGGCATAGGGGGCGTCCGGGTTGAGGGGGAACGGAGCGGGCCCGGTTTGATTCAAGCTGACGCCGCGGCTGGCCGCCGGTGACCCGCCGCGCAGGTCGCCGTGCAACAGCGCCAGTTGCGCCTGGCGCAAGGCCTCGGCTTTCGGCATGCCCGGGTGGCTTTCGCGGCGCCGGTAAAATTCCCGCATGAGCAGCTGCGTGCTTTGATCCGCCACCGGCCACAAGGAGGCCAGCACCGCCTTGGCCCCCTGTTTTTGCGCCAGCACGGCGAATCCTTCCACCTCCCGGCCGTCGGCGCTTTCACCGCTGGTCGCCGTATCGCAGGCGGACAGGGTCAGCAATTCCACGCCACCGAAGACATTGGGCAGGTCCTTGATGCGGTCCAGCGTCAGGTGCTGGCCATCCCCGAGCAACAAAAACGAGGCCGTCTCGTTGCCGGGCTGAAACTGGAAATGGCTGGCGATGTGCACCAGCGGAAACTTTTGGTGCAGCGACGCCAGCATCGTCGCGGCCGTGAAGTTCTCGTCGAGGAGCAGCGTGCCGGGCAGGATCGTGTCCCGGTTCGTGGCCACGCCCGCCTCCCGGATGATCCCCCGCAATTCTTCCTGCACACCCGGCAGGGCCAGAAAATCCCCATGGGGCTTCGACACGCCCAGGCCCAGCCCCTTCCATTCCGCGCTCACCGGATCCTTGAGCCGCGACTCGCTGGCCGGTGTGAAGACCACGTTGTGATACCGTTCCACGAGATAGTGCTGCCCATCGTACAAGGCGGCGGGCGGCAGGTAGCGCAGCACCCCGTCCAGCGACCACATCAATGTTTCCGCCCTGGCTCCCGCAAGATCTCCGGCCACGGGGGCGACCAATATCTGATACAATTCCTGCGCCAGCGGCCGGGGATCGGTTGCCGGGTCGCACAGGGCCTGGCGGAAGGCCATGACTTTGCGGTTCAGATCAGCGCTTGGGATCGTGTATTCGGCGGCTTTTTGAACATCCGGGGTGATCAAAATGACATGATACTTATCCTCGCAGACCACGGTATAAAGCGCGACCACGCCCGGTCCCAGATCGCCGAGGGTCTCCATCAGTCCTTGTGCCTGCCGCACGGTTTTAATCTCGTCCTGCGCCGTCCCACGGGGGCCAGCCTGGGTGTCCAGCCGGTCCAGCTGTTCCTGAAACTGCCGGTTGGCCGCCTCCAGTTTTCCTTCGAGCCCCGCCAGCTGCCGGTCTTCCGCCGGGGTCCGGCCAGACTTGGCCAACAGGGCCTCGCGTTCCAGGCCAAGGGCGGTGACCGTCTCCCCAGTCCGCAGATTTTCCGCTTCCGAGGGCGTGGGTTCCGCGCGGGCGTTCAGCGACGAAGTCTGGGTGCTGTCACGGCGGATAAATTCGAAATATTCCTCTTCCTTGAGCATGTTCAACACCTGCTCGGCCTCCGGCAGGCGGCTCCGGGAAATCAACAGGTCCGCCAGCCGGCGATAGGTGCTCTCATGGGATGCGAGATAACCCTTCTGGATGGTCTTGTCCATGGCCTGCAGATTGCCCCGGATTTCCTGATAGACATTCACTGACTGCTTGCCATACAGGATGGCCAGGCCGGGCTTTCCCTCCTTCCAGTAACCCATCAACGTATCCAGCGTGTTCGCCTCCGACGGCCGGTCCTTCACCGCCCGCAACAAGGTCAGTGATTGCCGGTAACACTCCAGCGCCTTTTCCCGCTGCCCATCCGATTCATACAGACGGCCCAGGTTGCAGAGGGTGCAGCCTTCACCGTTCCAATTATTATGGCTCCGCCATAGCGACAACGCCTTTTCATAGGACGAGCGCGCTTCGCGCTGCTGTCCATTGGCCGCGTAAGCCCAGCCGAGGTTGTTGTAGCACCAACCGATGGCCCCCCAATCCCGGAACAGATAATGAAGCGGGAGCGCCCGCTTATAGCTGGTTATGGCCTTCTGGTGTTGTCCCAGTGATTCATAAGTCCCGCCGACGTTATCATAACACCAGGCCAGCGAATTCAGATCCGGACCCGGCAAGTGAAAATAAATGGAAACGCCCATGACCGGTTGGAGCGCCAACGCCTGCTTAAAATAAATTAACGCCTGCTCCCGCTGACCCAGGACATTATACAAACCGCCAAGGTTGTTGAGGATATCGGATTCAAAATGATGGTTCCTGGTTTCCCGAAATATCGCCAGGGACTGTTGATAATAATCGATCGCCTTGCCGTATTGATTTAGAAATTGGTAAATACGTCCCAAGTTTTGCAGGGTCTCACCCTCGCCGCCCCGGTCCTTGATCTCGCGCCTGATCGCCAGTGCGGCTTCCAAATCTTGGATCGCCTCTTCGCGCCGGCCAGCCGCATATGAGTACTGAGCGCCCAGGCCGTTCAGGGCCGCACCTTCTCCCCGCCGATCCTTCGCCGCCCGGCAGATCGCCAGCGCCTGTTGATAGTAATCCAGCGCCTCCTCCACACGGTTCAAACGGTTGTCATACCAGTTGATCCGCTGGCAATCACTGATGACCCTGTCCGGGCCATGAACCCGGTCAATGGCAAAAGCGGCCTGAAATTGACGGGACGCCCCCGCGTCATCGCCCACCGCCCCGAGCATGTTCCCATTGAACACGTGGGCTTCCCTTTTGATCGTGGAGCAACCGGCGAACCAGACACAAACCAGAGGAAGCCACAGCAGCAATTTGAAGCGGTTTGTCATGGCATCTGCATCAATGCTAATTCAACGGTCAAAAAGACACAGCCAAATAAAATGGCGGTGATTGAAGCTGCGACCCCGGTTGGTTTGGAACGGTTCGCCAAACCGGGGACGGGTAAACAGAGGTTCGAGCCGGATTCGCATGCAGGTCCGCCCGGCCGGAGCGGGGGCTGATTTTTGATTTTCAAAAATCGTTCAATTTCCCAGCAAATTGGCAATTTGTGGCGTGGCCACTCTTCTCATGACACCAATTATCACTAATATTTACAAGGCGATCCTGATTTTTAGGAATTTTTACCGGGCGACCCCCATCCCACTCCGGTTTTTTGAAAATAAATGGCATAAATCTGCATTCTACATTCCGGGGAGAAATTCAACTATTGACCACCTATGATACGCTGCGGGGTGTGCGACGCATATGG
>DATHQS010000048.1:0-2586 GCA_035482455.1 Candidatus Acidiferrales bacterium | reverse complement strand
CAGAGAACGCAAAGGGCCGCAAAGAAGAAATGTTTGCTCTGTATGTCTCCGCGTCCTCTGCGCCTCTGCGTTTCGTCCCCATCAAAGCGCCGCCAGCACTTCCGCCGCGTGTTCCTCGGGTTTCACGGTGGGCCAGATCTTTTTGATCTTGCCGTCCGGGCCGATGAGAAAGGTGACGCGGTAGACGCCCATGTATTTGCGGCCCATGAAGCTTTTTTCGCCCCAGACACCGTAGTCATTGACGATCTTCTTGTCCTCGTCAGCCAGCAGCGTGAAGGGCAGCTTGAACTTTTCCACGAACTTGTCGTGCGACTTCACCGGATCGGGGCTGACGCCGAAGACGACGGCGCCCTTTTTCTTGAAGTCGGCAAAATAATCGCGGAAGGCGCAAGCCTCCTTCGTACAGCCCGGCGTATCGTCCTTGGGATAAAAATACAGGATGACGTTCTTGCCGAGATAATCGGCGAGTGAGATTTTGCCGCCGCCGCTGGTCGCCACGGTGAACGTGGGCGCCTTGTCGCCTGCCTTGAGCTTCAGTTCAATTTCCTTTGCCATAAATTTTCAGCCACAGATTTGCACAGATGGAACGCAGATAAAGAAAAAACGGAGCCGGCCATCAAACTTTGCCAAGCATTCCTGTGGCAAACAGAATCGCTATTGTCAGCGAAACAACGCTCAATGCGGTGAATACAAAAAATAGCAACCAATAACGCACAGGGTTATCATGCAATGTAATCTCTTTCTGGAGTAATCCGCCTTTTCGATAAAGCCAAAGGTTTAAGCCCACATTTACCAAACCTCCAACACCAATTGCTCCAAACAATATCGCAGGAACCACACGAGTCTTTATGAACTGCGAGTCTGGCGCAAGTTTCACTGTCACGATAAGTCCGACCACAATGATAAAAATGGATACCTTAAAGACTCCATTTGCATTTTTTGCCTGACGTTCTTTTCCGGGCAGAGGTTTAAAATCGTTTGGCATATGCGTGGAAGCCATCTAACTATTGATATGCATCTGACGGTGTACAGATGATTGTTTCAGCCCGTTTGATACCATGAATTTATCAAAGCAGACCCGCAAATCTCTTTCAAGATTTTAACCGCATTAAGAATTTTCCCATCCGCGGTTGATTTACTTTTTCCCCGGCAAGCTCGCCGGATGTTTGCCAAGTTGCCGCATCCAGTCCACGAGGTACAGCAAACCGGAGACGCCAGTGAACAGGCCCGCGCCGAGCAACCAGATCTTCAGCAGGCCATGGTTAAAATCCCAGCGCAGCAGGATCCACGAGACCGCGATCATCTGGAAGACCGTCGCCACTTTGCCGGTCAGGCGCGGGCGCACCGTCATCTTGCCGACGACCAGGTGCAGCACCAGCGAGCCGATGGCCAGCAGCACGTCCCGCCCGATGATGAGGCCGGTGAGCCAGAGGGGGAACTGGCGGAGATACGGCTCGTTATCAAAGCTCAGGACCACGATGGCCGAGACCAGCAGCAACTTGTCCGCGAGCGGGTCGAGGATGGTGCCGAGTTCGCTGCGCTGGTGGTAACGGCGGGCGACGTAGCCGTCCACGCCGTCGAGAATCGCGGCCACCGCAAAAGCCAGCACGCCCGCCAGGCGATAGGCCTCGTTGCCGGTGCGGACATAATAGATGATCTCAACGACAAAGAACGGGATCAGCAGGATCCGCAGAATCGTGATCTTGTTCGCCGTCGTCATGGCGGGGGAAAGATGGCATAAAACCGGCAAATTGCCACGTGGGGAAATGAACCCATTTGTCGGGGACAGGCAGGGCATGCTTGACTCGGTTGCGGTGATGGCTTTGACTGGGCCCGCCCTGCCCCGCCATGTTCATCGCCATCCCAACCGGAATGAATTACCGGACCGAAAGGCTTCCGCTGGTCACCTTTTCCCTCATTGGCATCAACACGCTGGTCTGGCTGGTCTCGCTCATTTGCGAAGTCAGCACGAAAGGCGATTCGCAGGAATGGGTCTTTCAATATCTCTGGCTGATTCCCGCGCAGTCCTACATCTGGACCTATCTCACCTCGATGTTCGTCCACGCGGGAATCTTGCACCTCTTGGGCAACATGATCTTCCTGTTCCTCTTCGGCTCCTGCGTGGAAGACATGATCGGGCGGCTGTGGTTCACCATTTTTTACCTGGTCGGCGGACTGGCGGCGGAATTCACGTACATCGCGATGTCCCCGGCGCATTTCAGCTCCATCATCCCGATGGGCGGGGCGTCGGGCGCCATCAGCGCGTGCCTGGGCATGTATCTGCTGCTGCGCGCGGGCGCGGACATCGAGTTCAAATATTTTTTCTGGATCTTCGTCTACGTCCGCGCGGGTGAATTTGAGATCCCGGCGTGGGTGGCCATCACCTGCTGGTTTTTGAAGGATTTGCTGTTTGCGGTGCTGGGGATGTTCCTGCCGCATTTTGGCGGCGGGGTGGCGTTCGGCGCGCACGTGGGCGGCCTGCTGGGCGGGCTGGGATTGATCGGCCTCTATAAATGGAAGTTGCGCCCCGCCGAGGAGCCGGCCGAGGAATCCGGCGTGGTGCTGGAGCCGGCGAAGGTGCTGGGC
>DATHQS010000047.1:0-15114 GCA_035482455.1 Candidatus Acidiferrales bacterium | reverse complement strand
CGTTCGCGTGCGAATAGCAGACTGGAGCAGCCCATTTTACAAGCTGCCAACGAAGAGGAAACGCCGCCAAAACAAAAAACCTTTTAAGAAAAAAATGAACTGAACCCCTCTCACTTGACAATCCCCATAGCAGCCCAGCGTTGACCGGCACGCCACGCCGAAGTGAAGCGAAGGCGGGTGCGAGGGCTACGCCGGGTGAGGGATTGAATGGCAAACAACTCTGAAGGAGTTGCATCGGCGTGAACGCCGCGCCCTGGCCAGAGGACCGCGGCCTTTAGGCCGCTTCAACGTGCGGATGGAAGAGCGCATTGAAAAACTCTTGCGCGTACTGGCATGCGTGAGGTGAAGCGGCATGAATGCCGCGCCCCGCAGAGGATGCCGCCCCGACGGGGTTAGAGAATTGGGTGGCGTGGGTGGCTACATAGATTTCGTTCCCGAAGGAGCGGCGAGCTTGACAACCGAACAAGTCGATGATTTAATCAGCTTGTCGATTACATCTGCGCCTCTGCTGGAAAGTGGAAGGCAAAACAAACAGGTGGTCGAAAGAAAAACAGTATGCAAAACAACCGTAATAGTGCGGCGAACGGTCGCACCTTCAAAATACCGTTCCATTCCCAACGCAATATCAGCAGTCCAGAAGACTTGTCTGCAAATCGAAAAGTCATTGCTGGTCACATTCCAGCAAAAGCAATCCTTGAACTGCCTACTGATGAAAATGTTCGCTCATATCTGGTAGATGCCGAAGGTAAACAGAAGCGAACAACAACAGCAGTCCATCGAGCCATAAAAGACACGCTCAAAAACAACCCCGAACAGTTCTGTATATTAAATGGCGGGATTGTAATTGTCGCACGAGGATCAGAAGTTGATGAGAAAGACAAAGTCCTGATTCTGACTAACGCAAGCATCATCAACGGCTCTCAAACACAAGGTGTTTTAAGAGATTTTGCAGCGGAGACTGGCAGCGAGTTGGAAATGTCTGTCAAATTTGAACTCATTATCACGAACGATGAGGACTTAATCAGTGAAGTATCCATCGCCAGAAATTTCCAAAACGACGTAAAGACGATTTCAATCGTCGGCCAACGTGGTGAACTTGATGAGATTGATAAACATTTCCGAAAAACTCATTCAAAACTACAGTTGCAAAAGTCAGAAACGGAGTGGGTAAGTGCGGATAACAACTATGTGCAGACAGAAAAATTGCTGCAAGTAATCGCAGCACTTTTGCCGGATGAGTTATGGTTCAAGCCCGGTGGCATTAACCGAGTCTATACCTATAACTCAAAAGCCACTTGCCTCAAAGATTTCGACGCCATTTATCGAAAAGCTCACGACAAAAAAGATAAAGAGCATGAACACTTCAAAAAGGTCTATCAATTCTATTTGGACATTGCTGGACAGGCATATGACCTATATGAAAGCTGGAAATCAAATCCGGCATTTGAAGGTTGCCGCCTCTGGTGCATTGAGCGTGACGGAAAACAGATAGTTGAAGTGCCGGATGGTTTGATTTTTCCCATTCTGGCAGCGTTGTCTGAATTCGCCGTGCAAACAAAAGATGGATGGCAAATTAAAGCACCGAAACTTGATGACGAACTTGTGGCAGCAGCAGTTCTCGCTTACAAAGAAATTGCTAAGCGGCCTGATGTAATGGGCAAAACAAAATCCTGCTATTCGCAGGTCGCACAAGTTGCCACGATGTATAAGAAGTTCGTTAAATTAGCGTAACAAAAGAATAGAACCACACCCGCCGGCGATTAAACATCCCGGCGGGTTTTGTTTTTAATTCTTCGCCCCCGCCAACTCCTCCTCAAAATCCACAATCTCTTTAATCTGCACCAGAAACCACCGGTCAATCTTCGTCAGGTTAAAAATCTCGTCCACGGTGAATCCCGCCCGCATCGCGTGGCGGATGAAGAAGATGCGTTCCGCGTTCGGCACGCTCAGTTTGCGGCTGATGACGTCGCGCGGCAGGATGTCGCGGTCGCCGTAGAGTTCGGTGCCGATGCGCCAGGGTTTGCCGTCGCCGCCCAAACCGCTGCGGCCGATCTCCAGCGAGCGCAGGCATTTTTGCAGGCTTTCCTTGAACGTGCGGCCGATGGCCATGGCCTCGCCCACGCTCTTCATCTGCGTGGTCAGCGTGGGGTCGGCCTGCGGAAATTTCTCGAAGGCAAACCGCGGGATCTTGGTCACCACGTAATCAATGCTCGGCTCGAAGCTCGCGGGCGTTTCGCGCGTGATGTCGTTCTTCAGTTCATCCAGCAGGTAGCCGACCGCCAGCTTGGCGGCAATCTTGGCGATCGGAAAACCCGTGGCCTTGGACGCCAATGCCGAACTCCGCGAAACGCGCGGGTTCATCTCGATGATGACCATGCGGCCGGTGTCCGGGTCGCACCCGAACTGGATGTTCGAGCCGCCGGTCTCCACGCCCACGGCGCGGATGACGGCGAAGCTCTGGTCGCGCATGATCTGGTATTCCTTGTCCGTCAGCGTCTGGATCGGCGCCACCGTGATGCTGTCGCCGGTGTGCACGCCCATGGGGTCGAAGTTCTCGATGCTGCAGATGATGACGCAGTTGTCCGCCTTGTCGCGCATCACTTCCATCTCGTATTCCTTCCAGCCCAGCAGCGATTCCTCGATGAGGATCTCGTTCACGGGCGAAAGCTCGATGCCGTTTTTGGCGATGGCCTCAAATTCCTCCTGGTTGTAGCCGATGCCGCCGCCCGTGCCGCCGAGCGTGAACGCGGGGCGGATGATGAGCGGAAACTTGCCGATGGATTTTGCCACCGCGCGGGCCTCGTCCAGATTGTGCGCCACGCCGGAAATCGGAACATCCAGGCCGATCTTCAGCATCAATTCCTTGAACGCAAAACGGTCTTCGCCCTTGTGGATGGCCTCGGGCTTGGCGCCGATCATCTCGACATCGTGCCGGGTGAGCGCGCCGTTTTTGTTCAGGGCCATCGCGGTGTTGAGCGCGGTCTGGCCGCCGAGCGTCGGGAGCAGCACCAGCTTGCCGGTCGCGCCCATCTTCTTCATCTCTTCCTTCTCGCGGATGATGATCTTCTCCACGCATTCGGGCGTGATGGGTTCGATGTACGTGCGGTCGGCGAACTCCGGGTCGGTCATGATGGTGGCCGGGTTGGAGTTGATGAGGACGACGCGGTAGCCTTCCTCCTTCAGGGCCTTGCAGGCCTGGGTGCCGGAATAATCGAACTCGCACGCCTGGCCGATGATGATCGGGCCGGCGCCGATGATGAGGACGCTATGGATGTCGGTGCGCTTGGGCATTGAAATTTTTTATTTACGATTTCCGATATGCGATCGGGCGGCGGTGCGCGGCCAAATCGCGGTTCAAACGGCCACAGATTGAACACAGATTTGAGGTGAAGTGAAAGCAAAAAGCCGTGGCAAAATGGGCGGCATCAGGAATGCCGGACCCTGCTGGCGCGCGCCACAGCACACGCCTCGCCGTTCCCACGGCCGCGCCCGCCGCTGGAATCCGGCCAGAAAAGAATTGAAACGGTTTGAAACAACATTTTACATTCTCCCGGCATGAAGAAACTCCTTTGGATCGGGGTGGGCATGGCCGTCTTTTTTTCATTATCCGGCTCCGGTTTGTGCGGCCCGGCCGGCTCGCTCGACCTCACCTTTAATCCGGGTACCGGGCCCGACGGCGTTGTTGATGCCGTTGCCCTGCAGCCGGACGGCAAAATTTTGATCGGTGGCTATTTTACGAAGGTAAACAACATAAACCGGGTGCAGGTCGCCCGCTTGAACAGCGACGGCAGTGTCGATCCGACCTTTGACCCCGGTGACGGGCCCAACGGCGAAGTTGATTCATTTGCCCTGCAAACCGATGGCCAAATCCTCATCGGCGGCAGTTTTGTCGTCGTGGACGGGCTGAGGCGCCCCAGCATAGCCAGGCTCAGGGCTGATGGCAGCCTGGACGCCACCCTTAACACCGATGCCGGCTTAAGCGCCGGCTTAATTTCGTGCGTCGCCGTGCAGACCAACGGCCAAATCCTGGCCACCGGAAATCTCACCGCTTTTTTCAATAACCTGTCCCATGCCGGCATCGCACGCTTTAACACCGACGGTTCGGTTGACACAAGCTTTGACCCCGGAACAGGCGCGGACAGCCCAATTTATGCGATGGCCATCCAGCCTGATGGAAAAATACTGGCGGGTGGCGGATTTGCCAGTTTTAACGGCACGAATCGAAGCTGTCTGGTCCGTTTAAATCCAGACGGCAGCATCGACACCGGTTTCAATCCAAACCCCTTGGTGCCGTCGACCTCGGGCATCAAATGTCTGGCGGTACAAACGAATGGCCAGGTGCTGATCGGCGGCATCTTTGTCAGCCTCAATGGTTATACCCGCCACAACCTCGCCCGGCTGAATGCGGATGGCAGCCTTGACCTGGGCTTTAATTCCCCGGCCGCGGCCGCCGCGAGCGACGTGGAGCAGATGGTCCTGCAATCGGATGGGAAAATTTTGGCTGTTGGCTTCCAGTCGGGCACATCTAACAACATTTTCCGCCTGAACGGCGACGGGAGTTTGGATGCGGGCTTTACCCCGGTGGCGGTCAGAATTAATGCCCTCCAGGTAAAAAAACTGCTGCTTCAATCTGACGGGAAGCTTCTGGCCGGTGGCGGCTTCAACGGCATCAATGGCACCAATATCAACAACATTGCCCGCCTGAATGTCGACAACCCGGTTTCCACAACCCTGAATCTTTTGCATCCGCAGACTTATTTTGGGATGAATCTTTCCGGCGTGGTGAGCAATGTTTACCGGATCGAATCCACCTCCATCGTGAACACGCAGTCGCTCTGGACTCCGCTGTTCAACGTGACACTGCAGACCAATCCGCAATTCATTCTCGATACCAACCCGGCGGTGGGACAACGCTTCTATCGGGCGGTCTCCCTGCCCTGACGCAAACCGGCACCAGACCGCAATGGTCCCTGCGGCCAAACCCGGCCTTCACAACAATTCCATCACCCGCTGCAGTTCCGCGTCGGTATTGTAAAAATGCGGGGAAAGGCGGAGGTATTTCTGCGCCTTGCGGTCGGTGCGCAGGGAGGCGATCACGCCGTTCGCAGCCAGCTTCTCACACAGCGCGGCCATGTCCTGTCCGGGCTGATGGATGGCGGTGATGCTGCTGGCGTTCTCCGGCTTGGCGTCGGCATTCAGCACGGTGTAGCCCTTGGCCTGCAACGCGGGCACGAGCCACGCGCGTTTGCGGAGCAGTTCGCGTGCGATCTCTTCCACGCCGATCTCCAGCGTGAGTTCCATGGCGGCGAGCAGGCCGACCAGGCCGAGAAGATTGTGCGTGCCGGCCTCAAACTTCGCCGCACCGCTGCGGAATTCAATTTTGTCCTGCGCCACGAAGTTGGGGTTGCGGACGTTGTGCCAGCCGTACACGGGCGGGTTCAGTTTCTCCTGCAGATCCTTTTTGACGTAGAACACGCCGGCGCCGCACGGGCCGAGCAGCCATTTGTGCGCGTCGGCGGCGAGAAAATCCACGTTCTCCACGGTGGTCGGAAACGCGCCGAGCGTCTGGATGGCGTCGAGGCAGAACAGAATCCCGCGCTCGCGCAAAAATTTGCCGATGGCATCGTGCTCCAGCCGGTACCCACTGATGAAATGGTTCGAGGCGAGCGCCACGAGCCGGGTGTCCTCATCCACCTGCCCCATGACATCCACTTTGCGGATGACGCCGAGAGTGCGGATGTTCATGAGACGGACCTTCACGCCCTTCTCCGCCAGCGCCATCCACGGATAGACGTTGGAGGGATAATCGTCGTGATAGATGAGGATGTTGTCGCCCTTGCGAAAATTCAAACCGGCGGCGACGTAGCTCAACGCGAGCGAGGTGGGGCCGACGAGCGACACCTCATCCGGCTGGCAGTTGAGCAACCGCGCGCCGGCACGGCGGGCGTCATCGATGCGGCCCATGACGAACGCTTCCTGGTCGCCCAGGGTGGCCTCGGTGGCGCAGTCGTTGATGGCCTGCGCCACGCGGTGCGGCAGCGGGCAGACGCCGCCGTGCGCGAGAAAGATCTTGTTTTTGGTGACGGGAAATTCGCGCTGGCGGAGTTCTTCGTTCGAAAGGATTTCGGCGAGGGTCATGAAAGTTTTAAACGCTCTGTAACAATGCATCGTAATAATGTTTCCAGAAGCTGATCACTTTGTAGGCCACATACACGGCCACGCACGCATAAAAGATGCCGTTCATGATGCGGGTGAACCATTGCATCAGACGGACACCTTCCTGCTCAAAATAGACTTGGAGCCGCTCAAGCGTCTCGTCATGTTTGCCGGTCATCTCGGCGGTGAAGTAAAGATTGGAGAACATCTCCGGGAAGTACGGAATCTGGTTCACCATCTCGGCGGGGGTGACACCCGTTTCCAGCTGTGGCGCCCAATGCAAAATCTGGCGCTTCAAGCGCGGTGACCCGCAGGCTTCCGCGGCCATTTCCCAGGTCCTGACGGCGGACACACCCGCGCTGGACAGGGCATCGAGCGCGGCGGCGAGCCGGGCGATGACAAAGTATTTCAGCGAAACGCGCAACATCGGGACACAGCCGAAGATATCTTCGACCATGGAGCGCCAACCCTCGCCCCGCTTGCTCCCGCAGGCAAAGATCAGGAAAATCACCGTGCCATAGAGCGAGCCGAACACGATGAACCTGTGGATAAGGAATGGAAGGCAATTCGCGTACTCGCCGTTGACAATTCCTACGACGAACGCCACGAAAGAGTCGAGGGGAAAGATGAGCAGGGCAACGTGCAATGTGGCCACGCTGACCAGGGAACCCTTGATGGCGTCACCGATGATGCGGACCCGGTTGGTGTAATAGCGGGCCAGCTGGCGGAAAGCCACATCCAACCGGCCCGATTCCTCACCGACGGACAATAGCGCCACATCAAAGTCTGACAGCCAGCCCGAGGTTTTCTTCATCGAATCGGCAAAGGTGTAACCTTCGTTCAGATGGCCGATCAGGGCGAGGATGGTCTGCTGGGAGCCGCGCATGGTGCGGTTGCGGCTGGCCATCTCCAACGCCTGGATGAGGGGCAAACCTGCGGCCAGGCTCGCAGCCAGTTGCTCATAGAGCTGTGCACGGCGGGTAAGTTGGGCGGGTGTGACCATGAAGCGTCACCCGCGGACATCAGGCCACGGCGCGGTCGAGGCTGGCCTTGAGGTCGCGTTTGCTCTTGGCGCCGACCATCTGTTCGGAGACCTGGCCGTTCTTGAAGACGAGCAGGGTCGGGATGGCGCGCACGCCGAACTGGGCGGCGAGCCCCTGATGCTCATCGATGTTGACCTTGCCGATCTTGACCTTGCCCTGATACTCGCCGGCGAGTTCATCCAGGACGGGCGCAATCATCTTGCAGGGTCCGCACCATTCGGCCCAAAAATCTACGAGCACGGGCGTGCTGGATTTCAGGGCTTCGGCATCAAAATTATCCTGGGTCAGCGTGGTGATCAAAGGGGAGGCCATAATGCAGATCAGCTGTTGAACGTCTCGACGGTGCCCTTCAGGGTCCAGAACACCCAGCCCACGGTTCCAACAGCAGCCAGGCTCATCACCATGGCGGAAATGATCAAAACCTTGTCCATCATCTTGAGGGTCGGAATGACCGGGGCGGACGGACGCGGCGGCGCCGGACGCGGGGCGCCGGTGGCGGCGACGGGGGCCGCAGCTTTCGCCAGGGGTGCGGCGGCGGCGGGAGCCGGGGCGGCCGGAGCCTTGGCGATGGCCGGGGCCACCATGCTCGGGGCGCCGGTCGGACCGCCCGGCGGCAGCGTCGGCAGCTTGATGGTCGGCGCCGCGGTCGGCTTCGGGGGCAAATTGATGCGGACGGTTTCCTTTTTGGGCTGGACCTTGCCGGTGGACTTCTTCAGCGGCTCGGCGCCCGTGGGCGCGCCCGGTAACGGATTGTTCGGAGGAATGTCGGCCATAGTTAGTTGAAGATAAGCGGGCCGGCGCGGGTGTCAAATTTAATTCTAAGGGGAAGGAAATAAAAAACGGACGGGTCTCCTGGCCCGTCCGTTCGTCAAAAGTGCATCAAAACCGGCAACCCGCGCCGGTTCAGGTCTTTTCCTCGATCAATTCCCGTCGGGCACCGCCGAGCAATTGCTCGACAAAATTGGTGGAATACACGCCCCGGCGGAAGTTCGGATCCTGCATGATGGCCTGCTGGAACGAAATCGTGGTCTTCACGCCCGTGATGAGATATTCGTTCAGCGCCCGGTTCATGCGGTCCATCGCCTCGCGGCGGTCCTTGCCGGTGACGATGAGCTTGCCGATCATCGAATCGTACGTCGGCGGGATGGTATAGCCGGCGTAGGCATGGGTTTCCATGCGCACACCGTGGCCGCCGGGCTGGTAATACATCTCAATGCGGCCGGGGCTGGGGCGGAAATCGTCAAAGGGATCCTCGGCATTGATGCGGCACTCGATGGCGTGGCCCTTCATCACGATGTCGCTCTGCGAATAGCGCAACGGCTCGCCCATGGCGATCTCGATCTGGGCGCGGACCAGGTCAATGCCCGTGACCTCCTCGGTGACGGGATGTTCCACCTGGATGCGCTTGTTGACCTCGAGGAAATAATAATTCCCGGCGTCATCCACGATGAATTCCACCGTGCCGGCATTGGTGTAGCGCGCCGCCTCGGCGATGCGGATGGCCGCCTTGCCGATCTTGTCGCGCAGCTTGCGAAATTTGTTCTCCAGCAACGGCGAGGGCGATTCCTCGATCAGCTTCTGGTTGCGGCGCTGCACCGAGCAGTCGCGTTCGCCCAGGTGGATGATCTTGCCCTTGTTATCACCGAGGATCTGGATCTCGATATGATGCGGGTTCTCGATGAATTTCTCGATGTAGACGCCGGCATTGCCAAAGCATTTCTCGGCCTCGGTGCGCGCCGTGTGAAAACCTTTGACGAGCGAAATGTCATTGTGCGCGATGCGCATGCCGCGTCCGCCGCCACCGGCGACGGCCTTGATCATCACCGGATAACCGATGCGCTTGGCATTCGCGAGGGCGTCCTTCTCGTTTTCAACGATGCCTTCGGAACCGGGCGGGGTCTCCACGCCGGCCTTCTTGGCGAGGGCGCGGCTGACGGCCTTGTCGCTGAGCGCGTTCATGGCGCGCGGGCTGGGGCCGATGAAACGGATGTTGCAGCTTTCGCAGACTTCGGCGAAGTGGGCGTTTTCCGAGAGGAAGCCGTAGCCGGGATGGATGGCATCGACATCCGCGACTTCCGCCGCGCTGATGATGCGGTCGATGCGCAGGTAGCTTTCCGAGGAAGCCGCCTTGCCGATGCAGATCGCCTCGTCCGCCATCTGGACGTGCATGGAATTGGCATCGATCTCCGAATAGACCGCAACGGTGCGGATATTCAGCTCTTTGCAGGCGCGGATGATGCGAACGGCAATCTCTCCACGGTTGGCGACCAGGACTTTTTCGAACATGGGTAAAAAGATTGGGCGACCGCTTAAGTCGGGCGAACCTTGAACAACGGTTGGCCGAACTCAACCGGCTTGCCGTTCTCGACCAAAAGCTGGGTGATCACGCCTTTGACCTCGGACTTGATCTCATTCATGACCTTCATGGCTTCGATGATGCACACGACAGAGTCCACATTGACTTCCGTGCCCGGCTCGCAATAAGGGCCGGCTTCCGGGGACGGTGAACGATAAAAAGTTCCGATCATGGGCGACTTGATGTCGATTTCACCCGTATTGACGACCACGGCAACTGCCGGAGCCGGAGCCAGCATGGGGGTGGCGGAGACCGGCATGGAAATCATGGAACCAGAATCATCAGCCTGCTGCACCACGGGCGAGCCACCATTAAGACCCCGTTTCAGGCGCAATTTGGAATCTTTTTCCTCCAGTTCAAACTCCGTGATGGAGTTTTTCTTCATCAAATCGATGATGGCCTTGATATCTTTTAGGTCCACGGTGCGTTTTCGTTAAAGCTGTTTAAGTTTTGGCGTTTTTGGCTGCCAGAATGAAAAAAGAGGGGTGTTTTTTAAACCCTCCGCTTTCATTGTTAATTTAGAGTTACATTTTATAAGCCAAAAGAGAATCGTCAAGCGGCAATTCCAAAAAGTTTTTCACCCGTAATTCACCCTATTTTCCAATTTCGTTAACGTAAACTGCCGCCTCCAAGCCAAGAATATATGATTTTACACCAAAACCGCAGATTTGACCCCGGCAGACCGGCGCAATCAGTGACTTGTGCCGGAACTCTTCCCGGGCATGGACGTTGGAAAGGTGAATCTCCACCGTCGGCACCCCGACCGCCGAAATCGCATCGCGCAAAGCGATGCTCGTATGCGTATAGGCGGCGGCATTGATGACGATGACTTGGAATTTGCCCTTGGCATCTTGGATCCAATTCACCAACTCGCCTTCTTCGTTGGACTGGCGAAAATCTATCTCGACCTTCAATTGCGTCGCCCGGTCGCGGACTTTGGCCTCGATATCCGCCAAAGTCAGCCGCCCGTACACTTCCGGCTCGCGCGTGCCGAGCAGGTTCAAGTTCGGACCGTTCAGAAACAAGATTTTCATGGGAGCGAAATTATCCTTCTCCGGTTTTTTTGTCGATTTCATTTATTTTCAGCCCAATCAGGCCGCCCAATAACGTGAAAGCCAGCCACGCCAGCGCCGGAATATACAACCCGAACTCCCCAAAGCTTTGCGCCAACCACGCCAGCACTCCGGCAAACAGCGCGAAATCCACGCCATCACCCTTTTGCCAGACTTTCCGACCCACCACGGCCAAGGCCAGAATCACCCAGGCCGCAAACGTCAGCCCGCCTACCAGACCAGAATCCGAGAACTGCTCGAGGTAATCATTATGCGTCAGCCGGGCCATCTCGGCATCGGGCGACTTGAGTTGCGCGTAGGGCCGCTGAAATGTTCCCGGCCCGGAGCCGAACACGGGATGCGCGAGGGTCGTCTGCCCGGCGGCGCGCCAGTAATCAAACCGCGCCCCCACGCTCGTGGCCCCGGCGGCAAAGTAAGCATGGTTCTTCACCGCAAACACGCCCAGGCCCAGAACCAGCATCGTAGCCACTGCCGCCACTTTGAGTTTCCGGGACCAATCCAGTCGCAGCAGGAAAAGCCCCGCGATGCCGATGCCGATCAGCCAGCCCAACTTTGACCCCGTCCAAAAGAACGCCGCGCCGCCCAGAAAGACCACCAGCCCGATCGCCGCCAGCCGTATCGGCTTCTTCAGCGGCTTCGTCGCCCCCACGACCAGCGCCAGCGACGCCGGCCACAGCAGCAGGATCAATCCCGCCAGCGCGTTGGGATACACCAGCGTCCCGGCCACGCGGCCCATCTTGAATTTTTTGACGATCACCGGGTTCGCCATGTCCACCCCGTTGGTCGTGATGATGACATTCTCATGCTTCATCTCGGTGACGGTTTCCGGCGGAAAATTGGTCCAGCCACTCCGTTCACCCTCTACCAGCGTCGAGTAGTTCACCGGAAATTCGAACAGCTTCTGGTCCACGCCGCGTACGAGGCAATAGGCAAAGGCCGCCAGGATGCCCGCCAGGAGCCAGCACCGCGCCGGCCGGTTCGCGAACAGAAATACGCCCAGAAAATAACACGCCGTCACCGCGGAAAATTGCCAGAGGGTCACCGACGTTAATTCGGGATATTTCGACTGCGTCGCCGAGATGAACTGCCAGCCCAGCCAGACCAGCGGCAGCAGCCACAGCCACTTTGACTGCGGCCAGCTTACTTTCCGTTGCAACACCAGCACCGCACAGATCAGGGCGCCAATCCCGGCCAATCGCAATATCAGCCAGTTCGCCCAATGGATCGGCCACGCAAACTCCCAAACATCCGCGAGCGATGCGGGCGGGTCGATTTTTCCGTCAAGGATGACCGGGTTGCCGAATTTCCAGATGCACAGCCCGAGAAAACATCCAAACACCAGCGCGTACAGCGTCACACCGTCCAGCTTCAACCGGCTGCCCGCCGCCTCCGGCTCAGCAGTGGCCGGGCGGGGTCCGTTGGCGGGGCGTTTTTTCACAGGCAAGATTGTTTGCTGGGCTTCGCGCTGCTCAGAGCCGCAGTTTCAGCAGGCCCACTTCCAGCGCGAGCGCCTCCTGCACGTTCGTGTACAGCAGCCGCTGGGTTTGCTCCAGCACGGATAAATTTTCCTGCGCCTGCCGCGTCGTGATGCGTTTGGCCACCTCATCCGCCCCGGCTATCTGCGGCAGGTGCAGCAGTTGTTCACCCCCGGCCAGCGTGTGCAGCCACACATCGCGCAGCCACCATTGCACCAGCAGCAACACCTCCGAGCGTTGGCGGCGGTATTCCGCCTCGATGGCCGCCTTCAATTCATCCTCCCACTTTTCGCGCAGGTCCTTTTCCGCGTCCGAATATTTTTCCAGCGGCGACCGCGCCGACACCGTTTCATCCACCTGCTCGCGGAGGGCGTTCAGCCGTTGCAACAGCGAGTCCAGCAGGCGATAACGCCCGAACAAACTCTTCTGCTCGCTGGCCGCCGCGGAGCTGAACTGTTGCAGCCAGTACGCCTGGTCGGCGGAAAGCTGCCGCGCCGTCTCCGCGGAAAAATTCAGCCGCAAACAGCGTGACAAAATCGTCTCCAGGATCCGCGAAGGCTCCGTGGTCAGCAAAATCAAAACCGATTTCGCCGGCGGTTCCTCCAGCGTTTTCAGGAAGGCGTTCGCCGCCTGCACATTCAGGCGGTCCGCCCCGCCGATCACCGCGATCTTGTAGCCCGCCTCCGTCGGCTTGAGCTGGATCTGCTGCATCAGATCGCGCGTCTGGTCGATCGTGATGACGCGCGACTTGGATTCCGGCCGCGCCCAGTGGACATCCGCATGGATGTCGCCGTCGATCTTCCGGCAGTTCCCGCACGCATCGCAGCAATCCGTCGCCGCGCCGTTTTCGCGGACGGGATTCTGGCAGTTCAACGTCTTGGCCAGCGTGCGCGCCAGCGTTTCCAGCTCCGTCAACGAATCGCCCGTGAACAGGTACGCATGACCCAGACGGCCGCGCGCGAGCGACCGCTGCAAGAGTTGCACACCCTGGCTGGTGGCGGAAAAATTGTGGAAGGCCATGCGCGGTTACTTTGGAAAATTTACCCGCAAGAAGCAAGCCGCCGCAAAACCGGCGTTACCTTAATTACGGAGCGCGGCTGTGTCGCAGACCAGCCGCAGTAATGTGTACGCACTGCGGCTGACGCTTCACCCACAGCCGCGCTCCGCAACAAAGGCTTTGGGGCGGGGACGGCTCGTCCCCGGTTAGTCGGCTTGTGTTTACGGGGACGGGCCGTCCCCGCCCCGGTGATATACAAACAAAAACCACGTTCCCCATCTGCAAGAAATTAAGGTGGTGCCGACGGAGGGGGTCGAACCCACACACCCTTTCGGATACCAGATTTTGAGTCTAGCGCGTCTGCCAATTCCGCCACATCGGCCACCAGACAGACATTATATTTCATACGCCCGTGAAGTAAATCAATTTTCATCGGCCTTTTGCCTCCTTCCGTTCGTCCGCCAGCAGCGTCAGCTGCTCCTCCTGCACCTCCCGCAACCCGCTCACGCCCAAACCCAGCAACCGCAACGGCCGCGATACCAGCTTGTCGCGCCCCAACAAAAAACATCCCAGCCGGTAAATGTCCCCCGCCTCCATGATGGGCTCCTCCACCGAAATCTGCCGCGTCAGTGTCGTGAAATCGCTGTATCGCACCTTCACTTGCACCGTGTGCGCGCCCAACCGCTTCCGCTTGAGCTTCGCCGCGATGTCCGCCGCCTGCTCCTTCAGGCACGGTCGCAAAATCTTCCGGTCCTCCGTATCCTTCAAAAACGTCTCTTCACCGCTGATGCTCTTGATTTCATCGCCCAACTCCAGCGCCCGGTCATCCTCGCCAAATGCAAATCGCTTCAGCTTCGGCCCGAACGACCCCACCAGCGCCCGCAGATCCCCCGTGTAATCCTGCAACTCGCCAATCGTGCGGATGCCTGCCGTGTTCAACACCTGTTCCGTCGCCTTGCCCACCCCGTACAACGTCCGCACCGGCAGCGGACGCAAAAACGCCACCTTGTCCGCCTCGCTGATGAGCGTCAGGCCGTCCGGCTTCTTGTGGTCGCTCGCGATCTTCGCCATCAGCTTGTTCGCCGCGACCCCGATCGTCGCCGTCAACCTGCACTCCATCCGGATCCGCTCCTTCAACGCCCGCGCCAGCGGCAGCGCCATGGCCAGCGACGCGTCCGCGGATTCCGCCTGGCAAATGCCCGAGGCATCCAGGTACGCCTCGTCGATGGACATCGTCTCCACCGCCACGCCCGTCGCCGCGATGATCTCCATGATGCGGCGCGATTCCGCGCGGTAATGCTCCATGCGCGGCCGCACAAAAATGCCCTTGGGACAAAGCCTGCCCGCCGTCGCACTCGGCAGGGCCGACCGCACACCGAACTTCCGCGCCTCATAACTCGCCGCGCAGACCACGCCCCGCTGCGTCGGCGGCGCGCCCACGATCACCGGCTGGCCGCGCAACTCCGGATTGTCACGCTGCTCGATGGACGCATAAAACGCGTCCATATCCAGATGCAAAATCACTCGAAACATCGCCGCGCCAGCATAGCATCGCGCCCGTAGCGTGCATCTCGAATCCGCATCAGCCCCAATGATGGCCCGTCGCGCCCATCAGGCGTCCGCAAGAATCCACCGCGTTAGGGTTACACCCCATGGCAGATGACCGGCACCTCTCTTAGCTTCTATGAACTTATGAAACCAATCATTTTCACGCCGGCCCTGGCCCTGTTAGCCGCCGGCCTGCTCCTCGCAGTTCCCGGCGTCCGGGCGCAAACGACCCCCTTCGTGGAGTACACAAACTTCCTGCAGGCGGCGGCCCAAGGCGGCATGACCGAGGTGAAGCTGGGCGAGTTCGCCGCCAAAAAAGGCACGACCGACGAGATAAAAGATTTTGGCCGCGAGATGGTCAAGGATCATGGGGCCATGAATGCGGAACTGAAGGCGTTGGCCGACAAAAAGGGCGTCACCCTGCCCACGAGCCTGGATGCCAAGCATCAGGAGCTGGTGGATAAGA
>DATHQS010000046.1:0-27714 GCA_035482455.1 Candidatus Acidiferrales bacterium | reverse complement strand
TAACGGGGAGGTTCGCGGCCAGTTCCCAGAGTTGGGCCATGCGGAAAAAACGCATGGAACCGTCCGGCCCCGGAGGTTCGCAGGAACGGCGTTCGGCGGCGCGGGCGTTGTGCGGTTTGATTTGATCACCCATGCTTGCGGCCGTAAGTCACGAGATAGAGTTTCGTGCCGGGGACGGTTTTGAATTCGGTGGGGCGTTTTGCCCCGGAAAGGTCGTAGCAGATGCGAAGGGTGCCGCCGGCATTGAGTTCGTAGATGCAGGGGAAGGTCTTGCCGGTGTTGGGGCCTTTGACGCCGGTGATGGTCATGCCTTTCGGGCTGGCGGCGGGGTCGATGGTCCAAGTGCCGTCATCCGGGCTGCCGGCGACGAGCACGTGATATTCCTTTTCGGTGAGCTTGAGGCTGATGGTTTTGAGGACGGCATCGGGCATCGGCTGGCCAGCGAGTTCGGCCTTGATGGGCAGCCAGGTGCCTTGAAGCGATTTTTGGTCGTCCGGTTTATCGGCGGCGTACGCTGTCAGGGAGGCGGCAATGAGGAGGCAGGTGCAGAGGAGGTTTTTCATGGTTCTATGTTTTGGGTTGTGGCCAATACATCCAGCGGCCGGTCAGGTGGCCGGTTTGGGTTTAACATGATTGCGCGGTTTGAAACTGACGATGACCTCGGCGATGGCAATCCAGATGAAAACCGAGCCGAGGTAGCAATAGGCGCAAACCGCCTCCCAAAAGGCACGCGGGTCGGTCGCCCGATGAAAGATAAAGTGCGCCCCGGGGCCGCTTGAATACTTGCCGCGAACGTAGATGTCGATGGTGCCAGTTTTGACGGCGTCCAAGCCCTGATAGATAAGAAAGCCGCCGCAGAGGATCACCGCCGCGCAAATGGCGTAACGTAGCGGCACGGAGTCGCAAAAGATGGGGCGGCGGGTGCGCAAGGTGCGTTTGACGATGCCGTACACGACCCAGGTGAACAGGAGCGCGAAGGCCGACAGGGCGGCCACGGAAGAAAATGAAAACAGGACCGCGACACCAAGGCCGAACAGAAACAGGAACGCAATCAACGCCCACGGGAGGAGCTTGCGCATCAGCAACTGGCGGCTGGTTGGCGGGGTGCGGGTTTTTTGCATGGGGTTTTATGGCCGGTGTTTGGTATGAGCGATGGCGTCAGCCCCATGGTGTTTCCGCGATGTGTGATTCGCCCATGATCCGGAAAAAATTCCACCAGTCTTCCTGTTCCACGTTTTCGGCGTCCAATTCCGGACGGGTCAGGAAACGGCGCGTTTCAAAGATGGTCGAGAGTTGGGTGAGCGGTTTCTTGGCGCCAATGTCGTTATCGGCAATGAACCACAGGGCCTCTTCGGCGGCGGAACGGAAGACGTTCTCCGCATGCAGGCAGGCGATCTCCTGCCACTCAATGGAAATACAACCCCCGCCATGGGAGGAGATCCACGAAGCCAGCAGTTCATGGTGGTGGGCCAGGCCGCCATTCGCGGCATACCACTCCTCCAGCAACGGAAGGCGGGCATGAAACCGTTCCAGAGCGACTTCGGCGGGGGCCACCGGGGCGGCTTCCTCAAACGTCTGGCCACGGACGGTGAATTGTTTGAGGGCGATGTCCTCCGGCGCAAACAGGAACCACCAGAGCAGGGGAACGCAGCCGGCGCTGGCGAGCAACGTATGTTCACCCGGCTTGAACGCCGGGTTTTGGAACGAGGGATAAATCTGATCCGAATCGCAGCGGGTAAGATAGGCTCGGTTTGCCATGCGTATGCTTTTTAACAGTTCTATCAGCCCGGTCAAGGAAGGGATGCAAGAGGTGGCGGCGGGTCTTGGTGGGCGACCACGATGGCAGTTGGAGATGGTCCTCTGATTGTTGCGGGCGGGAGTTGGAGGCCCGTTACAACGTCACTTAAAGCAGGAAATATGGGAGAAAAGAAATCCTTGTATAATGAATTTCTGGCAACTAGGGTAAGCCCATCGTATTCAGAGGGCAACACCGCTACTTATGCAAGAGGCATGATTGCATTCCTACAGTGGTTGGTACGCAGGGAACAAAGGAACGGCTGTCAACCCAGCCTTTCCGGGAGGGGTTTTTCATTTTTATTCCACAAGTCCGATTCCAGTCCGGTCGCGTTTCCGTTTTTTGTTTGGAGGATATATATGATGTTTTTCTCCCTGAACCAAAGCTGGCGGACGAAGGTGGCCATAATTTTCTGTGTCATGACGGCAGGGGCCGGCATAGCGGTGCGGGGCCAGACGGCAGCGGACACAAACGCGACCGTGGCGGTGTATAAAAAAATGAGCCTGGAGCAGTTGATGGACCTGGATGTGACCTCGGTGGCCAAACAGGCGGAACCGTACGGGCAGGCGCCAGCGGCCATCCAAGTCGTCACGGGCGACGAGATCCGGCGGGCGGGGGCGTCCAGCATCCCGGAAGCGTTGCGGCTGGCGGACAACCTGGAGGTGGCACAGCAAAATTCCCACGACTGGTCGATCAGCGCGCGCGGCTTCAACTCCGGCCTGGCGAACAAGCTTCTGGTCATGATCGACGGGCGGTCGGTCTATACGCCGCTTTTTTCCGGCGTCTTTTGGAACGCCCAGGATTATCTGCTGGAGGACATCGACCGCATCGAAGTCATCAGCGGCCCGGGCGGCACGCTCTGGGGCGCGAACGCGGTCAACGGCGTGATCAACATCACGAGCAAGAGCGCGAAGGACACGCAGGGACTTTACGTCGAGGGCGGCGGCGGGAACTGGTTGCAGGCTTTTGCCGGGGTGCGTTACGGCGGCATGCTGGCGACCAATATTTCCTACCGCGTGTATGGAAAATACTTCAACCGTGGCGATGAAGTGTATGCAAACGGAAACGACGCCCCTGATTCCTGGCAGATGGGCCAGGGCGGATTTCGCATTGATGACGAAGCCAGTCCGCAAAATAATTTCACCCTGCAGGGCGATGTTTATGACAGCGATGTCAACGTGGCAACGGGCGGCAAAGGAAAGGCCGGCGGCGGAAACATCCTCGGCCGCTGGTCGCACACCATGGCGGATGATTCCGACCTGAGCCTGCAACTGTATTATGACCGGACGCACCTGCGCGACCCGATCAGCAATCAATTTGGCACCGCGCAAATGCTCGTGGACGGCCTCGATACCTACGACCTGGATTTCCAGCACCGTTTTCACCTGGGCGAGCGTAACCACATCGTTTGGGGGCTGGGCTACCGGTTCACGCAAGACGTGGACCGCGGGGCGTCAAACCTGGCATTCCTGCCGTCAACACTGGATCGCAACCTGTTCAGCGCTTTTGTGCAAGATGAGATCATGGTGATGAAAGACGTGTTCTTCACGCTGGGGACCAAGGTGGAGCACAACGATTACACCCACTTTGAATTTGAACCGAGCGGCCGGCTGCAATGGAACGTGACCCCCGACCAGATGCTTTGGGCCGCGGTTTCGCGCGCGGTCCGGACGCCGTCGCGGGTCGATCGCGACACCCGCGAGCCGGACTCGCCCACGCCGATCCTGGCCGGCGGGGCCAACTTTGAATCGGAAACATTGATCGCCTATGAACTGGGGTATCGCGCCCGGTTGACGCAAAAAATTTCCACTTCCATCTCGGCTTTTTATAATGACTACGATGATATCCGGAGCCTGAGTTTCACGCCCGCCACCATCATCCCGCTATTCTTCGCAAACAACCTGGAGGGGCAAACTTATGGCGGCGAATTCACCACCGACCTGCAAGTGCTGGAATGGTGGCGGCTGCATGCCGGCTATGACCTGCTGCTGGAAGACATCCATGTCAAGCCCGGCCAGATGGACATCAACAATGCGCGCAACGAAACATCCGACCCGAAGCACCAGGTTTTCATCCGCTCATCGATGGACCTGCCGCGCAACATCGAGTTCGACACGGGCCTTCGCTGGGTGGACACGCTGCATAATAACAACGGGGCGGCGCTGGGGACGGTGCCCAGTTATTTTGAGCTGGAGGCACGGCTGGCGTGGCATCCGACCAAAAACCTGGAACTGGCCATCGTCGGGCAGAATCTTTTGCACGATCACCACCCGGAATACGGTTTTCCGGGCCCGCAGCGCGAGGAGATCACCCGCAATGTTTATGGAAAGGTGAGTTACCGATGGTAACGGGCAGAGTACATAAAACGGCGGGAAATTTAACCCTCGGGTGCCTTGGCATTCTGCTGCTGTCGTTGCTGACGGCGGGAAACGTGATGGGGCAGTCGAAGGAATACCAGATCAAGGCCACGTTCATCTTCAACTTCGCGCAGTTCATCGACTGGCCGCCGGCGGCGTTCACCGGGACGAACGCGCCATTTTGCATCGGCATCCTGGGCGATGATCCGTTCGGCAAATATCTGGATGAAACCGTCCAAGGGGAGAAGATTGACGGGCACCCGCTGGTGGTCCAGCGCTACCATCACGTGGAGGAGGCGACCAATTGCCAGGTGCTGTTCATCAGCCGGTCGGAAACGAAGCGGTTGAAGGACGACTTCGCCTCGTTAAAAAGCCAAAGCATCCTGACGGTCGGCGAGGTCGAGGGATTCTGCAAGGACGGCGGGGCCATCCGGTTCGTCACGGAACAAAACAAAATCCATTTCCGGATCAGCCCGGACACCGTCAAGAACGCCAGCCTGACGGCGAGTTCCAAGCTGTTGCGGCTGGCCGAAATCATACCCCCGGGAGGAGACTGACATGCTAAGAAACCTGCCCATACGGAGGAAGCTGATGGCGGTGAACCTGCTGATCAGCGGCGTGGTGCTGGTTCTGGCCTGCGCGGCGTTCATCACCTACGAGGTTGTCACGCTGCGCAAGGGGATGGTGCAGGGGTATACGACGCGGGCGAGCATCATCGCGGCCAATTCTTCGGCCGCGCTGGCATTTGCGAACGAGGCTGACGCCACCGATGTGCTGTCTGCGCTCAAGACGGACCCGCGGATCGTCAAGGCCTGCATTTATGACAAGGACGGCCATGTGTTTGCCAAATACCCGGCCAATGCCGCAGACGATTCGTTCCCCAAATCACCCGCCGGCGAGGGCTATCATTATGAGCCGTCCTACCTGTCGGTGTACTATCCGGTGATCCAAAACGACCGGACACTGGGAATCGTTTATGTGCAGTCGGATCTGACGGCGTTGACGGACCGTTATTATGCCTACGGCTGGCTTTCGGCGTTGATCATGGCGGGTTCAATCATCATCGCCTCCATTTTGTCGGTGTTGCTACGGAAACAGATTGCACGCCCGATCCTGACGCTGGCGGAGACGGCCGGAGCGATCACCCAGAAATCGGATTTCTCGCTGCGGGCAACCAAATATGGAAACGACGAACTGGGTCTGCTGACCGATGCGTTCAATAAATTGCTTGGAAGCATCGAGGAGCGGGACAAGGCGTTGCGCGGAGAAATCGTCGAGCGCAAGGGCGCGGAAGACAAGGCGCAGGCACAACTGGCGCGGCTGGAATTGCTACACCGCATCACGCGGGCCACGGGCGAGCGGCAGGATTTGCAGAGCATTTTCCAGGTGGTCATCCGCACGCTGGAGGAACAACTGCCGGTGGATTTTTGCTGCATCTGCCTGTATGACCAGGCCACAAATTCACTGACGGTCACCGGGGTGGGGGTGCGCAGCCAGGCGTTGGCGATGGAACTGGCATTGACGAAGCAGTCGCACGTGGAGATCGACCAGAACGGGCTTTCGCGCTGCGTGAACGGTCATCTGGTGTACGAACCGGACGTGCAGAAAATAAATTTTCGATTTCCGCAGCGGCTGGCGCGCGGCGGGTTGCGGGCGCTGGTGGCATCGCCGTTGTTGGTGGAGAGCCAGGTGTTCGGGGTGCTGATTTCGGCGCGGCGGGCGGCGGACAGTTTCAGCAGCGGGGAATGCGAATTTCTGCGGCAGCTGAGCGAACATGTGGCACTCGCGGCGCACCAGGCGCAGTTGTACGAGGCGCTGCAGAAGGCGTACAACGACCTGCGCCAGACGCAGCAGGCGGTGATGCAGCAGGAGCGGTTGAAGGCGCTGGGGCAGATGGCCAGCGGCATCGCGCATGACATCAACAACGCCATTTCGCCGGTGGCGCTGTACACGGAATCGTTGCTGGAAAAGGAGCCGCAACTGAGCCCGCGCGCGCGGGATTACCTGACGACGATCCAGCGGGCGATCGACGACGTGGCGCAGACGGTGGCGCGGATGCGGGAATTTTACCGGCAGCGCGAGCCGCAACTGATGTCCCGGCCGGTGCAGCTGAACCCGTTGATCCAGCAGGTCATGGATCTTTCGCGGGCGCGCTGGAGCGACATGCCGCAGCAGCGGGGGGTTTTCATCAAGCCCGCGACGGACCTGGCGCCGGAACTGCCGGCGATCATGGGGATGGAAAGCGAGATCCGCGAGGCGCTGGTGAACCTGGTCTTCAACGCGGTGGACGCGATGCCGGAAGGCGGGACGCTGACGCTGCGGACGAAGGCGCCGGCCAGCGCCGGGCAGCCGGTGCTGGTGGAGGTGAGCGACACGGGCGTCGGCATGGATGAAGACACGCGCCGGCGCTGCCTGGAACCGTTTTTCACGACGAAAGGCGAGCGGGGCACGGGCCTGGGCCTGGCGATGGTGTATGGCATGGTGCGCCGGCACGGGGCGGAGATCGAGATTGAAAGCGCCCCGGGCAAAGGCACGACGATGCGGCTCAGTTTTACGGTGCCAGCGACGCAACCGGCCGCGGACAGCAAGGTCGGGCCAACGCCGACGGTGTTATTGCGCCAGCGCATCCTGGTGGTGGATGACGATCCGCTGCTGATCAAATCGCTGCGGGACACGCTGGAAACGGACGGACACCAGATCGTGGCGGCGGGGGCGGGGCAGGAGGGCATTGACGTTTTCCGAAAGGCGCACGAGGGTGGCGAGCCGTTTGCGGTGGTCATCACCGACCTGGGGATGCCCTACGTGGACGGCCGGCAGGTGGCCAGCGAAGTGAAGCGGATATCGCCCACGACCCCGGTGATCATGCTGACGGGCTGGGGGCAGCGCCTGGTGGCGGAAGACGATGTGCCGCCGCATGTGGACCAGGTTTTGAACAAGCCGCCGAAGCTGCGCGATCTGCGCGAGGCGCTGGCAAAATGCCTGCAACCGAAAAAAACTTGAAGTGATTTATGGCTGAAGTTCCGCCAGCAAAGATATTGATCGTGGATGATGAGAGCGCACAGATGAAGGCGTTGTGCGACACGCTGGGGGACCATCATTTCGAGACGACGGGATTTTCCTCGGCGAGCGCGGCGCTGGCCGAGCTGGAAAAGACGGAGTTCGACCTGCTGCTGACGGACCTGATGATGCCGGAGATGAACGGCATCGAGCTGCTGCAGACGGCGTTGAAAAAGCGGCCGGGTTTGGTGGGCATCATCATGACGGGCGAGGGGACGATCGCGACGGCGGTGGAGGCGATGAAATCCGGCGCGCTGGACTACATCCTGAAGCCGTTCAAATTGAGCGCGATTTTGCCGGTGCTGGACCGGGCGCTGGCGGTGCGGCGGCTGCGGCTGGAAAATGCGGCGCTCGAACGCCGCGTGCGCGAGCGGACGGAACAATTGGAAGAGGCGAACAAGGAACTGGAGGCGTTCTCCTATTCCGTCTCGCACGATCTGCGCGCGCCGGTGCGGCATATCGATGGTTTTGCCGGCATGCTCAAGGAGTCGGAAAAGACGCTGTCGAACGAGGGGAAGCGATATCTGAACCTGATCACGGGCGCGGCGAAGCGCATGGGGGGGTTGATCGATGATCTGCTGGCATTTTCCCGAACCAGCCGGACGGAACTGCGGCGTTCCAGCGTGGATCTCGAGAAGCTGGTGGATGAAACGATCGAACGGCTGAAACCAGAAATGGATGGCCGGAACATTGAATGGGAGCGGAAAGCATTGCCCGTGGTGCAGGCCGACCCGGCGCTGCTGGGCCAGGTTTTCAGCAACTTGCTGCTGAATGCGATCAAGTACAGCCGCACGCGGAATCCGGCCAGGATAGAAATGGGCTGCGGGGATGGAGCGCCGGGGGAAGCGGTCGTTTTTGTGCGGGACAATGGCGTGGGGTTCGACATGAAGTATGCGGACCGGCTGTTCGGGGTTTTTCAACGGTTACATCGGGAGGATGAGTTTGAGGGCACGGGCATCGGTCTGGCCAACGTGCGGCGCATCATCGCGCGGCATGGCGGGCGGACGTGGGCGGAGGGGAAGGTGGGGGAAGGGGCGGTGTTTTATTTTTCGTTGCCGAAAGCCGGTTAAAGAGCCATACATAGGTCGCCCCGGGAAACGGTTATGAAACAAAGCCAGGGTTTGCGGCTGAAAGCAAAATGATTGCTTCACAACAAACCACCAACATAACATCGGACAACCTGCCACCTTATGAACAACTGGACCCTGCAAAAGCGTGTCGCGCTTGGCTTCACCATCATCATCATCATCTCCGTTTTGATCTGTGGTTATGCCGCGTGGCGGCTGGCCCACATCAAGCAAAAGGCCGATGTGATTGAAACCGACAGCATTCCGTCGCTGTATCTCATCGGTGAAATGAATTCATGCGTGGACCGGGATTACGCGGGTGTTTTGGAATATCTTCAGGCCACCAACGTCACCGAACGCAGCCAGTTGGAGGCCGCCTTCCCCAAATTTGCCGGGGATCTGGACCAGGGCTTCAAAGAGTGGCAAAAAACCGTCAACGACGACACCGACCGGCAGTTTGAGAAGGATTTCAAGGCTGGCCGGGAGGAATACCTGGCCGCCCGCGCCCAATTTCTGACGGCCGGCCGCGCGGGCAAGAGCCAGGAGACCGAAGCCCTGTTCAACGATGAGTTCAAACCAAAGCATCTCCGGCTGGAAAAAATCCTGGATGATCTCGCAAACGACAATTACGGCGACGCGGTGAACAGCGGCCAGGACATCAGCGCCTCCATCACCGCCACGCGCTGGGTGCTGGGCATCGGCAGCCTGGTGAGCCTGGTGTTGTGCGTGCTGCTGGCCGGTTCCATTGTGAGCACGCTCAAAACCACCTTGGGCCAGCTCCTGACCGCGCTCGCACAGGTCAACACCAGTTCCAACGAAATGGCCGCCACCCTCAAGGAGCAACAGGCCTCCGCCAACGAAGTCGCCTCCACCACGGTCGAAATCTCCGCGACCGCCAAGGAGATTTCCGCCACGGCCAAGGAACTCGGCAAAACGATGAACGATGTCGCGAGCGTATCGGAGCAATCCTCCCAGCTGGCTTCCGGCGGGCAGGCCGGCCTCGGCCGCCTCGAAACCACCATGCGCCAGATCATGGAGGCCACCGCCAACATCAGCGCCAAGCTGGCCATCTTAAACGAAAAGACCGCCAACATTAACACCGTCGTCACCACCATCAACAAGGTGGCCGACCAGACCAACCTGCTTTCGCTCAACGCCGCCATCGAGGCCGAGAAAGCCGGCGAATACGGCCAGGGCTTCGGCGTGGTGGCGACGGAAATCCGCCGCCTGGCCGACCAGACCGCGGTGGCCACTTATGACATCGAGCAGATGGTGAAAGAGATGCAGTCGGCCGTGGCCGCCGGCGTGATGGGCATGGACAAGTTCAACGAGGAGGTCCGCCGCGGCACGGACGAAGTGGGCAAGGTCACCACGCAACTCGGCGACATCATCGAACAGGTGCAGACGCTCTCGCCGCGCTTTGAGTCGGTCAACGAGGGGATGAAATCGCAGAACGCCGCCGCCGGACAGATCAGCGACGCGCTGGGCCAGCTGGGCGAAACCGCGCAGCAGTCCGCCCAGGCCCTCCGGCAGAACACGGAAGCGATCGAACAGCTTTCCCTGGCGGCGCGCGGCCTGCAGGAAACGTCGATGCGCTTCAAGGCCAAAAACTAAACCGCCCGCGCCGGCGTCGGGGGCGAAACAGCCAATGTCATTCAGCCTAAAATGTTGCAGAGTTTAACCTGTCACCGATGACTTTTTTGCTCTTCCAAATCGGTGCCGACCGCTACGCGCTGGAGATCCGCCGCGTCGCCGAGGCGCTGCCGCGGGTGAAGCTGAAAACCATTCCACAGGCGGCGGCAGGCATCGCCGGCGTTTTCAATTATCACGGCCAGCCGGTTCCGGTGGTGGATCTGACCGCGCTGGCATCGGGGCGGCCGGCCAGCCAAAGCCTCAGCACGCGGCTGCTGGTGGTGCACTGCGCCGCGGCCGACGGCACCCCGCGCCTGCTGGGTTTGCTGGCGGAACAGGCGACCGCCACGGCGCAATTTGAACCGCAGGATTTCAAGGAGCCGGGCGTCACCACCGCCGGCACGCCGTATTTGGGGCCGGTGACCAGTGACGTGCGCGGCCTCATCCAACGGGTGGAGATCGAAAAACTGCTGCCGCCGGAAGTGCGCGAGCAATTGTGGCGGCAGGCGGAGGTGGTGACATGAACGCCATCCAGGACATCGAAGCGCGGCTCAACCAGTTCATCGGGCTGGATGCCGGTTCGCTTGGCCCTTCGGCGATATCTTCGGCGGTGCGGATGCGCATGAAGAAACGGAGCGTCAAACAAGCGGAGGAATACGTCGCGCTGCTGGCAACCTCCGAGGCCGAGCTGCAGGAGCTCATCGAGAACATCGTCGTGTCGGAGACGTGGTTTTTTCGCGACCGCCAGCCCTTCTTTGCGCTGGCGCGGTGGGCCGCCGAAACCTGGCTGCCGTCGCATCCGCAAGGGGTGATGCGGCTGTTGAGCGCGCCGTGCGCCACCGGCGAGGAGCCGTTTTCGATGGTGATGGCCCTGCTGGACGCGGGAGTGCCGCCGGAACGGTTTGTCGTCGAAGCCGTGGACATCAGCCTGATGGCGCTGGCCCGGACGCGCCGGGGCGTGTACGGCCGCAACTCGTTTCGCGGTCATGGACTGGAATTTCGCGACCGATATTTCCGGCCCGTGGCGGAAGGCTGGCAACTGGACGAGGCCGTCCACCGGCAGGTCCAGTTCCGCCAGGCCAATCTGCTGGACCCGGCTTACACCGGCGGTGCCGGCGTCAAGGACGTCATCTTTTGCCGCAACATGCTGATTTATTTTGACGAACCGGCGCAACGCCGGCTGAGGGCCGTGCTGGACAGCCTGTTGTCGCCCGGCGGACTGCTCTTTGTGGGCCATGCGGAAACGTTCATCTTCCAAAATTCCGGTTTCATTCCGGCACAAATGCCGATGGCGTTCGCCTTGCGCAAACGCGGGATTGAGCCGGCAGAATCCATCATTGCGCCCCGCCGTGGTGTCACGCCGAAACCCATGCCGGCCAGCCCGCGGAGAACGGGCCGGCCGGCGCTGTCGCCGGCCGTTGCCGTGCCGAGGGCCAAGGTGACACCCGCGCCAAGCCCGGCCAAAACGGCGACGGCGACCGACCTGGCAACGGATCTGGCCGAAGCCCGGCGGCTGGCCGACGCGGGGCAATCCGCCGCCGCCATCGCAAAATGCAACGCCTGCCTGCAGGCGCACGGCCCGTCGGGCCAGGCGTATTATCTGCTGGGCCTGGTGAATGACGCCGCCGGGAACACCGGCGGCGCAGGTGATTTTTATCGCAAGGCGGTTTATCTGGAGCCGGATCATTATGAGGCGCTGGCGCAGTTGACGTTGCTGGCGAAAAAATCCGGCGATGCCGCCGCCGCGCGCCAATGGAGCCAGCGTGCCCACCGGGCGCATGAAAAACTGGCCGCCAAAACACCGGGAAGGAGCCATGGCAAATCATGACCGCTCCGATGCTCAACTCGTGCTGGAAACAGATCGGCATCTGGGGTGACCGCACCTGTCCGGAACTGAAGGTGCACACCCATTGCCGCAACTGCCCGGTTTATTGCCATGCGGCCGCCGCCTTGCTCGACCGCGAACCGCCGCCCGGTTATGAAGCGGATTGGACCGCGCGCATCGCCCGGCCCCGTGAACGCAAACTGACCGGCGACAAGTCCGTGGTCATCTTCCGGATCGGCGCGGAATGGCTGGCCCTGCCGACCACGGTGTTTCAGGAAGTGACCGACCTGCGGCCCATCCACCCGCTGCCCCACCGCCAGGGCCGGGTGGTCCAAGGTTTGGTGAACATCCGCGGGCAGCTGTTGGTCTGCGTGTCGCTGGCCGAACTGCTCGGCCTGGAGCCGGCGGCGGAACTGAAAAAGCAACAGCCGCGTGCGGCTTTGCCGCGGTTGCTGGTCGCGGCGCACAAAAGCGGCGGAGTGGTGTTTGCCACCCAGGAAGTCCACGTCGGCCACCGGTATCATCCGGACGAATTGAAACCGTTGCCGGCCACGGTGGCGTTGGCGGCCGCGCGGCATGCGACCGGTTTGCTGGCGTGGCGCGATCACAATGTCGGCGTGCTGGATGACGAGCTGTTGTTCTACACCCTCAACCGCAGCCTCACATGAGCGAGGATTTAAGCCAGTTTTCGATGATGGAGCTGTTCCGCCAGGAGGCGGAAAGCCAGAACGCCATCCTGACCGGGGGATTGCTGGCGCTGGAGCGGGATCCCACCGCCGCCGCGCAGCTTGAGTCATTGATGCGCGCCGCCCATTCCATCAAGGGCGCCGCCCGCATCGTCGGCATTGATGTGGTGGTGGGACTGGCCCATGAGATGGAGGAATGTTTTGTCGCGGCGCAAAAAGGCAAAATCGTGCTGCGCTCCGAGGCCACCGATTTGCTGTTGCGGGCCGTGGATTTGCTGATGCGCATCGCCCAGACGCCGGAAGACCGGATGGCCGTCTGGCAAGGGAGCGAGGGCGCGGCGGTGGACCAGATGGCCGGGCAGTTGAAGGCCGTCACGCAAGGCAAGCCCGAAGCAAAAGCAGCCGGGGGTGCAGAAGCCCGGCCAGTTTCAACCGCCACCGAAACCAGACCGGCGGAAATCAAACCGGAAGCCGCAGCGCCAACCGCCGCCGCCGTCACCGACCGGGGATTGCGCGTCACGGCGGCAAATCTCAACCGCCTGCTGGGCCTGGCGGGCGAGTCGCTTGTGGAATCGCGCTCGCTGACGCCGCATGTGGAATCGCTGCTGCGCCTGAAGCACCAGCAACGGAAGCTTTCCAAAGCCCTGGAAAAATTGCGCGAGTCATTGGCGGGGCATCCGCCCGATGACGCCGCGCACGCCCGCATGGACGAAGCCCAGCAGCAGGCCGGGGTGTGTTTGCAAGCGGTGGTTGAGCGGCACGCGGAACTGGAATTATTTGTGAACCGCTCGGCCAATCTTTCGCACCGGCTGTATCGCGAGGCGCTGGCCAGCCGGATGCGCCCCTTCGCCGACGGCATCCAGGGCTTCCCCCGGCTGGTGCGCGACCTGGCCCGTTCGCTCGGCAAGGAGGTCAAACTGGAAATTTTTGGCGAGGCCACGTCCGTGGACCGCGAAGTGCTGGAAAAGCTGGAGGCCCCGCTCACCCATCTGCTGCGCAACGCCGTGGATCACGGCATGGAAACGCCCGACGAACGGCAGCGCGCCGGCAAACCGCGCGAAGGCACCATCAGGCTGGAAGCCCGCCATAGCGCCGGGTTGCTGCTGGTGTTGGTGCAGGACGACGGACGCGGCCTGGTTTGCGACGAAGTGCGCGAGACCGTCCGCCGCCGCAAACTCGCCCCGCCGGAAGTCATCGAGAAGTTGAGCGAGGATGAACTGCTGGAGTTTTTGTTTTTGCCCGGTTTCTCGATGCGCGAGGAGGTCACCGAAGTTTCCGGCCGGGGTGTGGGGCTGGACGTGGTGCAGAACATGGTCAAGGCGGTGCGCGGCCAGGTGCGGGTGAGCACCCAGCCCGGCCAGGGCATGCGCTTTCAACTCCAGCTGCCGCTGACGTTATCGGTGTTGCGCGCGCTGATCGTGAACATCGCGGGCGAGCCGTATGCCTTTCCGCTGGCGCGCATCCACAGCACCGTGCGGGTGCCGCGCAACCAGATTGAAATGATCGAAGGCCGCGAACATATCCCGCACAACGGCGAGCAGGTCGGTTTGGTTTCAGCCGGCCAGCTGCTGGGAGCCGGCACTTCGGCGGAGGGCGAGGAATTGTCCGTCATCATTTTCGGCGAACGCGGCAAACGCTTTGCCCTGGCGGTGGAAAAGTTTCTGGGCGAGCGCGAACTGGTGGTCCAGACCATCGATCCGCGCCTGGGCAAAATCCAGGACATCAGCGCGGCGGCGCTGCTGCCGGATGGCGCGCCCGTGCTGATTTTGGATGTGGACGATCTGATCCGGTCCATCGAAGTGCTGGTATCGGGCGGACGTTTGAGCAAGGTGCAGGCGGCCGGCGGAGCCGTGACGCACCGCCGCAAACGGGTGCTGGTGGTGGACGACTCGCTCACCGTGCGCGAGCTGGAGCGCAAGCTGCTCGGCAACTGCGGCTATGAAGTCGAGGTGGCCGTGGACGGCATGGACGGTTGGAACGCCGTGCGCACACAGCCTTACGACCTCGTGGTCACCGACGTGGACATGCCGCGCATGGACGGCATTGAACTGGTCAGCCTCATCAAGAAAGACGCGCGGCTCAAGGCGCTGCCGGTGATGATCGTCTCCTACAAAGACCGCGAGGAAGACCGACGCCGGGGCCTGGACGCCGGCGCGGATTATTATCTGACCAAGGGCAGCTTCCACGATGAAGCCTTGCTGAACGCGGTGGCGGATCTGATCGGAGCGGCGGAGGCGGAAGAATGAAAACAATGGCGAATGAACGGAATCATTCCCACACCCAAAGGCATAATGCGTATCGGAATTGTCAATGACCTGCCGGTGGCCGTGGAGGCCCTGCGCCGCGCGATCACGCTGCGGCCCGCCCACCAGATCGCCTGGGTGGCGCGCCACGGCGCGGAGGCTGTGGAGCTTTGCGCGCGCGACAAGCCGGACATTGTCCTCATGGATCTGATGATGCCGGTGATGGACGGGGTGGAAGCGACCCGCCGCATCATCGCCGTCAATCCGTGCCCCATCCTCGTGGTGACCGCCAGCGTGCGGGATCATGCTGCGAAAGTGTTTGAGGCCATGGGTGCAGGCGCGCTCGATGCCGTGGATACGCCGGCGTTCAATGCCGGGGCGCCGCTGGCGGGCGCAGCGCCGTTTCTGGCGAAACTGGACCTGATGAGCCGTTACCTCAACCCGGCGAAAGGCACACCGGTTGACCCGCCCAAATCCATTTTACCCGCCGCCGCCAAGGCGCAGTTGTTGGCCATCGGCACATCGGCCGGCGGACCGGCGGCGTTGGTGGCGATCTTATCACGATTGCCCAAGAAATTTCCCGCCGCGGTGGTCATCATCCAGCATGTGGACGTGCAGTTCGCCAGCGCCCTGGCCGAGTGGCTCAACAGCCAATCCACGCTGCCGGTCCGGCTGGCGCGGGAGGGCGACCCGATCACGCCCGGCACGGTGCTGGTGGCGGGCACCAACGACCATCTGCGGCTGACACGGTCGCAGCAGCTCGGCTACATCGAGGAGCCGGCGGATTATTTTTACCGTCCGTCGGTGAATGTTTTTTTTGAGAGCGTGGCCCGGCATTGGCGGGGCGAGGTGGTGGGCGTGTTGCTGACCGGCATGGGGCGCGACGGCGCGGAGGGTTTGAAGGCGTTGCGAGATGCCGGCGCGCACACCATCGCCCAGGATCAGGCCACCTGCGCGGTATATGGCATGCCCAAGGCGGCGGCCCAGTTGAACGCGGCGGTGGAAGTGCTGCCGTTGGATCAAATTGCGGCGGCGATTGTGCGTCGCTGCCGCGTGAATGTGTGATAAGTTGCTGTTGAGCAATAATTAATAATCATGTCCAACCCAGCATCGCATCCCGCCAGCCCGCCGGAGGCCACCTTCAATGCCTTGGTGCTGCTGGTGGATGACCAGGCCATGGTAGGTGAAGCCGTGCGCCGGATGATCGCCCGGGAGTCCGACATGGATTTTCAGCACTGTGCCGACGCGCAGGAGGCGGTGACAACCGCCAACCGGATCCATCCCACGGTCATCCTGCTGGATTTGTTGATGCCCGACATGGACGGACTGACCTTGCTCCGCCAGTTGCGGGACAATCCGGCCACCCGCGAAACGCCCATCCTGGTGCTGTCGGTCCGGGAGGATGCCGTCATGAAAGAGCGCGCCTTTGAACAGGGGGCCAACGATTACCTGGTCAAACTTCCCGACCGGATCGAACTGGTGGCCCGTCTGCGCTACCATTCCCGCGCCCACCTGCTCAGCCGGCAGCGGGACGAGGCGTTTCACGCCCTGAAGGAAAGCGAACTCCACCTGACGGAAAAGAACAAGGAAATGACCAGGTGCTGCCAGGAGGTGGAAACCGCCCTGGCCCAAATCCAGCAACTGCGGGAACTGCTGCCGATGTGCGGCCAGTGCAAACGGATACGCGACGACAAGAACTACTGGCAGCAGATTGAAAAATACCTGTCCCAACATACGGAAGTGAAGTTCAGCCACAGTTATTGCCCGGAATGTTATGATGAATGGATGCGCCAGATGGACGCCTACCTCGCGGCGAATCCGCCCGGCAAAGGAGGCGCCGCATGAATGATATCGCCAGCCCGCCGGCCGCCACGCCCGGCGCAAATTTCAAGATGAACATCCTGCTGGTGGATGATCAGCCCATTGTGGCCGCGGCGGTGAAGCAGGGGGTGGCCGGCATACCCGACCTTGAATTTCATTACTGCAGCGACCCGCTGGTGGCGGCCGCCACCGCCGGCCGGTTGCAACCCACGGTCATCCTCCAGGATCTGGTGATGCCGCAGAAGGACGGCCTGGCGCTGGTCCGGGAATATCGCGCCCAGCCGGCGACCGCCGACACGCCCATCATCATGCTTTCCACGCGGGAGGAGGCCCAGCTGAAAAGCGACGCCTTTGCCGCCGGGGCCAATGATTACGTGGTCAAGCTGCCGGACCAATTGGAACTGCTCGCCCGGCTTCGTTACCACTCGAAAGTGTACTGGAACCGGGTGCAGCGGGACGAGGCGTTCACCGCCCTGCGCGAAAACCAGCGCCAGTTGCTGGACAAAAACGCGTTCCTGATCCGCACCCATGAGGAACTGACCGAGGCTTTGGCGAAAATAAAAAAGCTGCACGGGATGCTGCCGATCTGCTGTGTCTGCAAAAAAATCCGCAATGATCAGAACTATTGGCAGAGCATTGAAGGTTACATGCAAGAACATGCCGGCATGAACCTGGCCCAAAGCCTCTGCCCGGACTGTGTGCAAAAGGCACTTTCGACCGCCAAGGAAGGCCGGCCGCCCGGCCCGGCCTGAAACCAAAACCATTTCAACAACGCACCCCATGAACACTGAAAACCCGCCTGAATCCGGTCCCCAAAGGACCGCCACCTCCCGCCGGATTGTCGTCTTGTTGGTGGATGACCGGCCGATGACCGGCGAACTCATCCGCCGTCTGCTGGTGAATGAACCGTGCATCGAACTGCATTACTGCCAGAGCGCCTGGGATGCCATCAAAAAGGCCAAGGAGATCCGACCCACCGTCATCCTGCAAGATCTGGTCATGCCGGACATCAACGGCCTGACCATGGTGCGGCGCTACCGGGAAACGCCGGAGACCAAGGACACGCCGGTGATCATCCTGACGACCAAGGAAGATCCGATATTTGTACAGGATGCCCTCAAGGCGGGCGCGAATGATTATCTGGTCAAGGTTCCCAACCGTGCCGACCTGGTGGCCTGCCTCCAAAAGCATGCCTGGCTTCCCGCGCCGGAGGCCAGTCCCGCGCCGCCGGCGGAATAGGCTTGGCTGTGCTACATCATTTCTGTCAATGCTCTAGTTTTTTACGACTTTTCCTTCAGGGAGCGGCGGAACCACGAAGCCATCGGACGAGAGATGGACGGGACGCGCCACGACTTGTTTCGAGAAACTCAAACCGGCGTTGACGGAGGAGGTGCGCTCGCCAAATTCATTGCCGGTGCTGGTGGATCCGGTCGGTTGGGTCTGCCAGGTGGAGAAATTGTAATACCAATCCTCGCCACCGGCGGCGCGGGGCTCGATCCGCAATGGCTCGCCGAAATTGTAGCGCAAAACATTGCGGGTCATCCCTTCCAGCACGGTAGAATAGGTAGGCTCATGGGTGGTCGCGCAGCCGGCGAACGCCAAGAGACTGATTGTTGCCAGAGCAAGGGATCTAGTTTTCATAATGGCATATGTGAACCGATGGCGAAAACCGTAGCACGGTGGCCATCAGCGCCATCAGCCTTCGCTCCGCAGCTACGGCTCGACGGGACGGCGCATGGTTAGGCGTGTTTGTCATATTGGCTAAATCCTATGCACCGGTGACGTAAACGGATTCCACGGGAAGTCTATCTCGATGGTATGTGAGTCGCCCATACGTTCCGCTTTTACAGTGATACACATGAAGCGCCCGTCATCTGAATACCGAAGAGGGTCGCACTTGGAAATTTTGTAGCCAGGGTAACCCGTTCGTGTGAGTCGCTCGATCTGCTGCTGCATGTATGACTTGGCCATAGAGACTCGTGCGCAGACCAGCAGCAGTAGCGAAAGGATCAGGACGCCGATGATCCAGTGCTTACGCTTCATAAAATGCGGGGTGTTGATTGCACGCCTAACGATCCAATCCCGCGACGGCGGGACACGCGGGAACTGTGGCAGGGTAAACCCGGATGCTCAAGCGTGAACCGGCGGTGGCCAACCCCGTTGGCCTCAGCCTTCGCTTTGCTTCGGCTCGACAGGCCGGCGACTGGTTGGGCCACAAGGCCGTCATACTTGCTTCCTTCGGAGATAAGCTCTGAATAAAACCAAAGCCAATATACCGGTCGGAATCGTGATAACTGAAAAAATGCCAATCATGCTAAAGCCAGACAAAAGCCCACCAATATCAAATCCTAATACAAAATATGACTTCGAGCCCGCCTCGTCTGGCTGATAGCCGAGCAGGAAGCAAATCGCCAAGGTGACTAAAGTTACAAAAATGGGACCAGCGATATATGCACCAATCAGCCAATATCCTAATTTAATTTTTGAGGTGTTCATATGTGGCCTAACGACAAAAGCTGAGCCACGCCGTATGCGTGACGTAAACCGCGATAGCGAAACGGCGATGGCCAATAGGCGTTGGCTTCGGCCTTCGCTTGGCTTCGGCTCGAGAGGCCCGCCTTCGCGCAGCTACGGCGTGGCAGGCCGGTGACTGGTTAGGCGGCATCATCGTCTCTCAAGTCTCGTCTCGGGTTTAATGCAGGGCATCGTAAATAAGGAAGCATCACCCTTTGCGACGACCATGCCTGAATCAACTGGCTCCGGAATAACAACTATCATCGAGTATGGGGCCGCGGAATAAACGCCCGGCGAAGGACTCGATGGCTCAACCGGCTGCCTTGAAAGCGATGCTGTCAAAACAACAGGCGATATGCTTGAAGAAATAATCGGTGATTCGCCAGAAGCAATGATGACGCTGATGCCAAACAAAACCAATACAGCAATGCAAGAAATGGTCAGCAGCGCCTTCATGTTTATGGATTTAGACATTGGTATCACGGATGCGTTCACTGCCGCCTAACGACCCAAGCTGAGCCATGCCTTATTCGAGGCGTGAACCGCGATAGCGGAACTGCCAGCGCCGTCAGCCTTCGCTCCGAAGCTACGGCTCGACAGGCCGGCGACTGGTCAGGCGTCATGGAATACCTCCGACTGACATTTTTGGACACCGGCCAGTATCCTCAATGGAACGTGGATTTACCAGCCAGCAACCGCACGAGGGGCAAATCATCCGATGTTTTCGGTGCAGAAACCTGGACAGGAAAAACATCGGGACAACAAAGCCAAGAACAGCGGTGACGATGAAAAGATAAAACACGACATTGTGATCATGGAGCCAATACCTAAATACCCCGCCAACTCCCAAAAATGCGCCCAGCCATAAGACGAGCCAGACCACACCCAACCAGCCAATCTCACGCTGGAAACGGCGCCGTGCAAAAATGAACCCGGTCTTGGTCATGTGGCGTAATGATGCCTAACAGTTATTCGACCGCAGTTTTGCGGTTAATCCCGAAGTCATGTTTACGGTTATAATTCTTGTTTTCTTGCGTGTCAATAAGGGGTTGTAACTGTTGGATACCGCGTAAATCGCTGCGCTCCACGTGGTGGGTGGGATATCGTGATTGATGGATGATTGGATGGTTGGATTGGGAAACGACTCCTAACGTCGTCGCCTGCAAATCCTTCAATAGGCCAATGCCATTGGGGAAAAAGCGGAAACGGTTTGGCGGAGATGGGTTAAAGGGTTAAAGAGTTGAAGCGATAGGGACGGAGGCGGGGCGATGTGGGATGCGGGATGGAAAACGACTCGTCACCTCGTCGCCTGCACGGAGATTGAAACGTAGAAGTTTCAGTTAGAGCCTCGTTACCTCGTCTGCTACAAATCTTTAGAAATGCCAATGTTTTTGTGTTTTTGTCCGATTTTTGGCTTGGGTCATCATTTGCAAATCATTTATTTTATACCATTAGCGAAAGCATTTTCCATTTTTTGGTTGGGGAGGCATTCCCACTCCGATTTTTTGCAGAAATATGGCAAAAATCTGCATTCTACATTCCCCACACAAATTCAAGTTTTGAAGGTCTGTGATACGGTCGGGGGTATGACAGACATAAATGTCAAAGTACCGGCGTACGGCCGCCAAATGACGGATGGGCGGGCGAATGCCGCTTGGAGGCGTGCCTGCGTCGGTTGCAAACAAAGTGCTGCGGCTGGTTCCGCTCGGAGCGGGACACAACCGCCGCCCATTTCTGAAAACCGTCAGCCGCCAGCAAGCCCAAACACCATGAACTACGATGATCTGCGACGATATTCGATGATCTACGACGGAAAAATAAAAAATTTTATGAAAGGCACTAGCGTACGGCCACCCGGCGCGACAGGCAGACCTGCGCTCCGTGGAAGGGCACAACCAGTTTATCCGGGTAAATCCGACCTAATCCGACCAAAACTATGAATCGAGGACGAGAACGAGAACGAGGACGAGGAGGAAAGGCCGGTGCTTACCGGATTTGAACTGTTATGAAAATGAATTATGATTGGCCCGTGAAACTAAGAGCGCTGATTATTGTGACGCTGTTGCTGTTGTGCCGGCTGGCGCCGGCGCAGACGAATGACGCCAACACGGTGACGATTGATGTGAACGGCCTGATGGACGCGGCGCAGTCGTGGGCGCAGGCGAACCTGGATGATGACGTGTTGCAGGCGTTGCAGGGGGTGGACCGGACGCAGGTGGAGGATTTCCTGAAGCATTACCAGGATTATCTGAAGGGGGATTATGTGCTGGACCTGGCGCAGTTGAACACGGCGGTGACGACGGTGTTGCCGTTGCTGGAGGCGCATGAGGAGACGCAACCGTATGCGGCGTGGTTGCGGTCGCGGATGGATTATTTTGAGGCGGCGCAGGAGATGCAGGCGGCGGCGGCCGCACCAGTGACGGGGACCGGAACGAACGCGCCGCCTCCGAAGGTGGTGACGAATATTGTCAGCACGGTGCGAGGGGCCAATCCGTCGTTCAAGGCGGAACAAGAGATCTGGGTGAAGAAGGTGGCGCCGCGTCCGTGGCCGAAGGCGGCGGCGGAGCTGGTGCCGGAATTGAAGCCGATCTTTGTGAGCGAGAAGGTGCCGGCGGAGCTGGTGTGGCTGGCGGAGGTGGAGTCCGGATTTGATGCGGGCGCGGAAAGCCCGGCGGGGGCGCTGGGGATGTTCCAACTGATGCCGGCGACGGCGAAGGAGTATGGCCTGAGCCTGTGGCCGTTTGATGAGCGGAAGCAGGCGGAGCCGGCGGCGCACGCGGCGGCGAAGCTGTTGCACAAGCTGCATGCGCAGTTCGGCGACTGGCGGCTGGCGGTGGCGGCGTATAATTGCGGGGAAGGGCGGGTGGCGAAGACGCTGGCGCGTTACGGGGCGAAGAGCTACGAGGGGATTGCGACGCATCTGCCGGCGGAGACGCAGATGTACGTGCCGAAGGTGGAGGCGACGGTGGCGCTGCGCGAGGGGGTGAATCTGGAGAAATTGAAGGTGCCGGACGCACTGTGACCTTGCAAATCACGTCTGCCTTATGTCTAATTTGCGCGTGCTCAACCAGCAGACTCTCAATAAGACCGCGAACTTTTCGGGCATCGGCCTGCACAGCGGCAACCGGGTGAACATGGCGATCCTGCCTGCGGCGGCCAACAGCGGGTTCATCTTCCGGCGCACGGACCTGGACGGCAAACCGGAGGTGGAGGCAAAGGTGGAAAACATTTCCATCACGAACCGCTCGACCACGCTGGCGAAGGGGAATGTAAAAATCCATACGGTGGAACATGTGCTGGCCGCATTGGTGGGGCTGGGCGTGGACAACGCGGTGATCGAGCTGGACGCCAACGAGCCGCCGATCGCGGACGGGAGCTCGCGGGATTTCACGGCGGTGATCAAGGCGGCCGGGCTCAAGGAACTGCCGGAGAAGCGGGAATACATCACGCTGACGGAACCGATCGAGCTGCGCTTGGGGGACACGTTGATGACGGTTTTTCCGGACGAGAATTTCAAGATCACGTGCACGAGCACGGACAAGCGGAACCGGTTCACGCAGTTTTATTCGACGGAGATCACGCCGAAGACGTGGGAGAAGGAGCTGTGCCATGCGCGGACGTTCGTGTTTTTTGAGGAGCTGGAATACCTGTTCAAGAACGGGCTGATCAAGGGCGGCAGTTTGGAGAGCGCAATCGTGATCCGCGACGATGCGGTGCTGACGACGGAGCCGCTGCGTTACCACGAGGAATTTGTCCGGCACAAGATCAGCGACATCATCGGCGACCTGGCGCTGCTGGGCAAGCCGCTGAAGGCGCACGTGGTGGCGGTGCGGCCCGGCCATGCGGCCAACTGCGACCTCGCACGGAAAATTTTGGAACAATTGAGCCGGCCATTGCGCGTGGCGCAGGCGTTGACACCACCCGGGAAGGCCGCGCCGGAAACGCAACCCACCGCCTCGGGCGCGATGGACATCAACGAGGTGATGAAGTACCTGCCGCATCGCTATCCGTTCCTGCTGGTGGACCGGGTGCTGTCGATGGATGCCAAGAAGATCACGGCGTTGAAAAACGTGACGATCAACGAGCCGTTTTTCCAGGGCCATTTTCCCGGGCACCCGATCATGCCGGGCGTTTTGCAACTCGAGGCGATGGCGCAGGTGGGCGGGCTGCTGATGATGCAAAATTCGGTGCCGGGCAAGCAGATCGCGTATTTCATGTCCGCGGAGGATGTGAAATGGCGCAAGCCGGTGCTGCCGGGCGATTCGCTGGTGATCGAGGTGGACATGATGAAGGCGCGCGGAAAAATCTGCAAAGCCAAGGGCGTGTGCAAGGTCGACGGCGACGTGGTCAGCGAGGCGGAAGTGACCTTCATGCTGCGCGATGTCTGAACCAAACCCCAACCTCCAATCATTCCAATTTTTTTACCCATAAACTTGTGCCCACGAAAAAGAAATCGAAGCTAATCCATCTGACGGCCATCATCCACCCCACGGCAAAGATCGGCGCCGGTTGCGAAATAGGACCCTATTGTGTGATCGGGGAAAACGTGGAGATCGGTGAGAAGTGCCGGCTGCATTCGCACATCGTGGTGGACGGCCACACGAGCATCGGGCGGGAGAATGACATCTATCCTTTTTGCAGCATCGGCCTGGGTGCGCAGGATACGAAGGTGAAGAGCGGCATCAACCGGACGGTCATCGGGAGCCATAATATTTTTCGCGAATATGTGTCCATCCACGGCCCGGGCGGCGAGGGCGGTTATACGCGGATCGGTTCGCATAATCACATCCTTGCCTACGGGCATATCGCCCATAACGTCCAATTGGGGAACCATGTCACGATGATCAATGTCGCCACGTTGGGCGGCCATGTCATCGTGGAAGACCGGGCGGTGATCGGCGGACTGGCGGCGGTGCACCAGTATTGCCGGATCGGCACGATGTCGATGATCGGCGGCTGCTCGAAGGTGGTGCAGGACATACCGCCGTACATGATCTGCGATGGCAGCCCGGCCGGTTCGCGCACGATCAACAAGATCGGGCTGGAACGCAACGGCGTTTCCGAGGAGGCGCAGAATGCGTTGAAAAAGGCCTATAAAATTCTTTTCCGCAGCGACCTGGGCGGGACCAACGCGCTGGCGAAAATTGAAAGGGATCTGCCGCAACTGCCTGAACTGAAGCATCTCATCCAGTTCGTGCGGGCGAGCGAGCGGGGCATCAGCAAGTAACGGCCCGATAAATCCGCGCTTGCAGCCGGGGAAAAGTTTGATAGATTCCCCGTCCGTTTCGGCCGGGGTAAAACCAGGGCCGGCCGGGTATGCCTCGGTAGCTCAGTTGGTAGAGCAGTTGACTCTTAATCAATTGGTCCACGGTTCGAGTCCGTGCCGGGGCACCACTTTCAAGACCCGCGTGTTCAATTTGAATGCGCGGGTTTTTTGCTTTCACGGGCGGGGCATATGGCGGATGGCCGGCTTTAACAAATCGAATTTGCTTTCGCCGCCCAGCCTGCTCTGCTAGAAAAACGTTGTGCGTAAAATCCTTTTGGTATTCAGTCTGTGGTTGGGCGTCGTTGCCTTGGCCGCCGCCGCGGACACGTATTCGCTGGCGGATGGCGGGTCGTTGTCCGGTGAAATCGTGAAGCCGGATGACAGCGGCATCATGATCCATACGACCGAGGAGGTGTACACAAACATAGCGTGGGCCCGATTTTCGCAGGACACCTTGAAACAGCTTTCGGCGAATCCGAAGCTCAAGGCATTTGTCGAGCCGTTCATTTTGCCCACCGAGGCCGAACGTCCGGCCAAGGCGGAAATCACGGTCAACGCGGTGGTGCGTCCGGAACTGCCGGCAAGCCCCTCAATCTTTGGCGGATTGTTCAAGTCGGGTCTGGGATTGTTCATCCTGCTGGTGGTTTATGCGGCGAACCTGTATGCGGCATTTGAAATCTCCATCGTGAAGGCACGGGCCGCAGCCCAGGTCATGGGGCTGGCCGCCGTGCTGCCGATCATCGGGCCGGTCATCTTCCTGATCATGCCGATGCATGTGGAGCCGCCGCCCCCGGAAGAGAATCCGGCGGCCGCCCCCCCGGCGCCCGGTTCCAAACCGCAGGAGCAGATCCAGATCGGCGAGGCCTCCTGGAAACCGCAGGAGGAAACAGACAAGGAGAAGAAGCCGGAAGCGCAGGTTTATTCCCGCGGCAAGTTCACCTTCAACAAACGTTTTATTGAAACGCGGTTTGCGGCGTTCATCGGCGGGGCAAGTGGCGAACAGGCGAAAAAGTTCTCCATGGAAGTAAAAACGATGAAGGATGTGCTGACGGTTGAACACATCGCCCAGATCGGCGCGGCGGAAGTCATTTTTGAGACCCCCCGTGGCCAGGTCACGGTGGCGATGGCCGACATTCAGGAAATCAAACTCAACCCCAAGACGCATTGAAATACCGCAGCATCCTTCTTTTTGGCGCCCCCGGTGTGGGCAAAGGTACGCAGGGCAAAATTCTGGGCTCTGTCCCGAACTTCTACCATTGTGCTTGCGGTGACGTGTTCCGCAACCTGCGCGCGGACAGCCCGCTGGGCCGGCTGTTTATCGAATATTCCGGCCGCGGCCAGCTGGTGCCCGACAAGCCGACCATTGAGTTGTGGCGGCATTTCATCGAGAACAACACCAAAATCGGCCGGTTCCATCCTGAAACCGACACGCTGGTGCTGGACGGCATTCCGCGCAATGTCGCACAGGCAAAAATCCTCAAGAGTACGCTCGACGTCACCGCGGTTTTTTACATGCGCTCATCGGACGAGGAAAAGCTCATCGCCCGCATCCAGCGCCGTGCCGTGAAGGAAAACCGCCTTGATGACGCCAACCTGAATGTCATCCGCGACCGTCTGCATGTCTACGAAAACGAGACCAAGCCGGTCCTGAAATTCTACGGGCGCAAACTCGTGCACAACATCAATGCCGACCAGTCGCCGGCCAAGGTGCTGGTGGACATCCTGCGTCACGTGGCGAAAAAATAACGCGGCCATGACGGCGCTGCGGATCATTTTCATGGGCACAGCGGAACTGTCCTGCGCCAGCTTGGAGAAACTTTGTGGCGATGTCCGGTTCCAAGTCGCAGCCGTCGTGACCCAACCGGACAAGCCGAAGGGACGTGACCTTAAGCTGCAGCCATCACCCGTCAAGGTTCTGGCGCAGAAGTTGAACCTGCCGGTGATGCAGCCGTTGAAGGCGCGGGATGAGGCTTTCATCGCTGAATTGCGTGCGTTCAAGCCGGACTTGATCGTCGTGGTGGCTTACGGCCAGATTTTACCCCAAAGCATCTTGGATCTGCCGCCGCACGGATGTCTCAATGTTCACACTTCATTGCTGCCCAAATATCGCGGGGCGGCGCCGATCCAGTGGGCCATCGCGAATGGCGATGCCGAGACCGGGGTGACGATCATGAAGATGGATGCGGGCCTCGACACCGGGCCGGTTCTTTCCCTGAGCCGCACGGCGATCGTGCCGGCGGATGATTCGCAAGTCTTGCATGACCGCCTGGCCCAACTTGGCGCGCAACTGCTGGTGGAAACCATCCCGGATTACGTCGCAGGCAAGACCCGGCCGCAACCACAACCGGCGGAAGGCTCGACCTATGCCGCGAAGATCAAAAAGGAAGACGGGCAGATTGACTGGAACTTGTCGGCGAGGCAGGTCTGGAACCGATTGCGGGCTTTTACACCGTGGCCGGGGGCATTCACCTTTTTGCTGGCGGTGCCGAAACCGCAATTGCTGAAAATCTGGAAGCTTGAAGTCGTGGAAAAATCCGGCCGGGCAGGGGAGGTGTTGTCCGCTGACAAAGAAGGGATCACCGTGGCTTGCGGGCAGGGCGCGGTACGCATTCTCGAACTTCAACTGGAAGGCGGCAAGCGGCTCACCACTGCGCAGTTCCTCGCCGGACATCCGGTGAAGGCGGGTACGTTGTTATCAGCTTAATTCACCGGCACCGGCCAGCCGCTGCTCCAATCGATTTTCCCGATGGCCAAACGTGAACGGCCGTGCGTGTCTGCATCGTAGTAGTGATAACTGAAATGTGTCACGCCGTTGGTGCCGCCATCGTCCACGATGCCGATGTGGCCGGGGCCGATGAAGCGTCCGCTGCTTTGCAGAAAGGGCGAGCCGCCACCGGTGGCGAGGTCGTTGCCATCCCGGTCGCGATACGGGCCGGTGATTTTTTCCGCACGACCGATGCGCACCTCGTAGGTGCTGTTGGTGCCCTTGCAACATTGTCCCCAGTTCACGAAGAGATAGTAATATTTATCATGCCGCGTCAGGCACGAGGCTTCGATGGAATGGTTCCATGCGAGTTGCTGGGGCGGCACATTGGCCGCCTTGCGCAGGCCGGTCTGCGGATCAAGTTCAGTGAGGTAAATCCCCTGCCAGTACGAGCCGAACGCGAGCCAGAGCCGCCCGTCGGTGTCCAGAAATGCGCTGGGGTCGATCGTGTTGTAGGCGTAGCCGTTGGTGGAATGGATGACTTCGCCGGCGTCGTGCCACTGGAAGTTTTTTGCGGATGGATCGAGCGTGGCATTCGTCGCCAGCTCGATCGCGGAAGTCTGCTTACCCCACGCCGACACCGAGTAATAAAGAAAAAACCGGCCATTCACCCGCACCACATCCGGTGCCCAGATATAGCCGTCGAATCCGGGCGCAACCGCCCTCGTCCGCTCCAGCGTACGCTCG